>NZ_JANEWJ010000002.1:0-297352 GCF_028069755.1 Citrobacter sp. Igbk 16 | reverse complement strand
CGATAAAAAAAGTACATGTGTCAATATTACCTATGGCGCTGACAGACCCTTTCTCTACGGTACGGGCGTTTCAATAACATCGGTACTTTTAAATAATCGGGATCTGAACTTCCATTTCCATATTTTCTTTCACATCTTTTTCCTTTTGATTCTTTCAGAGTGCACGCGTGTTTATGTAAGACAAAATGGCTCTCCTGTCGGCATAGAATAGAACAAACTGTAAAGGAAGGAAAGAGATACTTGGCGACTAAATTTCTTTTATTAATCATTATGTTATGTGAAAATATTTTTGTGGCCAGAATGAAGGTACACAGTGAGAGAAAGAGACTAAAATTAATGGGGGATTTTTACGATGTTATATAATAAGATATGCCCCATAAATCGTGCGAGTGAGTGTTTGTTGTTGATTAACAAGGCAATTTGAAGAAGTGAGATTTGAATTTTATGAATCAAGTAAGATACAGTCAAAATGGTAATATCTTGATTTTAAGCAAAGTTGTATTGGTCTTAATGATTTTTGGCTTATTTACGATAGATAATCAGGGGGTGCTAAATATGACCTCTTTGCTCGCTGTGGTTTTATCTATTTACTATATTAAAGCCAATAAAATAGATATTAAAAACATTGTGCTCGATCTCATGCAGAAGAGAAAATTATTGTTACTCTTCACGTTATGGTGTGTTTTTTGTATTGTATTTTTTACCTATAAAGATAAATCTCTTGATGCCTTTACCATATTGATAAAAGACTGGCGTTACCCGTTAGTGATGATGTTGTTTTTTGGCGCATTCAGTAAACATATCACCTCACTGAGACAGTTTTTTGTCATTGGTGCGATACTTACTCTATCCTATATTGTCTTAGTGGTGCCAATTTTAAGAATTATAAAAAATAACCCGCAGGAACTGTATCTACAGCTTCGCTATGGTTTCGCATTCTATGTTGTTATGCTATTTCCGTTTGTATTAACAGGGGCGATCTTATTCAAGAATCACTTTCTGAAAACAGTATTATATATCATCTCTGCGCTTGCATTTGTCTTTTTATCATACACCGGGAGTCGGGCAGGGATCTTAGCAGTTGTTGTTGAGATTTTCCTGATTTCATTTCTGGTGAGTAAAACCATCAAGAGATTTATCGCTGCTACCTGTGGCTTGCTATTTATAATGGTTGCTTTGCTTTTCGGGGCCTACAACACAGTGGGTCAGGTAAAAATGAAAGTCGATCAAACTCTGCAAATGAATAACGTCACATCCAGTCGTGATGAAATCATCTCAGACCGTTTTCCTTTAGTAATGAAAAATATCAACAATGCCGTCTTTGGCATTGGGTATGGAAATTCTACATACAATCAGTATTTAGAGGACCATAATGCGCCGAAAAATGGTGGGGTATATTCTGAACGGAACAATGGTTATAATATAGATGAACCGTTCTTTATGATAATTCTTTATAATGTTGGGGCAATGGGTCTCTTCTTATTTAGTGCGGCTTTTTTCATTACATTTAAAGACATATATGCCCGAGCCAGAAGCCAAAAAGATATTTTTAGCATTTCATTACTGTGCTCTCTTGTTGGCTATATTCTGGTATATTGTTTATTTGAAAAGATGTTCATAAATGTCTTTTTATTATACAGTATAGCCATCCTGATGTTGTATGATAAAAATGAGCCAGGAAAAATAACGAATTAACATTAAGATGAGCCTATGTGGCGTAGTTGAGAATATAGGCTCAATTTTCATAATATGATAGAGAGTCTCATGTATTGTAAATATTCATTTGCTCTCTAATTCACATAGAAAATTTTCATAGATATCGAATTGTCAAGTGAATAGTGGTATAATATAAACGATAAAATAAGATGGTGTGTTCTGCAGTACACAGGTAGCTGTTGAGCCTGGGGCGGTAGCGTGATTTGAAAATTAACAATAACCTGAAAGGGTAGAGTGTGAAAAAGATCCTGGTCATAAAGATGCGCTTTCACGGCGATATGTTGCTAACCACACCGGTCATCAGCACGCTTAAAAAGAATTATCCTGATGCTGATATTGATGTTTTACTCTACGAAGATACCATTCCTATTTTATCTGAAAATCCCGATATCCATGCTTTGTATGGCATAAAAAATAAAAAGAGTTCTGCTTTTGAGAAAGCAAAAAATTTCTTAGCGCTGATCAAGGTACTACGTGGTAATCATTATGATCTAGTGGTCAACCTTACCGATCAGTGGATAGTTGCTTTACTGTGTCGCTGCTTGGATTGTCCAATAAAACTGACACATGATTTCTCGCACAGAAATAAGAAATTCTGGCGCGACAGTTTTACTCATCACGTTCCTCTAAGTGGCGATCATTGGGTCGAACGTAATTTGTCTGTGCTGACGCCATTAAATCTAAAAGAATCAGTTCCGGTACTGAAAATGGTTTATGGTGAGCAAGTCTGGCAATCTGTTCGGAAAAAACTTCCTCAGGTTGATAACCAGAAGTATGTTGTTATACAGCCTACGGCGAGACAAGAATTCAAGTCGTGGGAGAATGATAGATTCTCCCTGGTGATTGACGCGATACATCATTTGGGGTATCAGGTTGTACTGACGTCTGGACCCGGTGCCAGCGATATTGCCTGCGTCGATGAGATTGCCAGGGCATGTGAAACCAAGCCTTTAACTGAAATTGCCGGTAAGACAACATTCCCTGAGCTTGCTGCATTAATTGATCATGCTGTACTTTTTATTGGTGTCGACTCTGCCCCGATGCATATTGCTGCAGCTGTTAAAACCCCCATCATTTGTCTTTTCGGTGCCACCGATCATATCGCCTGGCGACCATGGTCTGATGATGTAGTTCAATTTTGGGCTGGTGATTACCAACCAATGCCTGTGCGTGAAAAACTTGATCGAAGTAAGAAATATTTATCTGCTATACCAGCGGATGACGTGATTGCAGCCATAGCGTCGCGGTTACCTAAACTCGATTAATAAAGCATCCGGATATATAAAATGGTTATTGCTTTCTGTTTGTATAAATATTTCCCTTTTGGTGGGTTACAGCGTGATTTTTTGCGTATAGCGTCAACAGTCGCATCACGTGGACATCATGTTCGGGTTTACACACAATCATGGCAAGGAAATATTCCAGACAGCCTGGAGATCATTATTGTTCCTGTGAGGTCATGCTCCAACAACGGGAAAAATGCTGAGTATCATCGGTGGGTAAGTAAACATCTTGAGAGTAATCCAGCAGACCGGGTCGTTGGGTTCAATAAAATGCCTGGGTTAGATGTTTATTATGCTGCTGATGTCTGCTACGCAGAAAAAGTCGCGCAAGAAAAAGGTTTGCTCTATCGTCTGACACCACGATATCGGCATTATGCCGCCTTTGAAAAAGCTACATTTGCTGAGGGAAAATCAACACAGCTGTTGATGCTAACAGATAAGCAAATTGCGGATTTTCAGAAGCACTATCATACTGAGCCAGCGCGTTTTCATATCCTTCCGCCGGGGATTTATCCTGACAGAAAATACAGCTCTCAGCCAACAAATTGTAGAGCTAGCTTCAGGAAAGAAAATGATATCAGTGATTCCCAGTATTTAATTATACAAATCGGTTCTGATTTTACCCGTAAGGGGGTCGACAGAACTATCAAGGCGATCGCTTCCTTACCGGAAGCTGTCCGCAAACAAACGATTCTGTTTGTTGTGGGTCAGGATAAGCCTGATCGCTATATAAAGCTGGCAACAGAGTATGCTGTTGCTGACAATATCAAGTTCTTCCCTGGCCGTAATGATGTCTCAGAGTTAATGGCAGCAGCCGATCTATTGATTCATCCGGCATATCAGGAAGCCGCAGGGATCGTGCTGGTTGAAGCAATTGCAGCAGGTTTACCTGTCATAACAACGGCCGTTTGCGGATATGCCCATTATATTAAAGATGCTGAATGCGGCATTGTTATTGATGAACCGTTTGAGCAAAAATTATTAAATGAGGCTGTTTATTTTTCTTTAACTGACTCAGGGCAGAGAAATGCATGGAAAGATAATGCACAACACTTTGCTGATACTCAAGACCTTTATAGTCTACCTGAGAAAGCAGCTGATATTATTATAGGTGGTGCCCATGGTTGAGTTAAAAGAACCATTTTTATCCTTGTGGAAAGGGAAAGATGCTTTTTCTGAAGTACAGAAGCTGCAGGGAGAAACATTTAGGCAGCTCGAAACGCGTAGAACGATAAGGTTTGAGATTGCAGGTAAAAGCTATTTCCTGAAATGGCACCAGGGAACTAAACTGAAGGAAGTTATCAAAAACTTATTCTCCTTACGTTTGCCGGTACTCGGAGCTGATAGAGAATGGAATGCTATACACCGTTTGCAGGAACTGGATGTTGATACGATGCACGGTGTTGGTTTCGGGCAACAAGGTATAAATCCGCTCAACCGTATCTCTTTTATTATAACTGAAGATCTGAGTCCGGCGGTTAGCCTGGAAGACTATTGCGCAGATTGGTTGGTGAATCCACCCGCGCGAAAAATTAAAATGGCATTAATTGAGCGGCTTGCCATTATGGTCAGAAGGATGCATCAGGGCGGCGTTAATCACCGTGATTGCTATCTCTGTCACTTCTTATTGCATCAACCGGCCAATTTTGAGGATAATACGTTCAAGCTGTCGGTTATTGATCTGCACCGAGCTCAGATCAGGAATGCGGTTCCTATTCGCTGGCGTAATAAAGATCTGATTGGTTTGTACTTCTCCTCGCTAAACATCGGGTTAACGCAAAGAGATTACTTCAGATTTCTGAAGATATACTTTAAAAAAGATATTAATAAAATTATTCGTGATGAATCCGATCTCTTTGCAACCTATGCAAGAAAAACCGATAAGATTATTAATCATACATCAAAGAATAAACTATAAATATGAAATAATAGACTTTGTATAGCTACATAGAATAGTTAATTAAGTTTATTTAGCTGGCTAGTAATTGTTAATCTTTATTTCACGATGACTGTGCTGGCTTAATTATATTCGAGGGTTTGAACTCATGCACGTGCTGGTCATTTCGCTTCCTTTTGACGATGCCCGAAGAAAACGCGTATCAGATATAATGAATGAATTAAATATCGAGTATTCGTTCGTTGATGCTATCTATGGGAAAAATTTGTCTGCCGAAGAAAAGCGCAAGATACCGTTAACTGACTTTCAGCACAGGGAAAACCACACGCCTACTGATGGTGAACTGGGTTGCTCACTAAGCCATATGAAGGCTTTTAAACAGTTTGGGCAGAGTGGACAAAATTGGGTTTGTATTCTTGAAGATGACGCAATTATCGATCAGAATTTTAAGGAATTTATATCGACTGTCGATGAAAGTGTTCTCAATAAAGACGCGTTATACCTACTTGGTGGGCAGGATGGTTTAAGGTATAAGAATAAAGTTGTCTTAAATTTGCTTAAACTCAAGAAAATTGGTGGCCAGACCTTCGGCAAAGTCATATTTGGCCATGGATATGTTTTGCGAGCCTGCGGTTATTTAATGAATTCTGTAACAGCTCAAAAACTTGTTTCCCGTTTTGAAAATAACTTTTTCATCATAGATGAATGGGCATATCTAATGCGCCAGGGCTATTTTTCTGATATATACCTGGCAAACTTTGTCCATCATCCTGAAGAGTTGTCCGGGAGCTGGTTAGAGAAAGAGCGTAAAGAGATAAAGAGTCGCAAGAAAAAGCAGAAATCACTTTTCAGACGTAAAATTTCCTCCTCATATTGGCATGCCCGACGAATTATTCTTGGGTTATGTTGGTGGAAGTAGATGAATGCAGCAATGCTTAATCGTGGATGAAATACGATATAGGGCATAGTTTTAGTTAGCTGCAGATATGTTAAATTGCAAAGCGGTTGTATAAGAACGAATTTAGCATATCTGCGATACCTGAATAATTACGGCAGCGCTATGTGAGAATAAACCTGAGTGGGTTCAAGCAAAGCAAGCTTTCCTTCCGGGGCACGACATGTGACCTGATTCTTCCCGTATCCCCCAATCAACCCCGGGTCCGTAGGGCCATATAGCGTAACATTCGGCCGATCCAGTGCGGCGGTCAAGTGGCTTAATCCGGTGTCAACGGATACCACAAACTTAGCGCCGGCTAATATCCGGGCGACATCCCCAAGGCTCATTCGCGGTAAAACGTCTACGTAATCAAATCCCTCTGCCAGTCGTTTGGCTCGCGCTTCTTCATGCGGAGCACCCCAGGGGAGTTTAATACGTATTTCTGCATGATTGAATAAGCCAATGAGCTCCCGCCACTTCGCTTCCGGCCAGTGCTTGTCATCACGAGTGGTGGCGTGCAGGAAGACGGCATACTGCCCTGCATCGGCATCGCGTTCGCTCAGAAAATGCTGTGCAATTGCGTAATCACCCTGCGACTGGGGTTTGACATATCCCAGACTTTTCGCGAACAGCTCACGAGTACGTTCAACAGCATGCTGTTGTTTGGCGATATAATGCTTACGGTTATAAAACAGACTTGCCAGCGGTTCACGCGCGGTACTCCAGTCCATACCATGCTTAATGCCGTGTGCCAGACGTGTGACCAGCGCGGCGCTTTTTACCAGCCCCTGTGCATCGATAACCACGTCATAGTTCTGTAAACGCACCGCATCGCGAAAGGCTTTGCGCTCTGCTTTAATGGGGGCGGAAAACCAAGCTTTACGCCAGCGGCGAATCGCCACCGGTATCACACGGTTAACGGCCGGATGCCAGGAGGGGATTTGAGCAAACCCTTCTTCCACGACCCAATCAAACTGAATATCCGCAATGGCCTGCTGCGCATCTGTTAATGCGGGCAACGTATGCAGCACATCGCCCATTGACGATGTTTTAACGATCAGAACCCGCATCCGTCAGATTTCCTCTTGTAACAACAGGTCATTCAGTTCTTCCAGTACGCGCTGAGGCGTGATGTCAATCAGGCTCTGGTGATACCCTTGTGCAGCATCCCCCTTACGCACCTTGTGATACCCCGTAATCAGGCGAATCACGCGAGCTTTGTGGGAGAGTGGTGGAGTGAAATCCGGGCTGCTGGGGCCATACAGAGCGACCAGCGGACGATTTAGTGCGGCAGCCACGTGCATCAAACCGGAGTCATTGGTGACCACGGCTTTGCAGGCGGCGAGAAGAATAACGGCCTGCTCCAGCTGCGTTTCACCAGCCAGGTTCCGACACCATGCCTGCTGTTCAACGCTCAGTGCAGCCAGAATCTCATTGCCAGCTTCATGATCCTTAGCCGAGCCAAACAGGACAATCTGATGACCTTCGTCGATCAACTGCTTTGCCAGTTCAGCATAGTGGTAATGTGGCCAACGTTTCGCTGGACCAAATTCTGCACCAGGGCAGAAACCGATGATTGGACGTTCAGCCGAGAGGGAAAATTGGCTACAGGTAAGTGACTTTTCGCCTTCACTGACCTGCAATTGCGGCCACAGCAGCGGCTGTGGTAAATCTTTGGCTGTGAGCATCACGCCTTTATCGTACGCTAACGCGACATAGCGCTCGACCATCAGCGGCCAGGCTTCCTTATCCAGTACACGTGCATCGTTCAGCAGACCATAGCGCATCTCGCCACGCCAGCCGGTACGATGAGGAATACCCGCGAAGAAGGGTACCAGTGCGGATTTAAATGAGTTCGGCAGGACGTACGCGCGATCGTAGCGTTTATCACGCAAACTGTGGCCCAGTTTGCGGCGCTCGCCAATCTCCAGTGCGCCGTGTCCAAGCGGCATGGCGATAGCATCGTTGACTTCAGGCATGCGCGATAATAACGGACGGCACCATGCAGGTGCCATCACGTCGATTATTGCCTGGGGATAGCGCGCCTTGAGCGTGCGATAGAGACTTTGCGACATCATCATGTCGCCCACCCATGACGGGCCTACCACCAAAATCTTCATTCACTTCATCCTTCAAGCTGTCTCTGCGTTGGCTGCCTGCGTTCACTCCGGTCACTTACTCTTGTAAGCTCCCGGAGATTCACTTAGTTGCCGCCTTGATACCGCTCGAATGATTTTGTGAATTTGTAGCGTTGTCGCGGTTCAGCCAGGCCATATATTCCGTCACGCCTTCGGCAACGGTCTTGAACGGTTTGTCATAGCCCGCAGCGCGCAGGTTAGTCAGATCCGCCTGAGTAAATGCCTGATAGCGTCCTTTCAGTTTTTCCGGGAACGGAATGTACTCAATGCTGCCTTTTTTGTGGTATGCCAGCGTGGCATCCGCGACGGCCTGGAAAGACTCTGCGCGACCAGTACCGAGGTTAAAGATGCCGGAAACGCCGTTTTCCAGGAACCACAGGTTTACTGCTGCAACATCGCCGACATAGACGAAATCACGTTTGAAGTTTTCACTGCCTTCAAACAGCTTGGGTGTTTCGCCGTTGTTGAGCTGAGTATTGAGATGGAAAGCTACGCTCGCCATGCTGCCTTTGTGACCTTCACGTGGCCCGTAGACGTTGAAATAACGGAAGCCAACGATTTGAGAATTTGCTTCTGGCAGGATCTGGCGTACATATTCGTCGAACAGGAATTTTGAGTAGCCATAGACGTTCAGCGGCTTCTCATATTCACGAGATTCGATAAAGTCAGAGGTACGACCGCCGTACGTTGCTGCAGAAGAGGCATACAGGAACGGAATTTCACGCTCCAGACAGTAGTGCAGCAGCTCTTTGGAGTACTGATAGTTGTTGTCCATCATATACTTGCCATCCCACTCGGTAGTGGAAGAGCATGCGCCTTCGTGGAAAATTGCTTCGATATCGCCGAAATCTTCTCCAGCCATAATCTGGATCAGGAAGTCTTCCTTATCCATATAGTCAGCAATATTCAGATCCACCAGATTCACAAACTTGGTGCCGTCTTTTAGGTTGTCCACCACCAGAATATCGGTGATGCCTTTGTCATTCAGGGACTTAACGATGTTGCTGCCGATAAAGCCCGCGCCGCCGGTAACGATGATCATAAATGTAACCTTCGAATTATGGAGTCAGAGACAATCTCAGACACGAATACCTCTAATCATATCACTACATGGCGTCGGCTTCAGCAGTACGTCGCGTCATGTGGCGTGCGGCATTTGTGTTGGGTATTGCTTTCGCTGTTTATATTCTTGATTGAAATGGTCTAGGCAGAGTGGTGTATGATTCCCGTTGTGAATGGGTGTTCAGGCGCGCGGTGCCGGCTTTTTCGGAGCCATCAACGAATGAATAAGCAAGGCAGAGCACGGTGTTGGGGCTGACAATAGTCATTGGAATGAAAATAATATATGCAACTTAAGAAGATAGTTATTACAGGTTATGAAACCAGTGGCCTCGGCGGTATGGAGACGGTATGTATTAATCTGGTGAAGCTGCTGCGGATGCAAGACCCTGATATTGATGTCTCTTTTGTTTTCTTTAAGAAAAATAATAATAGCAATGTCAATATTGGCTGGCTTACGGGGCAGCGCTATTGTCATCTTTCTTCTAATATAAAAATAACTAAATTAAGAAGACTAAGTTTTGCTTATGGTTTGCGAAAAATTATACATCAGGAAAGTCCTGATGTAATTATATCCCTGGATACGCTTTCATGTTATATCAGTCACGTTGCAAGAAAATATACAAGCAAGCAGGTTAAAATATTTTCATGGTTTCACTTCTCTATTTTTAACTTCTACAAAAATAATTACAAGAAAAAAATCAAGTACATTAGTAAAGCTGACTATCATCTTTCAATTAGCTCTGGGATAACTCAGCAACTCATTGAGATGGGAATAGAAAAAAGCACTATTGCAACGATTTACAATCCCGTTGCGCGATGCGATATCCGTATCCCTACCCCAGAGAAGCATGCCCGGTTTGTGTATGTAGGCAGGGTTGTAGCAGATGGACAGAAAAATGTACGTAGTCTTTTCAACGGGTTGGCTAAACTAAAAGGGAAGTGGTCCTTAGATATTGTCGGCACCGGCCCGGATGTTGATACCTTAACGGCATTAGCTGAAACGTTGGGGATTAGCGAAAAAATTCACTGGCATGGTTGGCAGAAATCACCGTGGGAATATATTCAAAATACGCTGAAAAATATCACCTGCCTGCTGCTAACTTCCCATTTTGAAGGTTTCGTTATGGTTCTGGTTGAAGCCAGCGCTCACGGTGTTTATGCCATTAGCTCTGATTGTGAAACGGGGCCTGCAGACATTATCAAAGAAGGGATAAACGGTAATTTATACCCGACTGATGAACCAGAAAAATTTGTTTCCTTGCTGCAGGAAATCGTTGATGGAAAAGTGTTACCTGCCGGCGAGCAGATTCAGCAGGCGATTGAGGAATTCTACGAAGACAACTATATCATTAAGGTTAATAAGGCCTTTGCTATGGCAGGATTTACTCTGGCACCGTCATCAGCGTCTCAGGTCATTGATGACGCGACAACGTAAGCCTGGTTGTGATGCCAGGTCTGCCATTCCTGAAAGGTTATGTGGGTACACGTGATTTATGCTGCATTTTAGACAAGTCATGATGAGTCATCTCGTACAAACCAATAGCATTGGGTAATATGTGCTGAAATTTGCCCAGTCTGGAGAATTGCAATGCGTGGGAATTTTTATAAGCAGTTAACGAACGATCTGGAAACCGCACGCGCGGAAGGGTTGTTTAAAGAAGAGCGCATTATTACGTCTGCTCAGCAGGCTGATATCACCGTGGCTGACGGAAGCCATGTTATTAACTTTTGTGCGAACAACTACTTAGGGCTGGCTAACCACCCGGAACTGATTGCAGCGGCAAAAGCGGGTATGGATTCTCACGGATTTGGTATGGCCTCGGTGCGCTTTATTTGTGGCACTCAGGACACCCATAAGCACCTGGAGCAAAAACTGGCTGCGTTCCTGGGTATGGAAGATGCCATTCTTTACTCTTCCTGCTTTGACGCCAACGGCGGCCTGTTCGAAACGCTGCTGGGAGCAGAAGATGCCATTATCTCTGATGCCCTGAACCACGCCTCTATTATCGATGGTGTGCGCCTGTGCAAAGCGAAGCGTTTCCGCTATGCCAACAACGATATGCAGGAACTGGAAGCGCGCCTGAAAGAAGCGCGTGAAGCAGGTGCCCGCCACGTATTGATCGCCACCGATGGTGTGTTCTCTATGGATGGCGTTATCGCTAACCTGAAAGGCGTATGCGATCTGGCAGACAAATATGATGCGCTGGTGATGGTAGATGATTCCCACGCGGTAGGCTTTGTGGGTGAGAACGGCCGTGGCTCTCATGAGTATTGCGACGTGATGGGTCGTGTGGACATCATCACCGGCACGCTGGGCAAAGCACTCGGTGGCGCATCGGGTGGTTACACTGCGGCACGTAAAGAAGTTGTTGAGTGGCTGCGTCAACGTTCTCGTCCGTATCTGTTCTCTAACTCACTGGCTCCGGCAATTGTTGCTGCTTCCATTAAGGTGCTGGAGATGGTTGAGGCGGGTAGTGACCTGCGCGATCGTCTCTGGGCGAATGCGCGTCAATTCCGTGAGCAAATGTCCGCAGCAGGCTTCACGCTGGCAGGGGCCGATCACGCGATTATTCCGGTAATGCTGGGTGATGCGGTTGTTGCACAGGCGTTTGCCCGCGAACTGCAAAAAGAGGGGATTTACGTTACTGGATTCTTTTATCCAGTGGTTCCAAAAGGCCAGGCGCGTATTCGTACCCAGATGTCTGCGGCACATACCCCTGAGCAGATTACGCGTGCTGTCGACGCGTTCACACGCATTGGTAAACAACTGGGCGTAATTGCCTGAGGATGTGAAATGAAAGCGTTATCCAAACTGAAAGCGGAAGAAGGCATTTGGATGACCGACGTTCCTGAACCGGAAGTCGGCCATAACGATTTGCTGATTAAAATCCGTAAAACAGCCATCTGCGGGACTGACGTTCACATTTATAACTGGGATGAGTGGTCGCAAAAAACCATCCCGGTTCCAATGGTTGTAGGGCATGAATATGTCGGTGAAGTTGTTGGCATCGGCCAGGAAGTTAAAGGCTTCAAAATCGGCGATCGCGTTTCTGGTGAAGGCCATATTACTTGCGGACATTGCCGTAACTGCCGCGGTGGCCGTACTCACCTGTGCCGCAATACGACCGGTGTCGGCGTAAACCGTCCAGGCTGTTTTGCTCAATACCTGGTGATCCCGGCGTTTAACGCCTTTAAAATCCCGGACAATATCTCCGATGATTTAGCTTCCATATTCGATCCATTCGGTAACGCGGTACACACGGCGCTGTCATTTGATTTGGTTGGCGAAGATGTGCTGGTTTCCGGTGCGGGTCCGATTGGTATTATGGCTGCCGCGGTAGCGAAGCACGTTGGTGCACGCCACGTAGTGATTACCGATGTTAATGAGTACCGTCTGGAGCTGGCGCGTAAAATGGGCATTACCCGCGCAGTCAACGTCTCGAAAGAGAACTTGACCGACGTGATGGCCGAACTGGGGATGACCGAAGGGTTCGATGTGGGTCTGGAAATGTCTGGGGCACCGCCAGCGTTCCGCACCATGCTGGACACCATGAACCACGGTGGCCGTATTGCCATGCTGGGGATCCCGCCCTCAGACATGTCGATAGACTGGACGAAAGTTATCTTTAAAGGTCTGTTTATTAAAGGTATCTATGGTCGCGAAATGTTTGAAACCTGGTACAAGATGGCGGCACTGATCCAGTCCGGTCTTGATCTGTCGCCGATCATCACCCATCGATTCTCGATTGATGAGTTCCAGCAGGGCTTTGATGCCATGCGTTCAGGCCAGTCCGGGAAAGTGATTCTGAGCTGGGATTGAGTGCGCAGCGTGCATTCAATGTTAATTACGGCCAGATATCGCTATCTGGCCGTATAAACCATAGATTTTATTTTCCGCGGATCTTTCTGGATAACGATCTTATATTTTCTTTAAGCAGGATGAGTTTATAAATTAACCCTCTGCCTTTAACGTTAATATTATATTTTCGTTGTAATGCCAGAATGTCATTAGCCTGACAAACCTTCATATTTCCCTTACAGGACAGGTCAATAATCCTTAACTCACCCGTTGGCGTGCGAATGAAATTCCCTGGGTGAATATCATTTGATGCCAGTCCTGCCTTGTGAAGACGCAGCACGCATTGCTTTACCTCGTCAGCATTCTGCTGGTTAATTTCCCTTAAAGGAACCCCTTCAATATATTCATGAATAGTATAAACATCATGGCACTGGCGAAAACGTGTTTTCTCAGCAGCATAATAGAGATCGGCAGTACAGATGCGCATTTCCGGCGGGAGCCTGTCCAGCTTCCTGATCAGCCGGGAATAGAAAGGGCCGGAGGTAAAGTTCTGTAATTTTTTCTCAAATCGAGGATCAACTTCACGGTCATTTTTGATGATAAATTTTTGTGAGTTGTACTCGACCAACTCCACGCTGCGCAATGCGTTACCACTGCTCAGCGGTTTGCCACTGATTTCTTTTTTGATGTATTTATTCATCAGTGACTTAAGGTCTTTTCTGGTCTCTTTGCAATAGACCGTATAACCTTTTTCGTGTGTCTTGCTGATGGCCATCTTTTCCCTCAATATCAGCCTATAGAGTACGTTAATTCATAGGGATAGAGTATACAGGTTGTGCACCCCGATATGTAGACGATCTGAGCTATCATCAACCTGCTAAACGCAGGCGTGGCAGGGTATCTTTCTCAAATCGGACGCTTTCGCTGCAGCGTTTCTGCCCATAAATACGTTCTAACCTTAATAATTCCTTAATGAAACTGTAGTAAAAGTCATCAGCGTAATGACAAACCTGGGTTAGCTGATGAGAAACCGCACAAGTATGTTGAGTGTTATTATTCCGTTGTATAACGTGGGTGATAGTTTTCGGGATTGCATGGAATCGTTGATCGCACAGACATGGACTGCGCTAGAGATCATCATTGTGAATGATGGTTCAACGGATAACTCTGTTGATATTGCGAAACATTATGCGGATAACTATCCCCATGTACGGTTGTTGCATCAGGCTAACGCAGGGGCATCCGTAGCGCGTAACCGCGGCCTGGAAGCGGCCAAAGGGGAATATGTTGCATTTGTCGATGCTGATGACCTGGTTTATCCCAATATGTACGAAACCCTGATGACCATGGCAATTCAGGATGATCTGGATTTAGCACAGTGTAATTCCGACTGGTGCATTCTCGAAACGGGACACACCTGGCAATCAATACCGACGGATCGTCTTCGGTCTACGGGAGTGTTGACCGGCCCTGACTGGTTACGTATGGCGTTGGCTTCACGCCGCTGGACACATGTGGTCTGGATGGGAATTTATCGCCGGGATGTTATTGAGAAAAATAAAATAGCATTTATTCCGGGGTTACATCACCAGGATATTGTCTGGACGACGGAGTTTATGTTTAATGCTGTACGCGTGCGATATACCGAACAATCTTTATATAAATACTTCTTACATGATCAATCAGTCAGTCGCCTTAAACGACAAGGTTTAAAAAATCTCAACTACCAGCGGCACTATATTAAAATTACGCGGTTATTGGATAGGCTGAATCGTGAATATGCCGATCGGATTACTATTTATCCGGAATTTCATCAGCAAGTTACCTATGAAGCATTACGCGTATGCCATGCAGTCCGTAAAGAACAGGATGTGCATATTCGTCAGCGTATGATCGCAGAGATTTTTGTCTCTGGTATGTATAAGCGCATGATAACTAACGTACGCAGCGCCAAAGTATTGTACCAGGCACTGCTATGGTCATTCCGTCTATGGAAATGGCGTGATAAAACATCAACGCCTTCGCGTATTGCCCGAAAAGCGCTTAATCTACGTTAGCATTCATGGTGCTGGGTGAAGATGTGTTCCCCCAGCCTTGCCACTGCAGCCTCATATACTGCACGAGTGTGCTTTGTGTGATGCTTTCCTCTAGCACGCTAAAGAATCGGTTGGCGTAAACCGGCTCCAGAGGTTGCTTCGGTTTGCACAGTTTCACCCCACGGAAAGGATTACGAGGCGCATCTGGTGTACCGTTTCTCGGTGGAGTGAGATTAGGCCTGGAGGTATCGACTTGCGGCTCATTGAGCAGACTGCTCGGACGAACCAGCGTAATATCGGCTGGCAGGCTATACAGCATCTGCTGCAATACGCGTACCGTAGAAGGGTGAGGGTGCCCGATGGCAATCGCTGACCCGTTACGGCGAGCAAGATCGACTGCACGATTAAACTGACGGCGAATATCCGCTTCGTTTTGTGTATCGTCGAGGAAGACTTTACGTTTGATGACCTTCACCCCGGTTCCTGCCGCTGCGCGCATGGCCTGGCTGTTGCCGATGGTCATACTGTCGAGGAAGTAGAGGTCGTAGCGTTCCAGAGCTTGCATCACTTTCTGCATGCCGAACAGGCTGGACGTCATCGCACTCCCCATGTGGTTGTTCAGTCCCACTGCATACGGCACTTTGCTTACCGCGTCGCGAATAATCCGTTCAATTTCTTCGCTGCTCATCTCCGGGCGTAACGTGTCTTTCTCCAGCGGTTGCTTGCTCAGTGGAGCCATCGGCAGATGGATCAACACTTCATGTCCACTGTTATGCGCTTTAGTCGCCATTTCACGCGCATGTGGCGCGTTTGGCAGAACGGCAACGGAGACAGTGGAAGGCATTGCCAGCACCTGGTTTTCCGTTTGCGGACGATAACCGAAATCATCAATGACGATAGCAAGTTTGCCGGCGAAAACAGGTGTTGCGAGTGCCAGCAGGCTGGCGAGTGAGAGCAAAGTACGACGAAACTGAGGCAAAACTTATCTTCCCAACCACGGCTGTGGATTGACCGCCTGACCCTGGCGACGAATTTCGAAATAGAGTGCTGGCCTGCCCTGACCACCGCTGCTACCCACAAGTGCAATAGGCTGCCCGGCGCGAACCTGCGTACCCACGCTGACCAATGCGCTTTGGTTGTAACCGTACAGGCTCATATCGCCTTTACCGTGTTCAACCACGACGACCAGTCCATAGCCCTGCAACCAGTCTGCCAGAATGACGCGACCATCGGCGATGGCTTTGACTTCGGTACCTTCGGAGGCACCAATAACCATCCCTTTCCAACGTAGCTCACCTTGCAGCTGTTCGCCATAGCGATGTAGTGTTGGACCACGAACGGGCCAGAACGCCTGGCCGCGTGGTGAGCCCAACCCGCCGGTACGAGACATCAGTGATTTCTCGCTTTCGGTTGGCTTATAGGTCGAGCCTTTGCGTGATGCTTCCTGCTGCTTATCACGCACAGCTTGCGCCTCACGTGCTTCACGCTCTGCGCGGGCTTTCGCGGCGGCTTCTGCTCGCGCAATACTGTTGCGCAGACGGGATTCGTTGGCTCGCATCTCGCCTAACTGCTGCTGGCCCTGCTGAATGGATGATTCCAGGCCCGCGAGCGTTTTTTGGCGTTCATTACGTGCCTGCTCTAGTTTTGCCTGCTGAGCACGCTGTTCGTACAGCAGCGTCTGCTGTTCGCTTTGCTTATCTTCCAGCTCGGCTTTTTGCGAATCGACCTCTTCGCGGGTTTGCTTCAGCTGTGCGATAGTCTCCTGGCGCGCCTGGTTCAGATAGCCGAAATAGGCCTGCAGGCGTTGTCCGCGCTGAGTCTCTTCACCGCTGAGGATCAACTGAATACCAGTATGTTCACCCTGGCGAAATGCAGCATCTAATTGGGCGGCCAGACTGCGCTCTTGCGCTGCCCGCTGCTTTTCCAGCTTCGCAATAGAAGCGTTCATCTCGGCGATTTGTGCATTCAGCTGTGCCAGGGAGTTTTGCGTTTCGCGCAGTTGCCTTGCGGCGACGGCGATAGCCTGTTCCTGAGCTTTAAGCTGAGCAAGGAGGGTGGCGCGTTGTTGCTGCTGCTGGCGTACCGCGCGTTCTTTTGCCGCGATATCGGCCTGAATGGATTTGAGCTGATCGCGCTCGTCCGCGTGGGCGGAAAAGGCGCACAGCAATACGCCAGCGCTAAGCGCGCTGGCGTAGAACAAGGGCCTGACTGAAAGCTTCGGCAGTTTCACGGCCCATGTGATGGTACTAATCGCCTTTCCCCTCATGGGGAGGGATTATTCCACGATGAACAGCGGCTTACCAGTCATCTCTTGCGGGATTTCCATACCCATCAGCGTCAGCATCGTCGGGGCGATATCAGAAAGTTTACCGCCTTCGACTGCTTTGACGTTTTTGTCACCAACATAAATCAGTGGAACCGGCAGGTTGGTATGTGCGGTATGTGCCTGACCGGTAGACGGATCGCGCATCTGCTCAGCGTTACCGTGGTCTGCGGTGATCAGCAGTTGGCCGCCAACGGATTCAACAGCTTTAGTCACTTGTTCAACGCAGTGATCCAGCGCTTCAACCGCTTTAACTGCCGCTTCCATCACCCCGGTATGGCCAACCATGTCGCCGTTCGGGTAGTTACAGATGATGGTATCGTATTTACCGCTCTCAATCGCAGCAACCAGCTTCTCAGTCAGTTCTGCAGAGCTCATTTCTGGCTGCAGGTCGTAGGTAGCGACTTTTGGCGAGTTGATCAGGATGCGGTCTTCGCCTTTGAACGGTTCTTCTACACCGCCGTTAAAGAAGAAGGTCACGTGCGCGTATTTTTCTGTTTCAGAAATACGCAGCTGGGTTTTGTCATTCTTCGCCATCCACTCACCAAGGGTGTTGGCCAGAGACGCTGGTGGGTAAGCCACCGCGGTTTTGATGTCGGCTGCGTATTCAGTCAGCATCACAAAGTTGAGGTTAACGACTTTTTTACGTGCGAAACCATCAAAATCAGCGTTTACAAACGCACGGGTAATTTCACGCGCACGGTCAGCACGGAAGTTCATGAAAATCAGCGTATCGCCGTCTTCCATTGCGGCATCAGCCTGGCCTTCAGCGCGGATCACGGTCGCTTTTACGAATTCGTCGTTTTCGTCGCGAGCATAGGCAGCCTGCAGACCTGCTACTGCGGTATCGGCCTGGAATTCACCTTGTGCCAGCGTCATCAGGTCATAAGCCTGCTCAACGCGATCCCAACGGTTGTCGCGGTCCATGGCGTAGTAACGACCGATGATGGACGCTACACGGCCTTTACCCAGTGCGGCAAATTTCTCTTCGAATTTCTGCAGTGAGTGTTCAGCACTGCGCGGCGGGGTATCACGGCCATCAAGGAAGGCGTGCAGATAGATTTTTTCTGCGCCGCGCTCAGCGGCCAGTTCAACCATCGCCATGATGTGATCTTCGTGGCTGTGTACGCCACCGGCAGACAGCAGGCCCATGATGTGTACCGCTTTGCCGGCATTTTTTGCCTGGTCAACTGCGGCGGTCAGCACCGGGTTAGCGAAGAAAGTCCGTTCTTTAATTTCTACATCCAGACGGGTCAGATCCTGATACACGATGCGGCCCGCGCCCAGGTTAACGTGACCCACTTCGGAGTTACCCATCTGGCGATCGGGCAGGCCGACTTCCAGGCCAGACGCATCAATCAGGGTATGCGGACGTTTTGCCCACAGGGCATCCATTACCGGGGTTTTGGCATTAAAAATAGCGTTATCCTGGCTGTCTTCACGATAGCCGTAGCCATCCAGAATCACCAGTACCATAGGCTTTTTAGAAACCGACATTGCGACAACCTCACACTTAATAGATAAAAAATAATTGCGTAATTTTACTACAGCTGAATCGATAAAGTAGCCCCAGAAGATCAAATAATCGACCAGAGCGGTTCGGGTAGGGGGGCGATTTGTGTTTTTTTTTCCGTAGCGCCCCGCAAAAATGCAATCCAATGCATGCTCTGGCTGTATTTGCGCCAACGCGCAGGTATACTCCTTTCCTGGTTTTTTTAATCACTGAGTCGGGAGTTGTTACCCCCCATGCAAGAAATTATGCAATTTGTTAGCCGCCACCCTGTCTTGAGTATCGCCTGGATTGCGTTACTGGCGGCGGTATTGTTTACCACGTTTAAGAGCCTGACCTCAAAAGTGAAGGTAATTACACGCGGCGAAGCGACACGTCTAATCAATAAAGAAGATGCGGTGATTGTGGATTTACGTCAGCGCGACGACTTCCGCAAAGGTCATATCGCAGGCTCCACGAACCTGCTGCCGAGCGAAATCAAAGCCAATAATTTTGGCGAGCTGGAAAAACACAAAAACAAACCTGTTATTGTGGTTGATGGCTCAGGCATGCAGTGCCAGGATTCCGCAACTGCGCTGATTAAAGCCGGTTTTGAACAGGTATCTGTACTGAAAGACGGCGTAGCGGGCTGGAGTGGCGAGAATCTGCCACTGGTTCGCGGCAAGTAATTTACCCGTCTTCTTTCGTACCGCAGGGTAAAAAGAACACTGGAGATAAGTCATGGCCAATATTGAGATCTATACCAAAGCAACCTGCCCGTTTTGCCATCGCGCAAAGGCGCTGTTGAACAGTAAGGGTGTGAGTTTCCAGGAACTTCCGATTGACGGCGATGCCGTGAAGCGTGAAGAGATGATCAAGCGCAGTGGCCGTACGACGGTTCCGCAGATTTTTATTGATGCACAGCACATTGGCGGTTGTGACGACTTGTATGCGTTGGATGCGCGTGGTGGACTGGATCCCCTGCTGCGTTAAGGCGTACCGAAGTATTTAAAGGACAACACTAAGGGTTTTCTAAACATGTCAGAACAAAATAACACTGAAATGGCTTTCCAGATCCAACGTATTTATACCAAGGATGTGTCTTTCGAAGCGCCAAATGCACCGCATGTTTTCCAGAAAGATTGGCAGCCAGAGGTTAAACTGGATCTTGATACCGCATCTACCCAACTGGCAGATGATGTGTATGAAGTAGTGCTGCGTGTCACCGTTACGGCTTCTCTGGGCGAAGAAACTGCGTTCCTGTGCGAAGTTCAGCAGGGCGGTATTTTCTCCATCAGTGGTATTGAAGGGACTCAGATGGCGCATTGCCTGGGTGCATACTGCCCGAACATTCTGTTCCCGTATGCTCGCGAATGCATCACCAGCCTGGTTTCACGCGGTACGTTCCCGCAACTGAACCTTGCGCCGGTCAACTTTGATGCGCTGTTCATGAACTATTTACAGCAGCAGGCTGGCGAAGGTACTGAAGAACATCAGGATGCCTGATGAACCAAAGTAATGCTTCAATGACTGTGATTGGTGCCGGCTCGTACGGCACCGCTCTTGCCATTACCCTGGCAAGAAACGGCCACCAGGTTGTCTTGTGGGGCCATGATCCAAAACATATCGCGACCCTTGAGCACGATCGCTGCAACGTTGCGTTCCTACCTGATGTGCCTTTTCCCGAAACGCTGCGCCTGGAAAGTGATTTAGCTACTGCGCTGGCCGCCAGCCGTAACATTCTGGTGGTGGTGCCGAGCCATGTCTTTGGTGAAGTGCTGCGCAAAATTAAACCGTTGATGCGTGCTGACGCGCGACTGGTTTGGGCGACAAAAGGACTGGAAGCAGAGACGGGACGCCTGTTACAGGATGTCGCGCGTGAAGCGCTGGGGGATGAAATTCCGCTGGCCGTTATCTCCGGTCCTACATTTGCCAAAGAACTGGCGGCGGGCATGCCCACAGCCATCTCCCTGGCCTCAACGGATGATACCTTTGCTGATGATCTTCAGCAGTTACTGCACTGTGGCAAAAGCTTCCGTGTCTACAGCAACCCGGATTTCATTGGGGTGCAGCTTGGTGGCGCGGTGAAAAACGTGATTGCGATTGGTGCGGGGATGTCTGACGGTATCGGCTTTGGTGCAAACGCACGAACAGCATTGATCACCCGTGGGCTTACCGAAATGTCGCGGCTTGGTGCGGCGCTGGGCGCTGATCCTGCCACCTTTATGGGGATGGCAGGTTTAGGCGATCTGGTGCTGACCTGTACCGACAACCAGTCGCGTAACCGTCGTTTTGGCATGATGCTCGGTCAGGGCATGGATGTGCAGGGCGCGCAGGACAAGATTGGTCAAGTGGTTGAAGGCTACCGTAATACAAAAGAAGTTCGTGAGTTGGCGCACCGTTTTGGTGTCGAAATGCCAATAACCGAGGAAATTTATCAAGTATTGTATTGCGGAAAAAACGCGCGCGAGGCAGCATTGACGTTACTAGGTCGTGCACGCAAGGACGAGCTGAGTCGCCACTAGCTGCAAGGAAACTGTTGAATATAACGACCCGACCCGCGAAGAACGGGTCGGTCGTTTTGCTACCTTCTGGAGTACGCAATGCCGTGTGAAGAACTGGATATTGTCTGGAAAAATATTAAAGCGGAAGCCCGGGCACTGGCGGAATGTGAGCCAATGCTGGCCAGTTTTTACCACGCGACGCTGCTCAAGCATGAGAATCTCGGCAGTGCGCTGAGCTATATGCTGGCGAACAAACTTGCTTCTCCGATCATGCCCGCCATTGCGATTCGCGAAGTTGTGGAAGAGGCTTATGCAGCCGATCCTGAAATGATTGCCTCGGCGGCCTGCGATATCCAGGCTGTGCGCACGCGTGACCCGGCAGTCGATAAATATTCCACCCCACTTCTGTACCTGAAAGGTTTTCATGCGCTGCAGGCCTACCGCATCGGCCACTGGCTATGGCATCAGGGGCGTCAGGCATTGGCGATCTTCCTGCAAAATCAGGTCTCTGTTACCTTCCAGGTGGATATCCACCCGGCGGCAAAAATTGGTCGCGGTATTATGCTCGACCACGCTACAGGCATTGTCGTGGGTGAAACGGCGGTCATTGAAAACGACGTATCTATTCTGCAATCCGTCACGCTTGGCGGGACCGGTAAAGCAGGCGGCGACCGTCATCCGAAAATTCGTGAAGGCGTGATGATTGGCGCTGGCGCGAAAATCCTTGGCAATATCGAGGTTGGACGTGGGGCGAAGATTGGCGCAGGCTCTGTCGTTCTCCAGCCTGTACCGCCGCACACTACCGCCGCAGGCGTTCCGGCGCGTATTGTCGGCAAGCCCGACAGCGATAAACCGTCCATGGATATGGATCAGCATTTCAATGGGATACACCATACGTTCGAATACGGCGATGGCATCTGATTTCGAGCTATGCCCGGAGGTGCAGTGCTTACCGGGCCGACAAACCTCGTAGGTCGGATAAGGCGCTAGCCGCATCCGACTAAAATCAACTACGTAATACCGCGCCAGGATACCCCAACTGGCGCCAGGCCTCATACACCACCACCGACACTGCATTTGACAGGTTCATGCTGCGGCTGTCCGGCATCATCGGAATACGAATTTTTTGTTCGGCAGGCAAGGCATCAAGAATGCTGGCTGGAAGACCGCGCGTTTCCGGGCCAAACATCAGGTAATCACCATCCTGATAGCTTACCGCACTGTGTGCAGGCGTACCTTTGGTCGTCAGGGCGAACAGACGTTGCGGATTTTCTGCGGCGATGAAGGCGGCATAATCAGGGTGGCGCAGCACGGCGGTAAACTCATGGTAATCCAGCCCCGCGCGACGCAGGCGCTTGTCGTCCCAGGCAAAGCCCATTGGCTCAATGATATGCAGACGAAAACCGGTATTGGCGCAAAGGCGAATGATATTACCGGTGTTTGGCGGGATTTCTGGTTCAAATAATACGATGTTAAGCATACTGCCCCCTTAATAGCGGGGGGCAGAATAGCAGAAATGAGGGGGACTATGCGACGGTCAGAGACTGCGGTTTATAGCGTTGCAGCTTATAAACCGTCGCGGCAGCGGCGACCAGCGCTGGAAGGCTGAGGAACATCAAGATGCTGTCTGCCTGCCATTGCAGGGAAAGCAGCTGGGCGCTCATCATCGTTCCGGCCACGCCACCAAAGCGGCCCACACCTTGCATCCACGCAATGCCGGTTGCGCGGCAGTGGGTAGGATAGAACGTTGCGGCCAGCGTCTGTAGCCCGGACTGCGCACCGTTCATGGTAATCCCCATCAGGAAGATCAGTGCGCCGAACAGAACGATGTGGTTATGCTCAACGCCGAGGGCGAGGGCAAACAGCATCGTCAGCATAAAGCCGAGTGAAACCACTTTGTGTGCTTCCCAGCGATCCATCAACCAGCCGGCCAGCAGGATCCCTGCCGTGCCACCGAAGGTGAATAGCGATGTCAGCCAGGCGGACTCTGCCAGCGGGTAGCCCATGCCCAACATCAGGGTTGGCATCCAGCTCAGCAGTACGTAATAGATCACCAGCCCCATAAAGTAGGTCATCCACAGCATCAGCGTGCCCGGTAGCCAGGGCATACTGAATAGCTGCGCTACGCTGCCTTTTTTCACCGCCACTCGATCTTCTTCCAGGTAAAACTGGGTGACCTGCTCCAGGCTCCCCGACATAAAGCGTTGGGCTATGCGTTTGATTTGCGCGATCTCTTTGCCACGGTGAACCAAATACTTCACCGATTCTGGTAGGAACAGTACCAATAACACGGTGAGCGCCAGCGGGGCGATTGCACCAGCCAGCAGTACGCTGTGCCAGCCGTAGCTGGGAATGAGCCAGGAGGAGATAACTCCGCCACCCGCAGCACCAAGAGGGAAGCCGCAGTACATGGTATTAATGGCCATTGAACGGCAGCGTTTAGGGGCAAATTCTGAGACCAGTGTGATGGCGTTTGGCATTGCTGCACCGAGTCCAAGACCGGTGAGAAAGCGCCAAAATGTGAGCATATTCAGCGTCTGTGCATAGGCGGTGCCCAGACTGGCGAGCCCAAAGAACAGGCAGGAAAACACCAGAACGCGCTTACGGCCCATACGATCGGAAATTGGACCGGCCAGCAATGCGCCAAATGAGAGCCCCAATAATGCGGCGCTTAAAACAGGCCCGAGATCCTGCTTCTGGATGCCCCAGTCGGCAGAGAGCGTGGGAGCAATATAACCCATCGCCGCGGTATCGAAGCCGTCAATGGCTAGAACCAGAAAGCCCAGGACAATAATGACCCAGTGAAACCGTGAAAAACGACTGTCATCTATCGCCTGCTGGATATTCACTTTACCGGAATAAGCCATGTCACCCTCGCCCGTTATGATGGTTGTTATCGGTATAAATTACCCTTGTATTAGCTTGTATATACATTTGGCAGGTGGATAAAAAGTTGTCAAATATATTGGTTGTAAATGTTAACTGGTCGTTATTTTTTTGAATAAAAAATGGTCGGGCTGAAAACAGGCCGACCATGCAGAAAACGCAATTTACGGGAGAGAGTGCTACGCAGCGCTACCCTGAGCCAGAGGAGCTAATGCAGCAGGCAGGCTCTTACCCAGCTCCTGCACCAGAGAATCGCGGCTGATTTCGCTAATCGATTTCGCGCCAGTCAGCGTCATTGCCACTTTCATCTCTTTTTCGATCAGGTTCAGCAGATTCGCCACACCAGCCTGTCCGTGTGTCGCCAACGCGTACAGGTAAGCACGCCCCAGCAGCACGCTATCCGCGCCCAGCGCAATCATGCGCACAACGTCCAGACCGTTACGGATCCCGCTGTCTGCCAGAATGGTGATATCGCCTTTTACCGCATCGGCAATGGCGGGCAGCGCACGAGCAGAAGACAGTACACCATCCAACTGGCGGCCACCGTGGTTAGAAACGACGATGCCATCTGCGCCAAAGCGTACGGCGTCGCGGGCATCCTCCGGATCGAGGATCCCTTTGATCACCATCGGACCCTCCCAGAATTCGCGGATCCACTCGAGGTCTTTCCAGGAAATAGACGGATCGAAGTTATTTGCCAGCCAGCCGATGTAATCCTCAAGGCCGGTAGGTTTTCCAAGATAAGTCGAAATATTGCCTAAATCATGCGGACGACCATTCAGACCAACGTCCCATGCCCACTGTGGATGGGTGACCGCTTGCCAGTAACGGCGCAGCGCCGCATTCGGGCCGCTCATACCGGAATGGGCATCACGATAGCGGGCGCCAGGCGTGGGCATATCGACAGTAAAGACCAGCGTGGAGCAGCCTGCCGCTTTGGCGCGCTCCAGTGCATTACGCATAAAGCCGCGATCGCGAAGGACGTACAGCTGGAACCACATTGGGCGTTTGATGGTCGGGGCGACTTCTTCAATCGGGCAGACGGAAACCGTAGAAAGCGTAAATGGAATACCTTTGGCGTCGGCGGCGGCGGCGGCCTGAACTTCACCCCTACGCGCATACATGCCACACAAACCGACCGGGGCTAATGCCACCGGCATCGACAATTTTTCGTTGAACAGGGTGGTTTCCAGACTCAGGTCGGACATATTCTTCAGCACACGCTGGCGCAGCGCCACTTCCGACAGGTCTTCGACGTTACGGCGCAGAGTGCGCTCGGCATACGCGCCGCCATCAATGTAGTGGAACAAGAAAGGGGGCAAAATACGTTGGGCTGCGGCGCGATAGTCGCTGGCGGCTGAAATAATCATGTGTTGTTCTCCCGGCTAATCTCACCAGGGTCACCGGGCAGGCGGGTGATACGCGCCTGGCGGGCCTGGTCTTCATCAAATCGTTTAATCGTGGTGTGGACGAAACTAAGGTGTGCCATCATGGCCTTCCGTGCGCCGTCGGCATCCCCGGCAACGATGGCATCCAGTACGGCCTGATGTTGCTCCGTCAACTGTGAAAAGACGGGTGGTACCAGATACATACGTTGGCGGCTCTGTTTTACCGAAGACTGCAGGACGTCGAAGAAACCGCGCATAGTTTGTAGCAGCACCACGTTGTGCGACGCTTCGGCAATGGCGAGGTGAAAGCGCACGTCTGCCTGCGAGGCGAGATCGGGGTCTTCGCTTTGCGTGGCGTCGAAACAGAGTCTGATCTTCTCTTTGTCGGCGCTGGTGGCCCGCATGGCTGCGTGCCAGGCGGTACTGGCTTCGATGGCGTGACGGGCTTCCAGAATATCGAAACTGTAATCGGGATCGTCTGCCATCAGCGTTTTCAGCGGCTGAACGATGTTCTGTTCAGACCAGGCTTCATGCTGCCAGCGAACAAACGTCCCACCGCCACGGCGGCTAATCAGTACGCCTTCACTAACCAGCTTTGCTAACGCCTCGCGCAGCGAGTTACGTGATACGCCCAGTTGTACGGCCAACTGGCGCTCAGCGGGCAACTTCATGCCCGCTTCCAGCTGTTGTTCTTCAATCAGCGCCCGCACACGAGATGCGACCTCGTCGGACAGGCGTCTGGGCATCACTATCATGGAATCATCCAGGTTAAGACATAGGCCTGCAGGGTGGTGATCACCCCCACCATGCAGGTGAAAATCAGGCTGTGTTTGACGGTGAAGCGGAACAGATCAGATTCTTTGCCAACCAGTCCCACAGCCGCACAGGCGATGGCGATAGACTGCGGAGAGATCATCTTGCCGGTTACGCCGCCAGTGGTATTTGCCGCTACCATCAGTACGTCAGAAACACCGATTTGCTGCGCCGCCGTTGCCTGTAGCGCGGCGAACAAGGCGTTTGACGAGGTATCAGAGCCCGTCAGGAACACCCCCAGCCAGCCGAGGAACGGCGAGAAGAAAGTGAACGCGCTGCCCGTGTGCGCCAAAGCCAATGCCAGGGTTGATGAAAGCCCGGAGTAGTTAGAGATAAATGCGAATGCCAGCACCATCCCGATGGAGTAGATCGGCAGCGCCAGATCTTTCAGCGTGCTGCCAAAGGTCTGTAGAGCGGCAGAGGGCTTCATCTTCAGCCAGGCGATAGACAGCAGGGCGGCAAAAAGAATGGCGGTACCGGTCGCTGAGAACCAGTCAAATTTGTACACTGCGGCATACGCTGTGGCTTCGTGTACGACCGGCGGCATACGGGCTACCAGCTTGTCGAGGAACGGAACCGGAATGTTGACGACCCAGTGGTACATCGCCCCGCCAGGTGCAAACAGCGCTTTAAACGGCGGTACGCTCCACAGCGTGACGGTGGCTGTCAGGAACAGGAACGGAGACCAGGCGCGGATAATTTGCCCGGCGGTGTAGCGGGTGCGCGACAGGTCCATATCGACCTGCGAAGCGCCCATATCGCCAAAACGGAAGATGCGTACCGGCTGCCAGCGCTTCAGGAACAGCGTCAGACACACCAGCGAAACCAGAGAAGAGATGATGTCCGGCAGTTCTGGCCCGATAAAGTTCGAGCTGAGATACTGGGCGATAGCGAACGAACCGCCAGCGACCATTACCGCAGGCCAGGTTTCTTTCACGCCGCGCCAGCCATCCATAATCGCCATAATCCAGAACAGTACGATAATCGTCAGGAACGGCAGTTGGCGGCCAACCATCTGGCCAATCTCGAAGCTGTCCAGTCCGGTAACCTGACCGGCAACCAGAATCGGAATACCCATCGCGCCAAAGGCGACCGGCGCGGTATTCACGATCAGGCACAAGCCTGCTGCGTACAGCGGGTTAAAACCAAGACCCACCAGCAGTGCGGCGGTTATCGCCACCGGTGCACCAAAGCCCGCAGCCCCTTCGAGGAATGCCCCAAAGGAGAAACCGACAATCAGCATTTGCAGACGCTGGTCGGGGGTAATGGAGAGTATTGATGACCGGATGATGTCGAACTGCCCGGTTTTAACCGAGATTTTATAGACAAACACCGCGGCGATGATGATCCAGGCTATCGGCCACAGACCATAGAAGAAGCCGTATACCACGGAGGCCAGGGCGTGATCGACCGGCATTTTGTAGAACAACAGGGCAACCGACAGGGCAATCACGACCGTCCATGAAGCCGCAACATAACCTTTCAGTTTGAGCTTAATCAGCGCGAAGAAAAAGAACAGGATAGGTAGCGATGCTATCAGGCTGGAAAGCCAGATGTTACCGGCCGGATCGTAGTTCTGTTGCCAGAGATTCATTGCAGGTCTCCTGAGGGCCTTCAACATAATGGAATGAGTCTTTGCTCATCTCTTCGTCACATTATGTGTAAAAGTGGCCCTGCCAATATTGTTGTGTAGGGATAATGACAACGAATGGTTAACCAGATGTTATTTATTGGCAACGGTATTGTAGGCTAATTTTAACGAAATGTGAGGGGGTATTCGGATCTGGTGATAATTGGTAGGGCCAATTAGCGGGGGAAGTACAGGGCCGGGCAAGCGGAAGCTGCCCGGCAGGCGATTAGAACTCGCTCTTCGCGAAGCCGGTCATCTCTTTCAGGCCCATTTCACGACCCAGTTCGGTCATCGGGTGTACGACTACCAGGCCGCGCACGCTTTTCTTCAGCTTACCCATGTCTGCTTGTTCTTTTTTGGTGATGGCGCGGCGGAAGGGGAGCTTAGAGAGCTTTTGTGCTTCTTTGCTCAGCTTCTGACCATGCACTTCACGCAGACGCGCAATCTCGGTTTCCAGCGTTTCTTTCTCTTTTTCCAGCTCGGCATATTTGTCGGCGGCTTCAACCAGAGACAGGTCAGCCTGCTGGTGGCGGATAGCGTCCAGGCGATCGCTGAGACGTTTAATTTCGTTTTTTTCGACTTCTTTCATAGGATAGCTTCTGATAAAAATAGGATGAATATCCTATAGTATGCGCGCAGAGCGGGATTATTCACAACTAATCGAAGATAAATAATCAAATACCGCAAGTATTACTCCGCTAATGATAATGCTAGTGTTTTGATTAATATGGAATTTTAAGTGATAAGATCAACGATGGTGCTTTTTATTTGCGGGTTTATAGTGAAGCACGTTTTCCTCAATATAATCGCCCACCTGATCCTAAACTTAAATCATCGACCGCGTAGGCCGTACGCGGAGAATACATGGAGGATTGGTCATCATGGCGAAAATAGGTGAGAACGTTTCTATTCTTATTGATAAAACTATCGATTTTATGGCTTCAAGCCAGGCTTTCCGCGAGTATTTGAATAAAACACCGCCGCGCAACGTTGTCCCTTCTGAAGTGCCGCAAGAGAATGCCGAGCTGTATCTGCAACGCCTGGCGTACTATCGACAGCTGTACCGGCCACAGCAGGAAGAGAAGTAAAGCGCACCGCTTTATTTTTGAAAGGCTTTTTTTAAGCTGATTTTAGAAATCAGCTCGGTCAGGGAAAGCACCATCGTGGAGCGTACCATTTGCTGGTAACGCTGGATTTGCATGGCGTGCAGACCCGAGTCTGAGGTATCAAACTGTGGTGGTGGCGGGAGCGCCGTCACACAGTGCAGCTCACCAAATGGCCCAAGAATTTCGTCATCGGTGAACGCATATTCATTGCCGTCGTGATTTAACTCTTCACGCAGTGCCATCAACAGTTCCGCATCTTCATATTCCGGACGACTGAGTACGCCCAGGCCGTAGATGAGCTTCAAACGAACCGAAAGATCGCCCAGCGGGCCATCGCCGTCGAGTAACGGTTCTACGGCATATTTCACCGCATAGTCGTCTTTGCGAAATACCTGAAGCACCAGGATATTCACCGCCTCGGTGAGTAATTCTACGGCGGTGATGAGGAAGCTGCGTACGGTTTTGCCAGCATTCAGACGCTCAAGCACACGATTTTCAAAGGCCTGTGTTTGTTCCATTATTGCCTGCATATCTGACAATCTGTCATGTCGGCGCAGGATGACCTGCGCCGTATTCTGTATCATTTGGTTGCGTTATATGCGTTAACCGCCTCCGCAACCACATCACTGTTGGCATCCAGTCCGGACACTTGCGCCAGCGCGGCCTGTGGGCCTTTTTCGTCAATCAGTGCAGCCAGTTCCTGCGCCTGCGGATCTTCTGCACTGCGATAATGCATCGCAGCGGCAATACCCTGAACCAGATTAACGTGCGGCAGACCATATTCCAGCGTGCCCAGCAGGGGTTTAATCAGACGGTCGCCTGAGCTTAGTTTACGCAGCGGCTGACGGCCCACGCGCTCAACGTCATCTTTCAGGTACGGGTTTTCAAAACGACCGAGGATTTTCTGAATGTATGCCGCATGTTTTGCTGCATCAAAGCCATAGCGTTTGATCAGTACCGCGCCGCTCTCTTCCATTGCACCTTTTACCACTGCGCGGATTTTCTCGTCTAGAATCGCGTCACGGATGGTCTGATGACCGGTCAATTTTCCGAGGTACGCGGTTATAGCATGCCCGGTGTTCAGCGTGAAGAGTTTACGTTCGACAAATGCCATCAGGTTATCAGTTAATTCCATTCCTGGGATGTTTGGCAATTCGCCTTTGAACTGCGTTTGGTCGACAATCCACTCACTGAAGGTTTCCACGGTCACTTCCAGCGGATCGTGGGTCGCAGAAGCAGATGGCGGCACGATGCGATCCACGGCGGAATCGACAAAGCCAACATGTTCTTCAACCCAGGCTTTGTCTTCATCTGCCAGTGCGTTCATCACGTGGCCTTTCAACTGTGTGGTTCCGCGCACCATGTTTTCACAGGCGATGATATTCAGCGGAGTGGTGATGCCCTGAGCTTTGCGTTTGACCAGCCCTTTGGCGATGGCCGGTGCGATACGCTCAAGCACAACCGGACCCACAGCCGTGGTGATTAAATCAACGTGGGCAATCAGGTCGACGACATCATCACCGATGCTGCTAACGGCGTTGACGCCTGAAACAGTATCGACCTGCTCGTTTTCACCTACCACATGAACCTGATAGCTATGACGGGCATTCAGGGCATCAAGGACTACCTGATTTACATCCGCAAAGGTGAGTTGTATCCCCGCGTCAGCCAGCAGTTTGCCGATAAAGCCACGACCGATATTACCTGCGCCAAAATGTAATGCTTTCATAGTATTAACCTTCATTAATGTTTTTACCCAAGAGGGCTGGGGTGAGGGACCGCATAGATTTCCCCTCAACCTAACCCTCTCCTTTGCGGAGAGGATTTTGTAGGCCCGGTAAGCGTGAGCGCCACCGGGCAATAACGCTTACTTACGACCTGCCAGCAGTTCCAGAACTTCATCCACGCTGGTGGTATGGGCCAGCCGTTCGATGACAGATTCATCATCCAGCGCGTTGGTCAGGCTGGTGATCACCTGGATATGCTCATTGTTACGCGCAGCGATACCAATGACCAGGCGGGCAATATCATCTTCTTCTTCACCGAAGCGCACACCTTCCGGGTACTGGCAGAATACGATACCCGTTTTCAGCACGCGATCTTTCGCTTCGATGGTGCCGTGCGGTACCGCAATGGACTCACCCAGGTAGGTAGAGGTCAGTTTTTCGCGGTCCAGCATTGCCTGGACGTATTCCGGCTCAACGTAGCCGCCTTTCACCAGTTGCTCACCAGCAAACAGAATGGCTTCTTCTTTGTTGGTGGCTTTACGGCCAAGGAAGATGTTCTCCGCACCCAGTTTGAACAGGTTGTTATCACCTTCATCAAAGCTGTCTTTCAGGTGATCGCGTACTTTTTCTTCGTTGACGTTGTGGCGTTGCGCCGCGACCAGACGCTCAGTCAGGCTGGTGTAAAGGCCGCTGTCGAGGAAGTTGGTCAGCGAAATGTGCTGAGCCTGCGGAACCTGGCGCATCGCACGTTCGGTCAGATCACGGTGAGTAATAACCAGATCCACATCCGGCGGCAGATTGTTAATTGCGCTGTTGGTAACGGAAATCTGCGACAGACCGGCATCCTGTACTTTCTTACGCAGTACGCCTGCACCCATAGCACTGGAACCCATGCCAGCATCACAGGCGACGATGATTTTACGCACGTGGCTCAGGTCGTTGGTGACATCGCCAGCAGACAGCGGAGAAGCGCCTTTAGATTCTGCTTTCATGTCCTGCATACGACGGGTTGCCGCATCAATATCATCTTCTTCTTTCACTTTGCTGGTTTTCAGCAGAATCGCCGAGACCACAAAAGAGACCGCCATTGCCGCACAGATTGCCGCGATGTTAGCGAAGTAAGCCCCTTTCGGCGTCATTGCCAGCACGGCCAGGATTGAACCCGGAGAAGCCGGAGACACCAGACCACCGTTCAGGATTGTCAGGGTGAATACACCAGTCATACCGCCGAGGATAACGGCCAGGATCAGGCGTGGGTTCATCAGCACGTATGGGAAGTAAATTTCGTGGATACCACCCAGGAAGTGGATGATAGCCGCACCGCCCGCAGACTGTTTAGCGCTACCGCGACCGAAGAACATGTACGCCAGCAGAACACCCATACCCGGGCCTGGGTTTGCTTCAATCAGGAAGAAGATGGATTTACCCATCTCATGGGACTGCTGAATGCCCAGCGGTGAGAAAATACCGTGGTTGATGGCGTTGTTGAGGAACAGGATTTTCGCCGGTTCAACGAAGATAGACGCCAGCGGCAGCATGTCATGGACAACCATGAAGTTAACGCCGGCCGCCAGAATTTTGGACAGGGCTTCAACCAATGGGCCAATGCCGAGGAAGGCCAGAATGGCGAGGATCATACCGATGATGCCAGCGGAGAAGTTATTCACCAGCATCTCAAAACCGGATTTGATCTTACCGTCTACCCAGCCGTCGAAATGTTTGATTGCCCAACCGCCCAGCGGGCCTGCAATCATCGCACCGAGGAACATCGGCATATCAGCACCGACGATCACGCCCATGGTGGTAATCGCACCCACTACGCCGCCGCGTTCGCCGCCTACCAGCTTACCACCGGTATAACCGATCAGCAGCGGCAGCAGATAGGTGATCATCGGGCCGACCAGCTTCGCCAGCGTTTCGTTCGGCAACCACCCTGTCGGAATGAATAATGCGGTGATAATACCCCACGCGATAAACGCGCCGATATTTGGCATCACCATGTTGCTGAGGAATCGACCAAAGCTTTGCACCTTGATCTTAATATCGGATGACATAAAAACACCCCTTCTTATGTTTGCTATCGCGCAGGCTGAAAGCCCGAGGTTTGTTAATGTAGCGGCAGGAGGTAGCCGGACCCTGTAGATACTGCGAAATCTGGCACTGAATCGTTCAACTGTCCAGTCGATGGCCTTTTATGTGACTTGTGTCACGTAAATATAGGGTGTGTGGCGTTAGTTAATGTGATTTAAGTCACAAAATGTCGGTACAAAAAAACATCGGCACCCAGTAATTTGCTAAAAATGGCGATTAAATGTGAATTGGTTCACGTTTTGTAATTCACTGTTTGTTGGATTTTTGTGAAGTAGATCGCAAAGTATTTTCATTGCAGATTCCCTGGATGTGATCTTCAACAGCTTCTACCCTGGCACTTTTTTTCGCACAAGAGAGCAATTTCTCACCAGAAAAAATATTTATTTTGTGGTATGGCGAAAACCCCGATCTCCAGTTATGTTCAAAATATCAGCCAGGAAGCATACGGCTGCCGGCACAAAAAAACTCTAATTAGCGTGAATTCGAGGCAGGTATGTTTCTAAATTATTTCGCATTAGGCGTGCTGATCTTCGTTTTTCTGGTTCTGTTTTACGGAATCATTGCCATCCATGACATTCCCTACAACATGGCTAAAAAGCGTAACCACCCGCATGCGGAAGCCATTCATACCGCTGGGTGGGTAAGCCTGTTTACGCTGCATGTTATTTGGCCGTTCCTGTGGATCTGGGCCACGCTCTACCAGCCTGAAAAGGGCTGGGGGATGCAGTCACATGTCGCGCCGACCGGAAAGGAACAAGACCCTGAAATTGCCGCGCTGGCCGCGCGCATTACCCAGTTGGAACAAAGGCTGGCTGGGGAGAAAAAAACTGATGACTCCACTTTCCCGGAGATTTAATCATGGATTTGTTGATTGTTCTGACCTACGTGGCGTTTGCCTGGGCCATCTTCAAGATATTCCGTATTCCGGTAAACCAATGGACACTGGCGACTGCCGCATTAGGCGGGGTGTTTATTGTGGCGGGGCTCATCTTATTAATGAATTATAACCACCCCTATACGTTTACCGCGCAAAAAGCCGTTATTTCAATTCCTATTACCCCGCAGGTCACGGGAATTGTGAGTGAGGTAACCGATAAAAATAACCAACTGATTAAAAAAGGCGAAGTGCTTTTTAAGCTCGATCCGGTACGTTATCAGGCGCGGGTCGACAGGCTACAGGCCGATCTGGTGACGGCAACGCATAATATTGAGACCTTAAAAGCGCAATTGTCAGAGGCGCAGGCCAATACCACGCGTGTTTCAGCCGAACGTGACCGTCTGTACAAAGATTATCAGCGCTACCTGAAAGGCAGCCAGGCGCGAGTCAATCCATTCTCTGAAAGCGATATCGATAATGCACGCCAGAACTACCTGGCACAGGATGCGCTGGTCAAAGCGTCGGTCGCTGAACAATCGCAAATTCAAAGCCAGTTAGACAGCATGGTCAACGGTGAGCAATCACAGGTTGTTAGCCTGCGCGCGCAACTGACAGAGGCGAAATACAATCTGGATCAGACCGTGGTGCGGGCGCCCAGCAACGGTTACGTGACGCAGTTGCTCATCCGACCGGGGACCTATGCTGCTGCGCTACCGCTGCGACCCGTAATGGTATTTATACCTGAACAGAAACGGCAAATTGTGGCGCAGTTCCGCCAGAACTCTCTGCTCCGTCTGGAGCCGGGTGATGAAGCGGAGGTGGTGTTTAACGCGCTGCCGGGTCAGGTATTCACCGGTAAGCTGACCAGCATCCTGCCGGTTGTGCCGGGAGGGTCTTATCAGGCGCAGGGGGCATTGCAGTCCTTAACCGTTGTTCCGGGAACGGATGGTGTACTGGCGACGATTGAACTGGAACCAAATGCTGATGTGGATGCTTTACCTGATGGGATCTACGCACAGGTGGCTGTCTATTCCGACCATTTCGCCCACGTCTCGGTGATGCGTAAAGTGCTGCTGCGTATGACCAGTTGGATGCATTATCTTTATTTAGATCATTGAGACCAGCATCACCTGCCATTTGTCGTGGCCTGAGCCATACTAAGCGGTGTCCAGATATTCGTTGGACATCGCTTTTTTGTTGGCAAAAAGGACACGGCATGAAACTCATTGGCAGCTATACCAGCCCTTTTGTGCGTAAAATTTCTATTCTGTTGCTGGAAAAGGGCATCACCTTCGAATTCGTTAATGAACTCCCCTATAACGCGGAAAACGGCGTGGCGCGATATAACCCGTTAGGCAAAGTGCCCGCACTGGTCACCGATGAGGGAGAGTACTGGTTTGATTCACCGATCATTGCTGAATATATAGAGCTGTTGGATATTGCACCCGCTATGCTTCCGCGTGAGCCGTTGGCGGCACTGAAAGTACGTCAACTGGAAGCACTGGCGGACGGTATCATGGATGCCGGGTTGGTGTCGGTACGTGAGCAGGCGCGCCCCGCTGCGCAGCAGTCAGAAACTGAATTGCTACGCCAGCGCGAAAAAATTACCCGCAGCCTGGATGTGCTGGAAGGTTATCTGGCGGATGGTACGCTGAAAACGGATACGGTTAATCTGGCAACGATTGCGATTGCCTGTGCCGTGGGCTATCTCAATTTTCGTCGGGTTGCACCTGGCTGGTGTGTTGACCGACCACGTCTGGTCAAACTGGTGGAAACACTCTTTCAACGAGAAAGCTTCACCCGCACGGAACCGCCAAAGGCTTGATGCGTATTATGTCCGCCTGAGTAAAGTCACGGTACAATCCTCTGCATATCGATATCCCTCTCCACGGTGGAGAGGGCCACCAACAGCCAGGCCCTTTCATGACAACCGACATGCGTTCACTCTACAGCCAGCTTCCTGCTATCGATCGTTTACTGCGCGATAGCGCCTTCCAGGTCTTACGTGAGTCCCACGGTCATACCCGCGTGGTGGACCTGCTGCGTCATATGCTCGATGAAGCCAGAGAGGCGATTCGCGACACGCAGGCGCTTCCAGCATGGGGGGAAGACTGGGCGCAAGAAGCTAGCTCCCGGCTGGAACGAGAATCGCAAAGTGCACTGCGCCCGGTGATTAATCTGACGGGGACTGTGCTGCACACCAACCTTGGTCGCGCGTCGCAGGCCGAAGAAGCGATTGCTGCGGTGGTGCAGGCGATGCGTACGCCGGTGACGTTGGAATACAGCCTGGATGACGCCGGGCGTGGGCATCGCGACCGTGCGTTGGCGGATTTACTCTGCCGTCTGACCGGCGCGGAAGACGCCTGTATCGTCAATAATAATGCCGCTGCGGTTCTGCTGATGCTGGCGGCCACCGCGGCGGGCAAAGAGGTGGTGGTATCACGCGGCGAGCTGGTAGAAATTGGCGGCGCGTTTCGTATTCCCGATGTGATGTCTCAGGCTGGATGTATGCTGCGCGAGGTTGGCACCACCAACCGCACCCATGCGAAAGATTACCGTCAGGCGGTGAATGAAAACACTGGTTTGCTGATGAAAGTGCATACCAGTAATTACAGCATCGAAGGCTTTACGAAGTCGGTGGATGAAGCTGAGCTGGCTGCCATTGGTCAGGAGCTGGATGTGCCGGTAGTGGCGGATCTGGGTAGCGGCTCGCTGGTCGATCTCAGTCAGTATGGTTTGCCGCAGGAACCGATGCCGCAGCAGCTCATTGCCGCAGGTGTGAGCCTGGTGAGTTTCTCTGGTGACAAGCTGTTGGGCGGGCCGCAGGCTGGCATTATTGTGGGTAAAAAAGAGATGATCGCCCGCTTACAACGACACCCACTGAAACGTGCGTTACGGGCTGATAAAATGACGCTGGCAGCGCTGGAAGCAACGCTGCGGCTCTATCTGCACCCAGAAGCGCTGGCGGAGAAATTGCCAACGCTACGCCAGCTCACCCGCACGAAAGAGGCGATCCACGAGCAGGCGCTACGATTACAGGCACAACTGACAGAACATTATGGTGCCGAGTTTGCGTTGAATGTCATGCCTTGCCTGTCGCAGATTGGCAGCGGCTCGTTACCGGTTGATAGGCTGCCGAGCGCGGCATTAACCTTTACCCCGCATGACGGGCGTGGAAGCCGCCTCGAAGCGCTGGCCGCCCGCTGGCGTCAGCTGCCCGTGCCGGTCATTGGGCGAATTTATGATGGTCGCTTGTGGCTGGATCTGCGCTGCCTTGAAGACGAGACCCGGTTTATGGAGATGATGCTGAAATGATTATTGCAACCGCCGGACACGTTGACCACGGAAAAACAACGTTATTACAGGCGATTACCGGCGTGAATGCCGATCGACTGCCGGAAGAAAAAAAGCGCGGCATGACTATCGACCTCGGCTATGCCTACTGGCCGCAGCCGGATGGGCGGGTACTGGGATTTATCGATGTCCCTGGCCACGAAAAGTTTCTGTCCAACATGCTGGCGGGTGTCGGTGGTATCGACCACGCGCTGCTGGTGGTGGCCTGTGATGATGGCGTGATGGCGCAAACGCGTGAACACTTGCAAATCCTGCAACTGACAGGCAGCCCACAACTTACCGTGGCGCTCACAAAAGCCGATCGCGTCGATGAAGCACGCATTGACGAAGTACGTGCCGAGGTGCAAACCACGCTGGGTAACTATGGTTTTGCCGATGCGATACTGTTCGTGACTGCCGCCAATGAAGGCCGTGGTATCGAAGCGCTGCGTGACCACTTGCTGCAGTTGACGCCGCGTGAGCTGGCCCGCGATCACACCTTCCGCCTGGCAATTGACCGCGCTTTCACGGTAAAAGGCGCTGGTCTGGTCGTAACCGGAACAGCGCTCAGCGGAGAAGTGAACGTCGGGGATGCGCTGTGGCTGACCGGGGTTAACAAACCGATGCGCGTACGTAGCCTGCATGCGCAAAACCAGCCGACCGAACACGCTCATGCCGGGCAGCGAATTGCGCTGAACATTGCCGGTGATGCGCAAAAAGAAGAGATTAACCGTGGCGACTGGCTGCTTGCTGATGCGCCGCCGGAGGCCTTCTCACGCGTCATTGTCTCTTTAGAACACTCGGCCCCCCTGATGCAGTGGCAGCCGCTACATATCCACCACGCAGCCAGCCATGTGACCGGGCGCATCTCACTGCTCGAAGGGACGCTGGCGGAACTGGTGTTTGATACACCGCTGTGGCTGGCCGATAACGACAGGCTGGTGCTGCGTGATATTTCTGCCCGTACGACGCTGGCAGGCGCACGTGTCGTGACGCTGAATCCGCCGCGTCGTGGGAAGCGTAAGCCGGAGTATTTACAGTGGCTGTCGGCGCTGGAAAGTGCGCAGAATGACGGTGAAGCGCTGGCATTGCATCTGACGCGCGGCGCGGTGAACATTCCCGATTTCGCGTGGGCACGCCAGCTCAATGGCGACGGCATGCGTCCGTTGATTGAGCAACATGGATTTATTCGCGCCGGGTATAGTCTGTTGAATGCGCCCGTTGCTGCACGCTGGCAACGTAAGATTCTGGATACGCTGGCGACCTACCATGAGCAACATCGTGATGAGCCAGGACCTGGACGTGAACGCCTGCGTCGTATGGCCCTGCCAATGGAAGATGAAGCGCTGGTCCTGCTGCTGATTGAAAAGATGCGCGATAACGGCGCGATTCATAGCCATCATGGCTGGCTGCATTTGCCGGATCATAAGGCCGGTTTCAGCGATGAGCAGTTGGCTATCTGGCAAAAAGTAGAGCCTCTGTTTGGTGATGAGCCGTGGTGGGTGCGCGATCTGGCGAAAACCACGGCTACGGACGAGCAGGCGATGCGTCTGGCGCTACGGCAGGCGGCGCAACAGGGCATTATTACGGCGATCGTCAAAGATCGTTATTACCGTAACGATCGGATTGTGGCCTTCGCGAATCTGATCCGCGAACTGGATCAGGAGAGAGGGTCGACCTGCGCTGCCGATTTCCGCGACAGGCTCAATGTCGGACGCAAACTGGCTATCCAGATTCTGGAATATTTTGACCGTATCGGCTTTACTCGTCGTCGGGGAAATGATCATTTATTACGCGATGCATTACTGTTTCCTGAAAAGGAATGAAACAATTAATTCAGGAATAGAATGAATTAATACAAAATAAATATTGATTTAAATAAGCACATTGGATTATGAACCTAATGTGCTTTTTAATCTCTGATGTTATTAAAATAACAATCACGATCATATTTTGTTGGGATTATCACTCGTATGCTTCCTTCCTCTTTTGAGTAATTAAGGATCGTACAATGGCTGCTTCAACATTTTTTATTCCTTCCGTGAATGTAATTGGCGCTGATTCATTAAAAGATGCAATGAATACAATGGCGGAATATGGATTTCGTCGTACGTTAATTGTCACGGATGCCATGCTGGCGAAATTAGGCATGGCGAGTGAAATTCAAAAAGCGCTGCAGGAACGTGATATTTTCAGCGTAATTTATGATGGTACGCATCCTAATCCGACAACCAGCAACGTTGCCGCAGGTCTGCAAATGCTGAAAGAAAATGCCTGTGATAGCGTAATTTCCCTCGGCGGCGGTTCCCCACACGATTGTGCGAAAGGGATTGCGCTGGTGGCGGCTAACGGCGGCGATATTAGTGATTACGAAGGTGTCGACCGTTCTGCAAAACCACAGTTGCCGATGATTGCCATTAACACGACGGCAGGAACGGCATCTGAAATGACCCGTTTTTGCATCATTACCGACGAAGTACGTCACATCAAAATGGCGATTGTGGATAAGCATGTTACGCCGCTGCTGTCCGTCAATGATTCCTCGCTGATGGTCGGTATGCCGAAGTCCCTGACTGCGGCAACCGGTATGGATGCGCTGACTCACGCGATTGAAGCGTATGTCTCCATTGCGGCAACGCCGATCACCGATGCATGTGCGCTTAAAGCTGTGACGATGATTGCAGAGAACCTGACGATCGCCGTGGATGATGGTGCCAATGCTCAGGCGCGTGAAGCGATGGCTTATGCGCAGTTCCTCGCGGGTATGGCATTCAACAACGCCTCTCTTGGTTACGTTCACGCGATGGCGCATCAGTTGGGTGGTTTCTACGACCTGCCACACGGTGTCTGCAACGCAGTACTGCTGCCGCACGTTCAGGTGTTCAATAGCAAGGTTGCCGCAGCGCGTCTGCGCGATTGCGCTGCGGCAATGGGCGTCGACGTGGCTGGATTGAACGAAGCGCAAGGCGCCGAAGCCTGCATCGCGGCAATCCGTGAACTGGCCCAGAAAGTGAATATTCCGGCAGGTTTGCGTGAGCTGAACGTTAAGGAAGAAGACTTTGCTGTTCTGGCTACCAATGCCCTGAAAGATGCCTGTGGCTTTACTAACCCGATCCAGGCGACCCATGAGGAAATCATGGCGATCTACCGCGCGGCAATGTAATTCGTGATATCTGTCGTAAAGCAGTAAAAGGCTGGCGAATAATTCGCCAGTCCCGTCTACCTTTGTAATACCCCTACAGCAAGGAGACGGTCATGACCAATAACCCCCCTTCAACGCGTATTTATCCCGGCGAATATGGTTACCCTCTGAAGTTAAAGGCCCGATACGATAACTTTATCGGCGGAGACTGGGTCGCGCCGGTGGACGGCGAGTATTACCAAAACCTGACGCCGGTCACCGGGCAATTGCTGTGCGAAGTGGCCTCTTCCGGTAAGAAGGATATCGATCTGGCACTGGATGCCGCGCACAAAATAAAAGATAAATGGGCGCATACCTCGGTGCAGGACAGAGCGGCGATTCTGTTCAAAATTGCCGACCGTATGGAGCAAAACCTGGAGCTGTTGGCCACCGCAGAAACCTGGGATAACGGCAAACCTATTCGCGAAACCAGCGCCGCTGACGTGCCGCTGGCCATTGACCATTTCCGCTACTTCGCCTCCTGTATCCGCGCACAGGAAGGGGGAATTAGTGAAGTTGATAGCGACACTGTGGCGTATCACTTCCACGAACCTCTTGGCGTGGTAGGACAAATTATTCCGTGGAATTTCCCACTGCTGATGGCGAGCTGGAAGATGGCGCCTGCGCTGGCGGCGGGGAACTGCGTAGTGCTCAAACCTGCGCGTCTGACACCGCTTTCTGTGCTGCTGCTGATGGAAGTGGTGGGTGACCTGCTACCGCCGGGCGTGGTGAACGTGGTGAACGGTGCTGGTGGGGAAATCGGGGAGTATCTGGCGACGTCAAAACGCATTGCGAAAGTGGCGTTTACCGGTTCGACGGAAGTCGGGCAGCAGATCATGCAGTACGCAACGCAAAACATCATCCCGGTGACGCTGGAACTGGGCGGTAAGTCGCCAAATATCTTCTTCGCTGATGTGATGGATGAAGAAGATGCGTTCTTCGACAAGGCGCTGGAAGGCTTTGCGCTATTTGCATTTAACCAGGGTGAGGTATGTACCTGCCCAAGCCGCGCATTGGTACAGGAATCCATTTACGAACGTTTCATGGAAAGAGCGATTCGTCGCGTAGAGAGTATCCGCAGCGGCAACCCGTTGGACAGCATCACACAAATGGGGGCGCAGGTTTCCCATGGTCAACTGGAAACCATTCTGAATTACATCGATATTGGTAAGAAAGAAGGGGCGGATGTGCTGACCGGCGGACGGCGTAAGCAGCTGGAGGGTGAGCTAAAAGAAGGCTACTACCTCGAACCTACCATTCTGTTCGGTAAGAACAACATGCGTGTTTTCCAGGAGGAGATCTTTGGCCCGGTACTGGCGGTCACCACCTTTAAAACCATGGATGAGGCGCTGGAAATCGCCAATGACACGCAATATGGGCTAGGTGCCGGCGTCTGGAGTCGTAACGGTAATCTGGCATACAAGATGGGACGCGGTATTCAGGCAGGCCGTGTCTGGACCAACTGTTACCACGCTTACCCGGCCCACGCCGCGTTCGGCGGCTATAAGCAGTCGGGCATCGGGCGCGAGACACACAAAATGATGCTCGAGCATTATCAGCAAACCAAGTGCCTGTTGGTGAGCTACTCGGATAAACCGCTAGGACTGTTCTAATATCCCGTCACTTACTGCCCGGGCGCGTTTAGCGTACCGGGCATCAAGTTATGTCCTGCCGCTCGAAAGACGACGGGTATATATAGAAACCCATATATCGTTATATAAATAACACCATTGCATCCAATCTGGTCATTCCACTAGTATTATCAACGCTATTGTTTAAATCAAACAGCAGCCTATTTTTTTAATTTAAATCCCTGAGGCAAATATGTTCCTTGATTATTTTGCATTAGGAGTGCTTATTTTTGTATTCCTGGTCATTTTTTACGGGATTATTATTCTGCATGATATTCCCTATCTAATTGCAAAGAAACGTAACCATCCACATGCTGACGCAATACACGTTGCGGGTTGGGTTAGTTTGTTTACCTTACATGTTATTTGGCCCTTTTTATGGATCTGGGCAACGCTTTATCGCCCGGAGCGTGGGTGGGGCATGCAAAATCAGAGTGCTGACTCTTCCCTGACCCAGCTTCAGGCAAGGGTTGCCGATCTGGAAAAGAAACTGGGTGAGGCGAAGACCTCCCCGGCGGAGTAATATCGATGGATTTACTGATTGTTCTAACCTATGTCGCGTGCGCATGGTCAATATTTAAAATTTTTAAAATTCCTGTAAATAAATGGACAGTACCCACCGCAGCATTGGGCGGTATATTTATTGTGTGTGGTCTTATATTACTGATGAATTATAACCACCCTTATACATTTAAAGCACAAAAGGCGGTAATTTCTATTCCCGTCGTGCCGCAAGTGACGGGAGTGGTAACGGAAGTCACGGATAAGAAGAACACGCTGATCAAAAAAGGCGAAGTTCTGTTTAAACTGAATCCGGGACGTTATCAGGCGCGGGTTGACCGCCTGAAAGCCGACATTGTCACGGCCCAGCATAAAGAGCAGGCTCTTGCTGCGCAGCTGGATGAAATGGCTGCAAATACGCAGCGGGCAAAAGCCACACGTGACAAGCTGGCGAAAGATTACCAACGCTATGCGCAGGGGAGTCAGGCGAAGGTGAATCCTTTCTCTGAACGCGATATTGATGCGGCGCGACAAAACTATCTGGCGCAGGAAGCCGCGGTGAAATCCTCGATTGCCGAACAACAGCAAATACAGAGTCAGTTAGACAGCCTGGTGTTGGGTGAAAATTCGCAAATTGCCAGCCTGAAAGCACAGTTGGCCGAAGCGGAGTTTAACCTGGATCAGACCGTGGTTCGCGCACCCAGTGATGGTTACGTTACGCAGGTATTGATGCGGCCGGGAACCTATGCCGCTGCGCTGCCGATGCGCCCGGTAATGGTGTTTATTCCGGATCAAAAACGGCAAATTATCGCCCAATTCCGCCAAAATTCGTTGCTGCGACTGGAACCCGGCGATGAAGCCGAAGTGGTGTTTAATGCACTACCGGGTAAAGTGTTTAGCGGTAAGCTGGCGGCTATTAGCCCAGCCGTTCCGGGAGGGACGTATCAGTCGAACGGGGCGTTGCAATCGTTGAATTCTACGCCTGGTTCAGAAGGGGTGATTGCCACAATCGAATTGAATGAAAATGCGGATGTGAGCGCGTTACCTGATGGGATTTACGCCCAGGTCGCTGTCTACTCAGACCACTTCGAACATGTGTCGGTCATGCGCAAGGTCTTGCTGCGGATGACCAGCTGGGTGCACTACCTGTATCTCGACCACTAGACGCCGGCTATTTGGCCTACTCAGGCTGTCGTAGCGCCTGAGTAAGCTGCTGGCGTATCTCTGCCAGCATCTCATCAAGAATAAACTGCACTCGCCAGGGCTGATATTCACGCTTGCGGAAGATCGCGACCAAATCCAGCCACCATTCATGTTGTTCAGAAAAACACGGAACCAGCAGCCCGGCCTGAACATCCTTTTGCACGCTCGTATTCGGCGCAAAAACAATGCCCAGATGGTTTCGAGCCAGCGCCAGTGCAGATTGCGTGTTGTCGCAGACGTAATTTCCCGTCACGCGGTAGTCGTGCATCTCTTTGCCGCCGGTGGAGGTAAATCGCCAAATATTGGCATCGTCGATCATCATGGAATCAATCAGAATACAAGAGTGCTGTTCAAGATCTTCAGGGCCACTTATAGGATGAGTGCTAATATATTCCGGGCTGGCAAAGGCCGTTACTGCATATTTAGTAATAAAACTGGCGACCAATGATTCGTCTTTGGGATGCGCATAAGTGATTAAAACGTCACAGTCATCGGGAAACTCTACGCCTTCATAAAATGCGTTCCGTTCCAGATTACATGTTTTTAGCGAAAGGCTAATACCACCAATATCATGGATTTTAGCAATAACATGTTGTGATAAGTAGGCAATAATTCCGGTTGGTGCATATACCGTTACTTTGCCACGTTTTTCATGCTTATAATCAGCAATGAAATTATTCAACTGATCGTTTCGATCTAACATGTCATTGATGTAAGGGAGCAGCGCAGTACCAAACGGCGTGAGGGTCAGCTGCCGGGTGGTTCGGTCAAACACCTTTAGCCCTACTTTTGATTCAAAATCAGCAAGATATTTGCTGACATTGGCCTGTGCAATGCCGAGAACTGTGGCAGCGTGACTGATGTTTTCACTGGCAGCAATGACCGAAATAATCTTCAGTTCCCGGTGTTTGAGTTGTAATTTATTCATCGCCAAGCCCGATATATATAATTTTTTATATATTACTATATAAATATGGATGTTGCACCGATGAAATTGTAAGCATTATTATGCACGCGCTTTGTAGCTTATTTTAAAATGGAATGTTGGCATGTTAATTAAACGCAATATTGTGGCGCTATTTGCCTTTTCTTTTATGGCGAGTGCGACAGCCGCGGAATTTTCTATTGGCGGTGGCGCTGTATATAATGAATCTCCTTATCGTGGATATAATGATAATGTTCACGCAGTACCGCTTGTCAGTTATGAAAGTGAATCATTTTATTTTAGGCAAACAACGTTAGGCTATATTTTGTCGAAGAGTAAAAGTAATGAATTTAGTCTTACTGCCTCATACATGCCGCTTGAGTTTGATCCAGGTGATAACGACGATCATGCGATGAAAAAGCTGGATAAGCGCGATGCGACCGCTATGGCGGGTGCCGCGTGGTATCACCATGAGAAATGGGGCAGCGTGAAAGTCTCCGCGGCGGCAGATGTTCTGGACAACAGCAATGGTTGGGTCGGGGAATTGTCGCTGTTCCGCCAAATGCCAATGGGTAAGCTGACGCTGACGCCTGCGATTGGCGTGCTCTACTATGACGAAAACTTCAACGAATATTACTACGGTATATCTGGCAATGAATCCCGCCGTAGCGGGTTATCAAGTTATTCCCCAGGCGATAGCTGGACGCCCTATGTCGGGCTGTCGGCAAAATATGCGTTAACCACTAATCTGACGTTGCTGGCAAGCGCCAACTATAGCGTGCTACCGGATGATATTAAGAATAGCCCAATGGTTGATCGCGACGACAGCTTCACCTTGATGTCCGGTCTGACATGGCGTTTCTGATTTAAATACGTGCCTGATGGCGCTTCGCTTATCAGGCCTACCTGGATGGGTGTTGTAGGCCGGATAAGACGCGAAGCGTCGTCATCCGGCACGCTTTCAGCTACTGCTCGTTTACCCAGATGCGCATTTCACCTTCACCACGGTTTGCCCAGCTAAACCACGGAATAAATGTTAATGTCTGCGCCTTGCGGGAAGAGGGGGATACATCGTAGTGCCACAAGGACTGTTGCGTCGCATCGTTCGCGCTGTGTTTCACGCCTTCAGCTTGAATCAGCATTTTATGGCTGAACAATCCCTTACCCTCAAATACCCTGAATTCACTCTCTTTCGGCAGCCACAGGTTATGTAACTCTTCACCATTGTCGGCTTGCTCCAGGCAATACACCAGCGGTCCACGTTGAACGGCAACTTTACCCGCAACATGGCGAACAAGTGGGTTCCCGTACACCCGACGCACTGGCATAGGAAGCGTCAGGCTGAGCGTATCGCCCTCCTGCCAGGTGCGACTGATGTGCAGATACCCTTTGCGAATATCCTGTTCAACCGGCAGACCATTCAGTGTGACCTGTGGTGCGGAGCACCAGTCTGGCAGGCGTAACGCCAGGGTGTGATACACCGGCTGGACTGAATCAATGGTGATTTTTACCTGCTCATGCCACGGATAGTTGCCACTAATGCGTAATTTGAGCGTCCCGTTCTCAACGGGAACCTCCATGCTATTGCCCACATACATATTGATATACAGCGCGTCCTGACGTGGTGTGTAGAGGTAATGACCAATTGAGGTTAAGACGCGGGCGATATTCGGTGGACAGCAGGCGCAACCGAACCAGCGCTGACGAACAGGTTTAACGTGATCATAAATATGATTGAATTTTAACGATTTAGGATGCACTTCCAGCGGGTTAACGTAGAAAAAATGCTTGCCGTCCAGCGCCATGCCACCGAGTACGGTGTTGTACAATGCACGCTCCATGACATCGGCATACTGGCTGTCGGCCTCCATCTCCAGCATCCGGCGGGCGAACATCATCAGTCCGATTGAGGCGCAGCTTTCTGCATATACGGAATCGTTGGGGAGATCGTAATCGCTGCTAAATGCTTCACCGCTGCTCTGAGAGCCGATTCCACCCGTAATATACAGCTGACGCTGGGCCATATTGTTCCACAGACGCAGACAATCCTGACGTTTGCTCTCGTCCTGGCTTAAACGCGCCAGATGCGCAACGCCAGTCATCAGATAGACAAAGCGCACGGCATGACCGATGGCTGTTTGCTGTTCTGAAATCGGTTGATGTGCCTGGCTGTAGGGCTTGTCCTTCACCATCCACGCCGGGCCGTATATGTGCCAGTAAGAGGTTTTTCCGCGTTTTTCGTACTCTTCGTCGTAGAAATGAGGCTGTGTGCCGCGCTGCTCAACAAAGTAGTTTACCAACGTCATATAGCGTGATTGCTGGGTCACTTCGTACAATCGCATGAGCGCCAGTTCAATTTCCGGATGACCCGGGTAGCCGTGAAGCTGGTTTTTACCTGGCCCAAAAACGCTGTCGATATGATCTGCCAGGCGGCAAACGACGTCTAACAGGCGACGTTTTCCCGTGGCCTGGAAGAAGGCGACGCCCGCTTCAATTAAATGACCGGCGCAGTACAGTTCATGGCATTCGGCGAGGTTGGTCCAGCGTTCATCCGGTGCTTTTACCGTAAAGTAAGTATTGAGATAGCCATCTTCACACTGTGCCGCAGCCACCAGTTCAATGACCTCATCAGCGGTTTTCTCGAGCTCGGCATCCGGTTTTTGGCACAGTGACCAGGCGACGGCTTCCAGCCATTTCGCTACGTCGCTATCCTGGAAAACCATGCCGTAAAATTCGCCCTCTTGTTGCCCGGCCGCAATACGGAAGTTTTCTATCGCATGGCTGGGATCGGCTTCGGCGATGCGGTCATTGAGTGCATCCCACTGGTAGGGGATCACCACATCACGCACCAGCTGCTGATATTGTCCGAGGAACGGATCGCTGACCGTAAGCTTATGCAGGTCGACTTCCAGTACGTTCATTTCGTGCTCCTTAAGGCTGTACATGACGCTGACGCAGATCGGTGGAAATACGCGACATCATCGGGTTATTGAGTTTGCAGATGCGGATAAAGAGTGCCAGCAGAAGGTGGAACAGTGCTGGCAGCAGCGTCTCCATGGCAGTAATACCTTGCAATGAACTGACAGTTTGGTTGCCGGCACCTGGCTGGTAGGCGACAAAAATAAACAACAAGCTGATGATCCCCGCGCTGGAAGCCCAGGCCAGTTTGATGAAAAACAGGTTGAAGGCGAAGTTCATGCCTGATGAACGAACGCCGGTTTTCCACTCGCCGTAATCGTCGGCAAAAGCCATCAGTGAGAAGTGCAACGGAAGTGTGAAGCCCAGAATAATGCCGTTGCCGAGGATCACCGCCAGCCACAATGTCTGATAGGCCGGGCCGGTTGGCAGGAACCACATCATTACCGCCAGCGCGGCCAGTACCAGGTTGGTGTAGTAATAGAGTTTGACGGTATCGATGCGACGGGTTAGCGGACTGACAATCACCGAGCCAAGGATGGACGCGAAGGTGACCATGGTGAAAAACAGCGACGTGTAAGCGGTACTGCCTTTCAGCACGTAGGTAATGAAGTACATGTACCCGCCGCCGCGAATATTGAAAACGTTGATCAGCAGGAATGACATCACCAGCATCAGCAATAGCTGGTCATTTTTACGTAGCCCGCCGATATGTTCGCGCAGGGTAAATTTCCCCATCATCGCCAGCGGCACACGCTCGCGCACCCAGAAGAAACAGCACAGAAACATTACCACCGCGATAGCACACAGTATGCCAACGCCGAACTGATAACCCTGCGCGGCATTGCCCTGACCGAGAGCATCGACCATCCACGGCAGACCTACGGAGACAAGGAATCCAGCTACACCGCACAGCACAAAGCGCCAGGACTGACAGCCGATGACCTCACTGTGACGGGTTGTCATGGTGTTGATCAGCGCGCAATACGGCACGTTGATGGCGGTGTAGCCGACGGAAAGCAGCAGATAGGTGCCAAACGCCCACGCGATTTTTACGCCCATACTGGCGTCCGGGACGGTAAAGGTCAGTACACCAATGATGCCAATGGGAACTGCGATCCACAGTTGCCATGGGCGAAAGCGCCCCCAACGGCTTTGTGTGCGGTCGGCGAGTATGCCCATAATGGGGTCGGAAATGGCATCAAATACACGCAAAGCGATAAACAGTGTACCGACCAGTGCGGGCGTTAAACCGAACACGTCGGTGTAGAAAAAGGTGAGGAAGTTCATGATCAGGCAGGTAATTACCGTTCCACCCGCATCGCCTAATCCATAACCTATCTTTTCACGCAGAGATAATTTGTCGTCTTGCGCACGTTGCGCTAAATCGCTTGTCGTAATCGGAGCCGAAGTCATAAATAACTCCTGGAGATGATGTTCAGAAAGTATCCCGCTACATTGCGGGTTTTTTAGTGGTAATTTGCAAAGTACGTTATTTATTCTGCACGAAATGTTTAGCGCAACAAGGGAAGGGAAAAGTATAAAAAGATGACAATTCCGACTTCATTATGAAAATGTGATTTTGATCCGGCAGAACATGATTTTATCGTGAATAATCAAAGGTAAAGAGCACGTTAGATAATGTAAAAAGCAGAGGTTTGAATAGTTATGCTCGAATTATCCATGTCTCTTCCGATTAAAGTGCAAAATGGTGGCTTATTTATTTCCCGTGGTGTCGGTAGTCATCCGGCACGGCAATTGCAATCCTGGGAAATAATTTTTGTTGAAAAAGGGACATTAACGATTCGCGAGGGTAATGATCTTTTTCGCGTGAATGCCGGTGAAAGTTTGCTGTTATGGCCGCAACGATTACATATCGGCGTGGGGCAATTTCCAGCCGACCTGAAGTTTTACTGGCTGCACTTTGAGGTGGCGGCAGAAACCGACGCAGCCATACCTGAACCGCTACTCACAATTCCTCAGCATACCCGGGTGAGTGAGCCGCAGTATATTATTTCGCTGTTTCGCCAGTTCTTACGTGAGCAAGAAAATATACATCGCAGTATCGCATTAGAGCTGCTCTTGCTGTTGATTCTGCAGCAAATATCCGCCGCTGCCAGCGAACAGCCCGCTGATAGCCCTGGTAATGCGCTGGCATGGAAGGCCCAGCAAATTATACATACTCAGTTTCATCTGCCGATTTCGGCTTCAGCGCTGGCAAAAGAGCTACATTGTAATGCGGACTATCTGGGGCGTGTATTTCGTGGTGCTTTTCAACTGACATTAACCGAGGCGCTGCATCGTCAACGGGTGAGAGCAGCAGAAAAGCTGCTCATTAGCGATTCACTGTCGTTAACTGAAGTGGCGATGAAATGCGGATTTAATGACGTCGGTTATTTTCGCAAAATCTTTCGTAAGCACACCAGCCTGACACCGGCGGCGTGGAAGCGCCGCTATTGTAAGGAGCATATTAATTCGGCGTAACCGAAGCCTGACAAAATTTAACCGTTTCCCTTGTCCGATCAAGGCAGCATAACCGGGCTCTCTGGCACTCTGTGATTTTCATGCAGATGGAGGGGGCAATGAACGCGTTTATTATGGCGGATGCGGCGAAGTGTATTGGGTGTCGTACCTGTGAAGTTGCCTGTGTCGTCGCGCATCAGGAAAACCAGGATTGTGCGGCCGTCTCCTCTGGAGCATTTGCCCCGCGGATCCGGGTTATCAAAGATGATGCGTTTACCACTGCAGTTGCCTGCCATCAATGTGAGGATGCGCCCTGCGCTAACGTCTGTCCCACGTACGCTATTCGCCGTGAACATGGACATATCTTCGTTGAACAGGCGCGTTGCATTGGTTGTAAAAGCTGTATGCTGGCCTGCCCGTTTGGGGCGATGAATGTCGTCGCGCACACGTCACGGGTGCAGGCGATTAAATGCGATCTGTGCTGGCATCGCGAGACGGGTCCGGCGTGTGTAGAAGCCTGCCCGACCAGCGCGTTGCAGTGCATTGATGCTGTTAGTATTCAGCGGCAGCGTCTGCGGTCACAACCGCTGTAAAGCGAGTCCCGACCTGCACAGAGATCGGGGTTTTCGTCAGCCTTCAAGCCAGGCGTGTTCTATCTCTTCAGCCAGAATCTTCACGCCAGCCTCGATTTTTTCCGGGTCCGGTACGTAATTCATCCGCATGCACTGATGCGTATGCGGCCAGGGTTTATCCAGCCCTGGGAAGAAATAGTCGCCAGGCACCATCAGGACACCGCGCGCTTTCAGACGCTGATATAACAGCTCGGTGGAAATCGGTAAATCCTTGAACCATAACCACAGGAAAATCGCCCCTTCGGGTTTATGAATCAGGCAGCGATCTTCAGATAAATAGCGGCGAATAATCGCAATTGTTTCCTGAACGCGCTGGTAATAAAACGGTTTGATAACCGTCTCAGACAGACGCAGAAGGTCGTTGCGCTTGATCATTTCGCACATGATTGCCGGACCCATTCCGCCAGGTGCAAGGCTGATAATGCCGTTCATATTGGTGATGGCGGTGATGATTTTTTCATTAGCAATAATGATGCCGCAGCGAGAGCCCGGTAGCCCCAGCTTGGAAAGGCTCATGCACAGTACAATGTTTGGGTTCCACAGCGGACGCGCTTCGCTAAAAATGATGCCTGGGAATGGGACACCATAGGCGTTATCGATAACCAGCGGAATTCCATGCTGATTGGCCAGCCGGTCCAGCTTCATCAGCTCTTCATCGGTGATCACATTGCCGGTCGGGTTCGTCGGACGTGACACGCAAATCATGCCTGTCTCTTCGCCGATATGCAGGTGTTCAAAGTCAACGTGATACTTAAACTGGCCTTCCGGTAACAGTTCGATGTTTGGGCGTGCTGAAACGAAAAGGTCTTCTTCGAGCCCTGAATCGGCATAACCAATGTATTCCGGTGCCAACGGGAACAACACTTTTCGGGTGGTTCCATCGGCGCGACGTCCGGCGAAGAGGTTGAATAAGTAGAAAAACGCGCTCTGACTGCCATTTGTCAGTGCAATATTTTGTGGTTCGATATCCCAGCCCAGCTTCTCACGTAGTAGTTTCGCCAGCTCAGACAGTAGCTCGGTTTTACCTTGTGGACCGTCATAATTACAAAGCGCATCAGTGGCTTTGCCGTTTTCCAGCATCTCTGCCAGCAGAGACTGGAAGTAATTTTGCATCTCTGGGATTTGTGCCGGATTACCGCCACCGAGCATGATAGCGCCTGGGGTGCGTAAGCCGTCGTTGAGGTCCTCCATCAGGCGTGTGATGCCTGAATGGCGGGTAAATTTGTCGCCAAAAAGTGAGAATGTCATAGCAGGTGGTCTGTCGAACTCAGTATTAAAGTGGCTAACCATAGCGCTACCTATGGCGGGGTGCAAATCAGGCCTACAGAGCCGAATTGATGTTTTGTGCTGCAGATTTTTTGCTGGATAGTTTTTTATATTGAATCTGGCTTCCCGCGCCGTTGAGCACGAGAAGCCTGTTGGGATCAGCGTTGTCCGGCCCACACGACCATGACTTTATCGTCGCCGTGTTCGCGGATAAATCCGTATCCTTGCTTTAATGAAAGCGTGGTTTGTTTACCCGCTCCGATTGCGGGATGCCGGGCCCTGAACTGGCTAATGCGCTGCCAGTGTGCGACGCTGGCGGCCGATTTCCCGCTAACGTCCTGCCAGTTCATCTGCGAGCGCGTACCTTGTAACGGGTCTGAGCCGGTTGGGCCGAAGGGGCGTGCCGATTCGTCACCGTAAAAAAGTTGTACCGCGCCTGGTGCCAGCAACAACAACTCGGCGGCTTTGTCTCCACCTTCACGGAACAGCCGGGTGTCGTGTGATGAGAGATAGCTTAGCACGTTGAAATTCTGCAATTTATCGGCCATCTGTTGCCAGGTGAGATCGATATTCGCCAGACAATCGACGGCCCTGGCCGCCTGCTCCTGATAGTCAAAATTGATCATCGCATCGAAACCGTGGCGGTAATAATCGCTTTGCATGACGCCATGTCCCCAGGCCTCACCGGTCATCCAGAAGGGTTTATCATCCAGCGCTTTGTCTGGATTAGCTTTCTTCCATTCGGCCAACGCTGAGCTGGCCTGCGCTTTTAGCTGTTGCCAGGCCGGAAGCTCGACATGTTTAGCGGTATCGACCCGAAAACCGTCAATGCCGTAGTCACGCACCCACTGGCTGAGCCAGTGAGTCAGATAATCTCGTGGCGTATAACCAGGGATGGCTTTGGCGTGGGTATCCGGCTTGTGTTGATAAAAATTCGGCAAACCCGAAGGCGCAGTGGACTCCGTTTTCAGATCGGGCAGGAAAGCCAGCGACATGGTCAGGTCGTCAAAACCTGGATTGTCGTAGTCGCCAATGTCAGTGCGGATCCACTTTTCCCCCCACCATTTTTCCCACGCGGCTTTATCACTGAAGTTGATGTAATCATTAAAGCTGTGCCAGCTCTGCCCGGACACGGGTTTCCAGTCCGTCCAGCGTTCACCGAGCGTTTTTTTCAGTTCCTCACCTGACAAGTACAACGCCCCAAACTGGTACTCCTGCATATCAGCCAGCGTGGCGTAACCGGTATGGTTCATGACAATATCGAACAGAATGCGGATGCCGCGTTGATGTGCGCCGTCAACCAGCGCGCGCAGGTCGGCCTCGTTACCCATATTGGCGTCGAGCGTGGTCCAGTCCTGGGTGTAGTAACCGTGATAGGCGTAGTGGGGAAAATCGCCTTTAGTACCACCGCCAACCCAGCCGTGGATTTGTTCAAACGGTGCGCTGATCCACAAGGCGTTGATGCCCAGATGTTGCAGGTAGTCGAGTTTGTTGGTCAGCCCGCGTAAATCTCCCCCGTGAAAGGTACCAATTTCCTGCATACCGTCATTGCGACGTCCATAGCTGTGATCATTAGTTGGATCACCGTTTTCAAAGCGGTCTGTCAGTACGAAATACACCGTGGCGTTGTGCCAGTCGAAAGCGGCAGGTGTATCTGTTTCCGCCCGTTCTAACAGTAAAAGTCCATTACCGGCCGCGTCGGGTTGTAGGGTAATGGTTCCGTTTTTCACCGTTGCCGTTTGCTGGCTATAGTAATCACGTACCACGGTGCCTTCCGGGAAGGTCTGGCTCACATCCAGCGTCAGTGGCGAGCCATCCCATTTTGGACACTGGCGGATCTGGGCGGTGATGGGGTCCGCCTCATTTTTTACTGACAGCATTAGCGTCGGTGTACCGGAGCGGGTATCGACTTCCAATGTGTAATCGCCGTCTTTAAATAAACGCCACTGTGGCGGTGTGCCTTCACAGGGTTTTAGCGACAGCATCTGATTGAGTTTAATGGCATCTGTAGGCTGCCAGCACTGTTGGTCAAAATTCAGGGTCAAAGGGCGAGTACCCTTCGTCAACGCTGCATGGCTGACAAATTTACCCGTACCTTCCGCTTCGAAAGTCGGGAATCCCTGAGAAGTCCATGATGAGGCGATGGCAATGCCGGGCAGTAATACCAGCGCAACGGCGGCAAGTTTCATAATGCTGTCCTTGATGCTGCGATTTACGCCAGTTTGCCAGTGAAATCAGAGCGGAAACTCATCCTTAGCGTCGATTTTGCCCGGATGAGAGATGAGGGTGAGCGATCGCGCGCAAAAAACGACCTGATTTTGCGATAACCTCCACATTTTCTTCGAATTAACCGCACCCGGAACGGTTTGTACGTGACATAGTTTCAGAATTGGACTATTCCTTTGGGTGCTCTTGACGGCTATTTTTGATATGATTTGAGATTCATCTCTCATTTTTGTGAAAAATATAAGGTGTTGGAATGTTTAAATCCGACCAGGAGACCTAATGATATTGACTCCCATTCGACGATATGGGGCAATGATTCTTATGTTACTCACCATTGCATTTTCGGGTGAGGTGCTGGCAAAGACACACACGGCGACAACGAGTCATAAGCCCCAGGTAATCAAGGCAAGTAATACACAGGTAAGCAGTAAACAAGAGTATTCTCGCAATAGTGCAAAGAGTAGTTCACTTCCTGATTTGCGAAAATACCCTTCCGGAACACCAAGGAAAAAAGCGTTTCTCCGGACGGTTATGCCTTATATTACCAGTCAAAATGCTGCCATTACGGCGGACCGTAACTGGCTGATCTCAAAGCAGTACCAGAATCGCTGGTCACCGACTGAGCGTACGCGTATGAAAGACATCGCGAAACGCTACAAGGTGAGCTGGTCTGGTAACACGCGTAAAATTCCATGGAATACGTTGCTTGAGCGCGTAGACATCATTCCTACCAGTATGGTGGCGACTATGGCTGCGGCTGAAAGCGGTTGGGGCACATCGAAACTGGCGCGTAGCAATAACAACCTGTTTGGCATGAAATGTGTCAAAGGCCGCTGCAACAATGCACCCGGTAAGGTGAAAGGCTACTCACAGTTTGAATCGGTAAAAGAGTCGGTGAATGCCTATGTCATTAACCTGAACACGCACCCGGCATACTCTTCCTTCCGTAAATCGCGCGCGCAGTTGCGTAAAGCCGATCAGGAAGTAACAGCGACCGCGATGATCCATAAGCTGAAGGGGTACTCCACCAAAGGACAGAGTTACAATAACTATCTGTTCGCGATGTACCAGGATAACCAGCGTTTAATCGCCGCGCATATGTAATTCCACAGGCCTGATGGCGCGACGCTTATCAGGCCTGTGAGTCGCTCTGTGGGCCGGATAAGGCGAAGCCGCCATCCGGCACAATTCCCCTTACAGCAACACCTCACTGTTCATGTCACGGTACTCTTTTGGCGTCGTGTCATACTCTTTCTTGAAAACGGAATAGAAATACTGCAACGACGGGTAGCCGCACATTTGTGAAATTTCGTTTATCGCGAGCGTCGTGGAGATCAACAGGCTACGCGCTTTTTCCAGTTTTTCGGCATGAATCACGGCGTGGATGGTCTCCCCGACCTCGTCTTTAAAGCGCTTCTCGAGATTCGAACGTGAAATCCCAACTGCATCCAGCACTTGTTCGACTTTGATGCCTTTACAGGCATGGTTGCGGATAAAGTGCATTGCCTGAATGACAGCGGGATCGGTCAGTGAGCGATAGTCGGTTGAACGACGATTCACGACGCGTACCGGAGGCACCAGAATGCGTTGCAGCGGCAGTTCTTCATTCGCCAGTAAGCGGTGCAGAAGTTTTGCCGCCTGATAGCCCATTTGTCGCGCGCCCTGAGCAACGGAGGACAGTGCGACCCGGGACAGGTAACGGGTGAGTTCTTCGTTATCGATCCCAATAACACACAGTTTTTCCGGCACCGGGATATGCAAATGCTCGCAGGCCTGCAGAACATGCCGCGCACGCGCGTCGGTCACGGCGATAATACCGGTTTGCGGGGGTAAAGTTTGCAGCCAGTCCGCCAGTCGATTTTGAGCGTGCTGCCAGTTTTCTGGTGCGGTTTCCAGCCCCTGATAAACAACGCCACGGTACTTCTCTTTGGCGACCAACTGGCAAAAGGCATATTCACGCTCGGCAGCCCAGCGCTTGCCGCTGGAAGAGGGCAGACCATAAAATGCGAATCGGTTGACCCCTTTTTCTTTTAGATGCAAAAAAGCGCTTTCCACCAGTGCATGGTTATCAGTCGCAATGTAATGGACGGGTGGATAATCGCTTTCAAGATGGTAGGAACCACCGACACCGATGATGGGAACATCGACATCAGCAAGTAATTGCGCAATGTCATCATCGTCATAATCAGCAATAACACCGTCGCCTAACCAGTCTTTGATATTATCAATACGGGCACGGAAATCTTCCTCAATGAATATATCCCACTCGGATTGCGATGCCTGTAAATATTCACCTACGCCCTCTACCACCTGGCGGTCATAGGCTTTATTAGCATTAAATAATAGGGTGATGCGGTGTCGTTTATCAAACATAAGAGCCTATCCTGAAAGGTTAACGTGGCCTGTCGATACTACCAAAACCGCAGGTGCGACTACTTGATGAAGCGTGACAAATTTCTTATTTGCGTAACGCTACGCAAAATTCACACACCCCGACCAGGAAGACAATTGTCATTTCTTATCTGCGTATTACGGTTTTTTGTTTATTGATGAAGAGCCGATCGCGATCGCTTTTTTAATTGCTTATTCAGTGTGCATTTTTGGGAGCCAGCGCACATTTGGGTATTCTCTTAATGGCGGTGTGAAATAACGTAATTGAGCAATAAATCAGGAAATTCCAGTATGACTGTATCGCAGTTTACTTGCCGTATTACCTGATTATGGAGCTTATTATGCAGGCTTATTTTGACCAACTTGATCGCGTTCGTTTTGAAGGTACAAAATCCACTAACCCACTCGCATTTCGCCATTACAACCCTGATGAAATCGTGCTGGGCAAGCGCATGGAAGATCATCTGCGTTTTGCCGCCTGCTACTGGCACACTTTCTGCTGGAACGGCGCGGATATGTTCGGTATGGGGGCCTTCGACCGTCCGTGGCAACAGCCGGGTGAGGCATTGGCGCTGGCAAAACGTAAAGCGGATGTAGCCTTTGAGTTTTTCCATAAGCTGAATGTGCCTTACTACTGCTTCCATGATGTTGACGTCTCGCCTGAAGGCGCGTCACTGAAAGAGTATAAAAATAACTTTGCCCAGATGGTGGATGTGCTGGCGGCAAAACAGGAACAGAGCGGCGTGAAGCTGCTGTGGGGTACAGCAAACTGCTTCACTAACCCACGCTACGGCGCGGGTGCGGCGACTAACCCGGACCCGGAAGTCTTCAGCTGGGCGGCCACGCAGGTGGTTACGGCCATGGATGCCACGCACAAGTTAGGCGGTGAAAACTACGTTCTGTGGGGCGGTCGTGAAGGTTATGAAACGCTGCTTAATACCGACCTGCGTCAGGAACGTGAGCAGATTGGCCGCTTTATGCAACTGGTGGTCGAGCATAAACACAAAACCGGTTTCCAGGGCACCTTACTGATCGAACCGAAGCCGCAAGAACCCACTAAACACCAGTATGACTACGATGCCGCGACCGTTTACGGATTCCTCAAGCAGTTCGGTCTGGAAAAAGAGATCAAACTGAATATTGAAGCGAACCATGCCACGCTGGCAGGCCATTCGTTCCACCACGAAATCGCTACGGCGATTGCTCTGGGGCTATTTGGTTCCGTCGATGCGAACCGTGGCGACGCACAACTGGGCTGGGATACCGACCAATTCCCGAACAGCGTAGAAGAGAATGCGCTGGTCATGTACGAAATCCTGAAAGCGGGCGGATTTACCACAGGTGGCCTGAACTTTGATGCCAAAGTCCGTCGTCAGAGTACCGATAAATACGATCTGTTCTATGGTCATATTGGGGCGATGGATACCATGGCGCTGTCGCTGAAAATTGCGGCCCGTATGATTGAAGACGGTGGCCTGGATCAGCGCGTGGCAAAACGTTATGCCGGTTGGAATGGTGAGCTGGGCCAGCAAATTCTGAAAGGTCAGATGACGCTGACGGAAATTGCGCAGTACGCTGAACAACATAACCTGGCACCGGTGCATCAGAGCGGCCATCAGGAACAGCTGGAAAATCTGGTAAACCATTATTTGTTCGACAAATAACGGACTGCCGAGTACGTCCGTAAGCCCGGATAGCGATTCGCTACCGGGCCTTTCTTTAAGGAACGATACCCTATGTATATCGGGATAGATCTTGGTACATCAGGCGTAAAGGCCATTCTGCTGAACGAGCAGGGCGATGTGGTGGCCTCGCACACGGAGAAATTGACCGTCTCCCGGCCTCATCCATTATGGTCGGAGCAGGATCCTGAACAGTGGTGGCTGGCGACGGATCGTGCTGTAAAAGCGTTGGGCCAGCAACATTCTCTCAGCGAGGTAAAGGCGTTAGGTATTGCCGGGCAGATGCACGGCGCGACGCTGCTTGATAAGCAGCAGAAGGTTCTGCGTCCGGCAATCCTGTGGAATGACGGTCGCTGCGCTGAAGAATGCGTGATGCTGGAAAATCAGGTGCCACAATCTCGTGTGATTACCGGCAATCTGATGATGCCTGGCTTTACCGCCCCTAAATTGCTGTGGGTTCAGCGCCATGAACCGGACATTTTCAGCCAGGTTGATAAAGTCCTGCTGCCGAAAGATTATCTGCGTCTGCGTATGACCGGAGAGTTTGCCAGCGATATGTCGGATGCCGCAGGTACGATGTGGCTGGATGTCGCGAAACGTGACTGGAGTGACGTCATGTTGTCTGCGTGTCAACTGACTCGCGCACATATGCCGGCCTTGTACGAGGGCAGTGCGATTACCGGAACGCTGTTGCCTGCTGTCGCGCAATCCTGGGGCATGTCAGAAGTTGCGGTCGTTGCCGGTGGTGGCGATAACGCGGCGGGTGCGGTTGGCGTAGGGATGATGAATGCAGGCCAGGCGATGCTGTCATTGGGTACGTCCGGCGTCTACTTTGCTGTAAGCGACGGCTTTCTCAGTAAACCAGAAAGTGCGGTACACAGCTTTTGCCACGCGCTGCCTGAACGGTGGCATCTGATGTCGGTGATGCTGAGCGCCGCATCCTGCCTCGACTGGGCGGCAAAATTAACCGGGCTGGCAAGCGTACCTGCGCTGATTGATGCCGCACAGCTGGCAAATGAGCAGGCTGAACCGGTCTGGTTCTTGCCCTATCTGTCAGGTGAACGTACGCCGCACAATAACCCGCAGGCGAAAGGTGTCTTTTTTGGCCTGACGCATCAGCATGGTCCGGCAGAACTGGCGCGAGCGGTACTTGAAGGTGTGGGATTTGCCTTAGCTGACGGTATGGATGTGGTACATGCCTGTGGCGTTACACCGGCCAGCATTACGCTCATCGGTGGTGGGGCGCGTAGCGAATACTGGCGGCAGATGTTGTCCGATATCAGCGGGCTGCAGTTGGATTACCGTACAGGCGGAGATGTCGGTCCTGCCCTGGGCGCAGCACGGCTGGCGCAAATTGCGATGAATCCACAACAACCACTCTCTGACTTACTGCCTCAACTGGTGCTGGAGCAGGCGCATTATCCTGATGCAGAGCATCATGCTCGTTATCAACAACGTCGGGAAACCTTCCGTCGTATCTATCAGCAATTGCTGCCCTTAATGTCCTGATCGTGTTCCCCTCTGATGAGCAGAGGGGATTTTCCTCATATATGTTTCCATTGAATCAATAGCTCATGTGCATAAATGTATTCTGAAATTTCAGTTGGATAGCGTTTTTCTGTGTTGTCTTGAGTGGGTTATTCATATTGTATCCGTGGTAGAGGATAAGGAGATCCCAATGAAGACGACGCGGCTATTGCCATGGCTATTGTTTCTTTCCGGCGCACTCATTTACTGCGCAGGCCTATGGTGGTCATGCCCCTTACTCAGCGGAAAAGGTTACTTTTTAGGTGTTCTGATGACCGGATTGTTCGTGACCTACGCTTACCTGCAAGCTGAAAACCGTAATCAGAGTGATGAACGCTTTGCTTTTGTGTGTCAGATGGTTGCGCTCATAACGGTCGGGTTACTGCTCGTGGGGGTGTGGAATGCCCCGTTAGCTCCCCTCGAAATGGGGCTGTACCCGGCAGCATTCTGTGTGTGTATATCAGGGCTGATTTTGCTGATGTGCCCAACGGAAGAGGCACATTCTGATGAATTCTAACTTACCAGTCTGCGTGTATCGATGCGCTGTAGCAGCATGGAAAGCAATAGACTGCCCGCCAGCGTAGCGCTAAAAATCCATAGCATATCCAGCGGTGGCCAGTTTTTGAGTTCAATACCGCGGGTACGTAGCGCATGAATGATCAGCGCGTGGAAACCGTAAATACCTAACGAGTGACGGGAAATAAGCCCCAGTATGGGCTGTGTGCGTGTACTGAGCGTGTTTTTGACCAACGTCAGGAGCGATGCAGCAAAGATAAATACCGCCGGGCCACAATAGAGATACCAGGTATCGGCAAAATTACCTCGCCACTGGAGCTCATGCAGCGTCCCGCGGGAAATAACAAACACGGCGACGATACACAACGCTGCACAGAGCCAGGTGAGTGAGCGCTTTTGTGTCTCCATCATGCCAATTGCCCGGCCCAGCATGCCGTACAGAATGTAGTAGAAGGTATCGCCACTGATGTACAGGTTGATGGGTAGCCACTCAAAGCTGCCCAATTTTTGCGATACGGTATTGGGATTGGCAATAACGCCAATCACGACCATCAATGCCAGCAGCATTTTTCCGCTGACATTTTTCACCTGAATTAACGGGGATACCAGGTAGATAACGGTAATAGCGAAGAAAAACCACAGGTGGTAGAACACCGGTTTTTGTAGCAGGTTTTTCAACGATAGCTCAGCGTTGATCGAGGTAAACAGCAGGATGTAGGCCAATGCAACGGTGCTGTAAAACAGTATGCACAACGCAATGCGGATGAAATGTCGCGGTCTGGCGCTGCGTTCGCCAAAAAAGAGATAACCCGAGATCATAAAAAACAGCGGGACGCTAACGCGAGAAGCAGAATTTAGCACATTGGCAAGATCCCAATTTACCGGGCTGACGCTTTGCGCATTGGTGATGTACCAGGTCGTGGTGTGAATCATCACAACCATTAAACAGGCTATCCCGCGTAAGTTATCAATCCAGAAAATTTTGGGCTGCATCAGTTCCTCTGTTTTCATTAAAAAAGTCTGACCGGTATTTGCGAACGTCGCTCACTGGATTAATCCGAGTTATTACGCTAAAGCTTGTGATGGCCTGGGGAGATTCTCACAATAGGATCTGTTTCCAGACACTAATAATAAGACTGACCAGTAAACCAGGCGGTAATAAAATGATGATGAAGTATTTCTTTCCAGCAATCCTTACGCTGCTGCTGGCGGGGTGCGCCGATCCACAATCGTCAGCACCCGTGCAGAAAGCGCAAAAGGTCAAAATTACTGCCACGCGTTCACTGGATATGGAGTCATTGTGCAAAAGTGAAGCATCGGAGCTTTATAATACGGGTGCCCAGAAAATTGCTATCACCGGTCTTGAGCAATTCCAGGGTAGCTATGAGATGCGCGGTTCTACCTTCCGTAAAGAGAGTTTTGTCTGCTCATTTGACGCAGACGGGCAGTTTTTGCACCTTTCCATGCGCTAAGTTCCCCCTTTTTCCCGTTTCGTACTGTATATCTTGCAGCCAGCGGGTATACTGATCGCTTCCTTTAAATCCACACGTATCCAGCACGAAATAATATGCAAAAGTTTGATACCAGGACCTTCCAGGGCTTGATCCTGACCTTACAGGATTACTGGGCTCGCCAGGGCTGCACCATCGTTCAACCATTGGACATGGAAGTCGGCGCGGGAACATCTCACCCAATGACCTGCCTGCGTGCACTGGGGCCGGAACCGATGGCGACTGCTTATGTGCAGCCTTCTCGTCGTCCGACCGACGGGCGCTATGGCGAAAACCCGAACCGCTTACAGCACTACTATCAGTTCCAGGTAGTGATTAAGCCGTCACCGGACAATATTCAGGAATTGTACCTGGGTTCTCTGAAAGAGCTGGGTATGGACCCGACCATTCACGATATCCGTTTCGTGGAAGATAACTGGGAAAACCCGACGTTGGGTGCCTGGGGTCTCGGTTGGGAAGTGTGGCTGAACGGCATGGAAGTCACGCAGTTCACCTACTTCCAGCAGGTTGGTGGTCTGGAATGTAAGCCAGTTACCGGGGAAATCACCTACGGTCTGGAACGTCTGGCTATGTACATTCAGGGCGTAGACAGCGTTTACGACCTGGTCTGGAGCGACGGTCCGCTGGGCAAAACAACCTACGGCGACGTGTTCCATCAGAACGAAGTGGAGCAATCCACTTACAACTTCGAATACGCCGATGTGGACTTCCTGTTCACCTGCTTCGAGCAGTACGAGAAAGAAGCACAGCAACTGCTGGCGCTGGAAAACCCGCTGCCACTGCCTGCGTATGAACGTATTCTGAAAGCCGCCCATAGCTTCAACCTGCTGGATGCGCGTAAAGCCATCTCCGTCACCGAGCGCCAGCGCTATATCCTGCGCATTCGCACGCTGACCAAAGCAGTGGCAGAAGCTTACTACGCTTCCCGTGAAGCCCTTGGCTTCCCGATGTGCAACAAAGACAAATAAGAGGCGGCCATGTCTGAGAAAACTTTTCTGGTGGAAATCGGCACTGAAGAGCTGCCACCAAAAGCACTGCGCAGCCTGGCTGAGTCCTTTGCTGCGAACTTCACCGCGGAGCTGGATAACGCTGGCCTCGCGCACGGCAATGTTGAGTGGTTTGCTGCTCCGCGTCGTCTGGCGCTGAAAGTCGCTGCCCTGGCGGAATCTCAACCCGATCGTGAAGTTGAGAAGCGTGGACCGGCAATTGCCCAGGCGTTTGATGCTGAAGGTAAACCGAGTAAAGCGGCGGAAGGTTGGGCGCGTGGTTGCGGTATCACCGTTGATCAGGCTGAGCGTCTGACCACTGATAAAGGTGAGTGGCTGCTGTACCGTGCGCACGTGAAAGGCGAAAGCGCTGAAGCGCTGCTGCCGAACATGATTGCGACTTCGCTGGCGAAGCTGCCGATCCCGAAACTGATGCGCTGGGGGGCGTCTGACGTCCACTTCGTGCGTCCGGTTCACACTGTGACCCTGCTGCTGGGCGACAAAGTGATTCCGGCAACGATTCTGGGGATTCAGTCCGATCGCGTGATCCGCGGTCATCGTTTTATGGGCGAGCCGGAATTCACCATCGATTCTGCCGATCAGTATCCAGAAATCCTGCGTGAGCGTGGCAAAGTGATCGCGGATTACGCTGAGCGTAAAGCGAAAATCAAAGCCGATGCTGAAGAAGCAGCGCGTAAGATTGGCGGTAACGCTGACCTGAGCGAAAGCCTTCTGGAAGAAGTCACCTCGCTGGTGGAATGGCCGGTAGTGTTGACTGCGAAGTTCGAAGAGAAATTCCTCGCGGTGCCGTCTGAAGCGCTGGTACACACCATGAAAGGTGACCAGAAGTACTTCCCGGTTTATGCGAACGACGGCAAACTGCTGCCGAACTTTATCTTCGTTGCTAACATCGAATCGAAAGACCCGAGCCAGATTATCTCCGGTAACGAGAAGGTGGTTCGTCCGCGCCTGGCAGATGCCGAGTTCTTCTTCAATACTGACCGTAAAAAACGTCTGGAAGACAATCTGCCGCGTCTGCAAACCGTGCTGTTCCAACAACAGCTGGGTACGCTGCGTGACAAGACTGACCGTATTCAGGCGCTGGCGGGCTGGATTGCCGAACAGATTGGCGCTGATGTAAACCACGCAACGCGTGCTGGCCTGCTGTCCAAGTGCGACCTGATGACCAACATGGTCTTCGAGTTCACTGACACCCAGGGCGTAATGGGCATGCACTACGCGCGTCATGATGGCGAAGCGGAAGATGTGGCCGTCGCGTTGAACGAGCAGTATCAGCCGCGCTTCGCCGGTGATGACCTGCCGTCTAACCCGGTTGCCTGTGCGGTGGCGATTGCCGATAAGATGGACACCCTGGCGGGTATTTTCGGTATCGGTCAGCATCCGAAAGGCGACAAGGACCCGTTTGCACTGCGTCGTGCCGCGCTGGGCGTGCTGCGTATCATCGTTGAGAAGAACCTGAATCTGGATCTGCAAACGCTGACGGAAGAAGCGGTACGTCTGTATGGCGACAAGCTGACCAACGCCAACGTGGTGGATGACGTTATCGACTTCATGCTGGGTCGTTTCCGCGCCTGGTATCAGGACGAAGGCTATACCGTAGATACCATTCAGGCCGTGCTGGCGCGTCGTCCGACTCGTCCGGCTGATTTCGATGCGCGTATGAAGGCGGTCTCGCACTTCCGTACGCTGGAAGCCGCTTCTGCACTGGCTGCCGCGAACAAGCGTGTATCGAATATTCTGGCGAAGTCCGAAGAAACGCTGAATGAGCGTGTCAATGCAGCAACGCTGAAAGAGCCAGAAGAAATTGCGCTGGCGATGCAGGTTGTGGTGTTGCGCGATAAGCTGGAGCCTGTCTTCGCTGCGGGGAACTATCAGGAAGCGCTGGTTGAATTAGCTGAGCTGCGCGCGCCGGTCGATGCATTCTTCGAGAAAGTGATGGTGAACGTAGAGGATAAAGACCTGCGTATTAACCGTCTTTCTATGCTCGAAAAACTGCGTGAACTATTCCTGCGTGTTGCGGATATTTCGCTGCTGCAGTAACGGTTCTGAGCTGATTTAGAAAATGCCGGATAAGCATTGCGCTATCCGGCATTTTTTTATGCTGTTAGCGCAGTTGTAATTTTGTCAGGCAGGTCTGGCTATCTTCCATCGTTTTAATGGGATACTCGGCTGATTTACCGTTGTAGCTTACCGCGATGGTACCTGTCATATTGCGCGGTAACCAAATCCCGACGAAACCATTTCGGCCACTTTTCATCTCTTTTTGTACAACCACATCCCCTTTGCTATCCGTCACTTTGACGTTGAATTTTTTCCCAGGCATTTCTCCCTGACAACCGGAAAGGCTGTGGTTGAAACAAGGGTGCGTTTGCCACTCATAGGGGGCAAACGACAGATAGAACTTATCGCCGAGCGGCATCGTATACACCTGGTCGCCCGAAGACAGCTTCAGCGCGGTACTGGTGATAGAGGCTGAGTACGGCAGCGGGCGACTCTGGGGGGATTGGTCAATGGTCTCGACTATTTGCTCGACGGATTTCCCGCTGAGTCCGTGTTCAGCCAGGAAATTGGCTTCCGGTGTTGCCGCGAAGGCGGTACCGGTTGTGAGCAAACCTAAAAATAACAGCAGTGAGGATTTCGACATAGCTTCAATTCCTTGTGAAAATTGTGGAATATAAACTCGCTCACTATAAAGCTTGCCCTTAGGGAAAGGTCAAAGGTGTGATGGGTAAAGTAATGCAAAGACGTGTTCGGGAGAGGGGGCGTGGAGAACAAATAAAAAAAATCCCCGCCGTTTGGCAGGGATCTTGAATTCTGAGCTTTTTAAGCTTACAGGCTGGTTACGTTGCCAGCTGCCGGGCCTTTAGCGCCGCTTTCGATGGTGAAGGAAACTTTCTGACCTTCGTCCAGAGATTTGTAGCCATCGTTCTGGATAGCAGAGAAGTGTACGAACACGTCTTTAGAGCCATCGTCAGGAGTGATGAAGCCGAAACCTTTATCAGCGTTGAACCATTTTACGATACCAGTCATTTTACCGGACATAGTGTATTACCTTTTAAAAAATAAGTGTGCCTTTCGGCGATATGGCGTGCTCTACAGATTTTTTAACAGTAAAGGAAATGCTCACTACGAGGGGTATCAATGATAACTCTTGAAGGGACTTGCCTTACTAAACTGCTTTAATGGTCTGTACGTCAAACCGTTGAGCGCATTAACTCATTTTACGCCTGTGGATGCAACTACTATTTTCTTATTTGTGGATACCCTCCGTAAGGGAACGGCCCTTTTACCGGACCGTTCTTCAGAAAAATTAAAAAATAGCTCAATCCATCAACTGTTTACTTAATCGAGGGTCTGCCTGAATCAGACGCATCAACTTCAATTCGGTACTGGATGGCTTCACGCGTTTAGACTCCCATTCATGAACCATCGCGACCGTTACGCCCATCACCCGGGCGAAATCATCTGTTTTTAAACCTGTCCCTCGTCGTAGTTGTTCAAATTCAGCGAAAGGGTTGGTTTTTTGCGTCTGAGTAACTGTCTGCGATACATCTTTAAAAACAATCTGCTCCAGACTGCTTAGCAGTTCAAACATAGGATCTTTGTATTCCATTGAGAACTCCTATAAATCACACAGCGGGATCGTGAATTTCATCGAAGCTCATTAAGCGTAGTCGGAAAAAATGAAGGCGAATTTAAGGTATGCGTTGTGGATTCGTTTCAGCGAATCGCGGGTGACAACCTTTAGTTGGCTAACGAACTGATAAAGGTCGGGATCTCCGATCGAACCCTTCCAATTGTAAAGATGACTAAAATAGACCGCCGTTATGTGAATGGAGCATTGTTGAGCAAAACACCGGGTGGTGGAAACCGTTATTTTCCCCGACAAGATTACGCGGAAAGGGTATCTTGCGGGGCTGACCTGGACTATCCTTGTCAACGTCAGGCACGCGGGTGTCGTTGTGCGCATTTTTGGGTGAAAGGAGTATTAAAATGGCGACAGGTAAGTCCTGCTCTCGCTGGTTTGCGCCTGTTTTGGCGCTCTTAATGGTAGTTGGCCTGAGTGGGTGTTTTGATAAAGAAGGCGATCAACGCAAAGCGTTTATCGATTTTCTGCAGAATACTGCAATGCGTAGCGGAGAGCGTTTACCGACGCTTACTGCCGATCAGAAAAAACAGTTTGGCCCGTTTGTGTCCGATTACGCGATTCTTTATGGCTATTCACAGCAGGTTAATCAGGCAATGGACTCCGGTCTGCGCCCGGTTGTTGATAGCGTAAACGCAATCCGTGTTCCTCAGGATTACATGACTCAGCGTGAACCGCTGCGTCAGGCAAATGGCGCGCTGGGCGTGTTAGGACAACAGTTGCAGAATGCGAAGCTACAGGCAGATGCTGCCCATGGCGCGCTGAAGCAGGGTGATGATCTGAAACCTGTCTTTGATCAGGTTTACAGCAAAGTCGTGACCGCACCGGCAGAGGCGTTACAGCCGCTGATCCCAGCCGCGCAAGTTTTCACGCAGCAGTTGGTGCAGGTAGGCGATTTTATCGCGCAGCAGGATACGCAGGTGAGCTTTGTTGCGAACGGCATCCAGTTCCCAACCTCACAACAGGCCAGTCAGTACAATACGCTGATTGGCCCGCTGGCGGCGCAGCATCAGGCATTTAATCAGGCATGGACTGCTGCGGTGAGTGCCGCGCAGTAATCGTCGTACGGTAAGACACATTAAAGGCCGGGTGAGCACCAATGCTACCCGGCCTTTTGTGTTATTTGGCCACTTGCGGATTTACGCAGTTCTTCTCAACTTTTCCCTGCAGTGCGTCAATTAAGTTATCCACAGCACAAGCCGCCATGTTATAGCGCGTTTCATGCGTGGCTGAACCAATATGCGGCACCGCCACCACATTCGGCAGTGACAGCAGCGGTGAGTCTGACGGCAACGGCTCTTGTTCAAACACATCCAGCCCAGCGGCATGAATCTCCCCGCTTTGCAGAGCGGCGATCAGTGCGTTCTCATCCACCACCGGGCCACGCCCGGCGTTAATGAAAATGGCAGAAGACTTCATTTTGGCAAACTGTTCGGTACTGAACAGATGGTGGGTTTCGTCCGTTAACGGCAGAATCAGGCAAACAAAGTCCGATTCTTGCAGCAGCGTATCCAGGTCGCAGTAGCGCGCGTTGAAACGTTCTTCCGCTTCCTGATGGTGACGGCGCGCGTTGTAGAGAATCGGCATGCTAAAGCCGAAATGCGCGCGTTGTGCCAGCGCCAGCCCAATACGTCCCATGCCGACAATACCCAACGTCTTATGGTGAACATCGGTACCAAACCAGTCGGCTCCGATGCTTTTTGTCCATTCGCCTGCCTTCACGCGTTCAGCGACTTCCACCACGCGTCGCGCCGTACTTAACACCAGCGCCATTACCGTGTCCGCCACGGTTTCTGTCAGCACCGTTGGCGTGTGCATCAGCAGCACCTTACGTGCGTTTAAGGCTTCAACATCGAAATTGTCATAGCCTACGGAAATGGTCGAGGTCGCACGCAGTTTGGGCATTTTCTCCAGCAGGGCGGTATTGACGGCTTCACTGGAGCCCAGCAGGCCTTCCGCGCTGGCAAAGGCTGTGGCGTGCTGTGCTACGGTTTCCGCACGCAGGTTAGGCACCTGAGTGACAGTAAAATGCTCTTCCAGGCGATGCAGTAAATCGTCAGGTAACGCTTTATAGAGAATAATGGACGGCTTCATGCGAATCTCCGTAAGTTAAAATTTAAGCGTGGCGTGCGCCAATAGGTAGCTGTTGATTATTAGCAGGCTTAACAATAAGAGTTAGCCACACTGAGACAAAAAGCGCTACCCCCATAAAAATGTATGAGGCGGACGGGCTGCCGGTGGTGCCATTGAGGTAGCCGACAAACCAGGAACCAAAGAAGGAGCCTAATGCGCCCATGCTGTTGATCAACGCCATGGCTCCCCCAGCGACGTTGCGCGGCAACATCTCAGGAATGATGGCGAAGAAGGGACCATACGGGGCGTACATCGCCGCGCCGGCGATAACCAGCAGTGTGTAAGAAATCCAGAAGTGGTCTGCGCCAACGGCCCAGGAGCCAATAAAGGCGAAAGCGGCAATCAGCAGCAGTGGCCAGACAAACAGCTTACGGTTTTGCAGTTTATCGGAAGCCCATGAAACCAGGATCATCGCCGCCGTTGCGGCCAGATACGGAACGGACGAAAGCCAACCGACCTCTACCATACCCAGGTTGGCACCGCCGCTGCGGATAATTGACGGCAACCACAGAACAAAACCGTAGACGCCAATACTCCAGGCAAAGTACTGCATGCACAGCAGAATAACGTTACGTGAACGGAACGCTTCGCCGTAGTTACGCACGGCTTTGATACCCTGCTGTTCTTTTTCTAACTGGGCCTGCAGCGCGGCTTTTTCGGATTCTGACAACCAGCCTACCTGCGACGGTTTATCTTTTACCAGTACCCACCAGCAGAACGCCCAGATGATGGCCGGAAAACCTTCAATGATGAACATTTCACGCCAGCCCAGCGCCTGAATCAGGTATCCGGACACGACGGACATCCACAGGACGGTGACAGGGTTACCGAGGATCAGGAAGGTATTGGCACGCGAACGCTCGGACTTCGTAAACCAGTTGCTGATATAAATCAGCATGGCCGGCATGACCGCGGCTTCAACGACGCCAAGAATGAAGCGAATGGCGGCCAGCATCGGAATGTTGCTGACCATCCCGGTCAGTGACGCGCAGGCGCCCCACAGAATCAGACAGACAAAAATCAGTTTACGTACGCTGCGGCGTTCGGCGTAAATTGCGCCTGGGATCTGGAAGAAGAAATAGCCGAGAAAAAACAGCGCGCCCAGCAGGGAAGAGATCCCTTTGGTAATGCCGAGGTCCTCGTTGATACCGGCGGCGGAAGCGCAGCTAAAGTTCGCACGGTCAAGGTACGCCAGGCTGTACGTGATAAACACGATTGGCATGATGTACCACCAGCGTTTTGCTGCGTTGGTTGAGCTATTCATAGACTGCCCTCTGGTTATGCTGATACGCCGCCTCTGTCTGTAGGGTACAGAGTTGGCCGGGAATTTATTCCCCTAATTGTTCACGTGTGGGTAATCCTTCGCTGTCGCCCTGAACCTGAATGGCCAGAGCGCCAATTTTATTGCCCCGGGTCACTGCCTGATGCAGCGTTCGGCCTTCCAGCAGCGCGCTGATCACGCCGACGGCAAAGCCATCACCCGCGCCGACGGTATCGACCACGTTGTCGACTTTCACCGGCGCGACGCTGCCTTGCTCGCCGCTAGCTGCTTTGTACCAGGCCCCATCAGCCCCGGTCTTCACGATGACGGCCTTCACGCCATGACGCAGATAAAAGTCTGCAATGGCTTCTGGAGTTTGTTGTCCGGTTAAAATCATGCCCTCTTTTAACCCCGGCAGTACCCAGTCAGCCTGGAATGCCAGTCGGTTGAGTTTTTCCACCATCTCGCCTTCGCTTTTCCACAGTACCGGGCGCAAATTCGGGTCGAACGAGATGGTCTTCCCCTGGGCCTTCATGGTGCGGGCGGTGTGCGCCAGTAGTTCATATGAACTGGCAGACAGCGCAGCCGCAACGCCGCTCAGGTGCAGGTGGCGTGCGCTGGAGAAATACCCATCGTGATAATCCTCAACGCTGAGATGGCTGGCTGCAGAGCCTTTGCGGAAATATTCCACAATGGGATCGGTTCCATTTTCGACTTTAGATTTAAGCTGAAAGCCGGTAGCGTAGCGCCCGTCCAGAGTGACTCCCTGCGCATCAATCCCTTCTTTCTCCAGCGACTTAATAATAAAACGGCCAAAACTGTCGTTACCCACGCGGCTGACCCAGCCTACGTTCAGACCCAGGCGAGCAAGTCCGGTTGCCACATTAAGTTCAGCGCCTGCAACGCGTTTAATAAACTGTTCCACGTCCGCCAAATCACCGGTTTGCGTGGCGACAAACATCGCCATCGCTTCACCAATGGTGACAACGTCCAGTGAATTTTTCATGTGTTACTCCTTGCGTAACAGAGCGACGTAGTGACGGGTAACCGCCGTTAAGTCTTGCCCTTCCAGGGGGAATTCAATGCCGCGCGGAACATCTGCGGGCAACGTGTCCAGCAGCGCCAGCCAGCGTGGTTCTGCGCGATCAGGCGGCACGGCACGGTAACTGTCACGATGTGGTGTGGCGGCTTTCACATGGATATATCCAACGCTTGAGACCAACTGCTGTGCAGCCTCTTCCGGAGAATCACCTACCCACAACCAGTTACCCATATCGAAGGTCAGGGAAATGGGCAGATTGAATGCCTGACAGGCATCGTTAAAGCGCTTCATCGGTTGCAGGCGTCCACAGGATGTCTGATCGTTTTCGACAACCAGCTCCATCCCGCTGTTGTCCAGCCATTCGCGCAACACGTCGAACTGTCCGTCATGGGCAAAATGGCCGAGGGAAACTTTTAACCACAGTGCTTGCAGGGCTTGCGCTTCCTGGAGTAATTCCGGAAGGCGAGGATTAAGATTTCCGTCTTCGGTGAACAGCGGTTCGGGGGCGGAGTAGCATGCCAGCAGGCCGAAAATTTCAATAGCAGAGGCCATTGTTGGCAGTGTTTTTAGCTCGGCGTCGGTCAGCATCTCGCGGCGGATTTCAACCCCGTCAGCACCGGCTTCGGCAATGATGGGCAGCAGGGCCGTTTGCCCACCTGCGGCGCGTACCTGGTCGTAGCCGTAAGCGGCAGTGACCACCATAATTTTTCTTTTCATGGAAACTCCAAAACTAGCGTTCTTGCTATAACGCTAGATGGAACCGGTTCCAAAGAAAAGCCTGTGATGTTGAATTTATGATCACCATCACGAAGGAAATTTAGCGGGCGGTGGAGCCACGAACGATCAGTTCGCCGGAAAAAACCTGTTCCTGGATTGCGTCTGAGTCGCCATCGATCCGGCGTACTACCTGCTCGACGGCGGTGTAGCCAATCTGCCAGGTGGGCTGTTTTAGCGTGGTGATGCCGACGCCAGCCAGCTCGGCCCATTCCAGCTCGTCGAACCCGAGCAGACCGATGTCGCTGCCCCAGTTGAGGCCAATACGCTTTAACGCGCGGGCAACCTGCAACGTCAGGGCGCCATTGGCAGAGATAACGGCTTTGCGCATCCCACGATGCTGCTGGTGAAACTGGCGCAGCGTGTCATCGAGCTGCGTATTGTCCGTTAGCGGGACTTCGGCATTTTGTGCGATGACACCAGGGTATTGTGCGAGCGTGGCGCGAAAGGCGCTCAGGCGCTCGCGGCGAGTATTCACCATCCCCAGCGGCTCGCTAAGGAACAGAATGGCTTCAAAACCTTGTTCAAGCAGGTGTTCAGTGGCAACGCTCGCTGCCTGGGTATTATCCAGTCCGACCATATCGCAGGCGAAATCGGGAATTTTACGATCAATCAGTACCATTGGCAGCGCAGACTGTTGCAGACGGTTCAGTCCTTCTTCACGCATCCCGACGGCGTTCACCACGATCCCTTCGACCTGGTAGCTGCGCAGCAGATCGAGATAATGCAGCTCCTGATCCACTTCGTTGTTCGTGTTACAGACCAGCGGGGTAAAACCTTTGTCACGGCAGGCGGCTTCAATACCGCTTAACACGTTGACGGAGTAGGGGTTGGTTATATCAGCGATAATCAGGCCAATCAGGCGAGTACGCCCATGCTTCAGGCCTCTGGCCATCAGGCTGGGACGGTAGTCGAGTTCGGCAATGGCTTTTTCAATGCGGGCTAACAGCGCGTCGGATAGCAGATGCTTTTCACCGTTGAGGTAGCGTGAAATGCTGGTCTTGCCGGTTTTTGCGGCCTTTGCCACATCGCTGATGGTTGCCCGTGTTGATTTGCTCATCGCTGATTTCCCTGGATTTAGTGAGAATACCTTAGCGGGAAAATCTGACGAAGCAAGTAATTTGCCCGGTGGCGCTGTGCTTACCGGGCCTATATGTCGAACGTAGGCCGGGTAAGGCGAAGCCGCCACCCGGCTCAACGATTACTGCACAGGACTCAACGTAATCTCTACGCGACGGTTCTGCGCTTTACCTTCAGCCGTGCTGTTGCTGGCGATGGGGTTCGCCGGGCCCATACCCTGAGTGCGAATGCGGTTCGCTGCCACGCCCTGGGTAATCAACGCGCTGGCGACGGAGTCGGCACGCTGCTGTGACAGACGCATGTTCAAATCGTGGCTGCCAGTGCTGTCGGTGAAGCCCAACACGTTGACGGCGGTTTTATTGTACTCTTTCAGTACCATTGCCACACCGGTCAGCGTGTTTGCGCCCGCCGGTTTCAGGTTGGCGCTGCTGCTGTCGAAGGTGACATTGTTTGGCATGTTCAGAATGATGTTATCGCCACTACGCGTCACGCTGACGCCTGTTCCCTGCATTTTCTCGCGCAGTTTTGCTTCCTGCACATCCATGTAATAACCGATACCGCCACCTACAGCCGCACCTGCCGCTGCACCAATCAGCGCGCCTTTGCCGCGATCTTTCTTCGAAGACGAGAGTGCGCCAATACCCGCACCAACCAGTGAACCGATACCCGCGCCGATGCCGGATTTCCCTGCTTCTCGCTCGCCGGTGTAAGGGTTTGTTGTGCAGCCAGATACCGCCAGGGCGCCGCTCACGATGGCAGCAATAACAAATACACGTTTCTTCATCTTAATTCCTTAATGACTTTTTTCTTCTTTACCACAGCGACCGTGGCGGTTGATTATGACGTCTGAACATGAAGAAAATTCCAGGGAAGACTCTGAAATTTGTAAGTAACATTGAACGACATAACAATAAGCCGTCACATCGCATTCAGGAGCGCCATCTTGGCTAATTCACCTGCACATTACCCGGTGTTAACTGCCGCACACTGGGGGCCCATTCTTGTCGAAACCGATGGCGAGACTGTTTTTTCATCCCGGGGGGCATTACCCACCTCTCATCCCAACTCGCTGCAAACCGTGGTTCGCGATCAAGTACACAGTAAAACGCGGGTACGTTTTCCCATGGTGCGTAAAGGATTCCTTGCCTCGCCGGATAATCCGCAAGGCGTGCGCGGGCAGGATGAGTTTGTTCGTGTTAGCTGGGACGATGCACTGAATCTTATCGATGCGCAGCATAAACGCATCCGTGACAGTTACGGTCCAGCCTCGATTTTTGCCGGCTCGTACGGCTGGCGGTCGAACGGTGTATTACACAAAGCGGCGACCCTGCTGCAGCGCTATATGGCGCTGGCGGGGGGTTATACCGGGCACCTGGGGGATTATTCTACGGGGGCGGCACAGGCCATCATGCCGTATGTGGTAGGTGGCAACGAAGTTTACCAGCAGCAGACCAGTTGGCCGATGGTGCTGGAGCATAGCGATGTGGTGGTGCTGTGGAGTGCTAACCCACTGAATACGCTTAAAATTGCCTGGAATGCTTCTGACGAACAGGGTATTGCTTACTTTGAAGCGCTGCGCGATAGCGGTAAGCGATTGATCTGCATCGATCCAATGCGATCGGAAAGTGTGGCGTTCTTTGGCGACAAAATGGAATGGATCGCCCCGCATATGGGGACCGACGTAGCGTTGATGCTGGGTATCGCGTATACGCTGGTGGAAAACGACTGGCATGACGAGGATTTTCTCGCCCGTTGTACAACCGGATATGATTCGTTCGCCGACTACCTGCTGGGTAAATCCGATGGGATAGCGAAAACGGCAGAATGGGCGGCTGAGATTTGTGGTATTCCGGCGGCGAAGATACGCGAACTTGCGGCGATATTTCACCAAAATACCACCATGCTGATGGCGGGATGGGGCATGCAACGCCAGCAGTATGGCGAGCAGAAACACTGGATGATCGTCACGCTGGCCGCCATGCTCGGTCAAATTGGCACGCCCGGCGGCGGATTTGGACTGTCGTATCATTTTGCCAACGGTGGGAACCCGACGCGTCGTGCAGCGGTACTGGCTTCGATGCAAGGGAGCCTCAAAGGCGGCACCGACGCGGTGGATAAAATCCCGGTGGCGCGTATCGTCGAGGCGCTGGAAAATCCCGGCGGTTTCTATCAGCACAACGGTATGGATCGGCATTTCCCGGACATCCGCATGCTCTGGTGGGCCGGGGGCGCAAACTTCACGCATCACCAGGACACCAATCGTCTGATCCGCGCCTGGCAAAAGCCGGAACTGGTGGTTATCTCGGAGTGTTTCTGGACCGCTGCGGCGAAGCATGCCGATATCGTGTTACCCGCGACAACCTCTTTTGAACGTAACGATTTGACCATGACCGGAGACTACAGCAACCAGCATCTGGTGCCGATGAAGCAGGTCGTACCGCCACAGGCTGAAGCGCGCAACGATTTTGATGTTTTTGCCGAGCTGAGTGAGCGCTGGGAACAGGGCGGTTATACCCGATTCACTGAGGGGAAAAGCGAACTGGTGTGGCTGGAAACTTTTTACGACATTGCTGCGCAGCGTGGTGCCAGCCAGCAGGTTACACTGCCGCCCTTCGCTGAGTTCTGGCAAAAGAATGCACTGATCGAAATGCCGGAAAACGCCGCAAATACGCAGTTCATCCGTTTTGCTGATTTTCGCCGCGATCCACAGGCGCATCCGCTGAAAACGGACAGTGGAAAAATTGAAATCTATTCTGCAAAAATTGCAGGTTACGGCTATGCGGATTGTGCAGGACACCCGATGTGGCTGGAGCCCGATGAGTGGTTCGGCAATGCCGAACCCGACCAACTGCAGGTGCTCTCCGCCCATCCGGCTCACCGTTTGCACAGTCAGCTCAACTACAGTGCGTTACGCGAACAGTATGCGGTGGCGGATCGGGAGCCAGTGACGATTCATCCGCAGGATGCGCAAGCGCGGGGGATTGCAGATGGCGATACGGTCAGGGTGTGGAACCACCGTGGGCATATCCTGGCGGGTGCTGTTGTGACGACAGGGATCAAACCTGGCGTCATCTGTATTCACGAGGGGGCCTGGCCTGATTTGGACCCTACCGCCGACGGTATTTGTAAAAATGGCGCTGTTAACGTGCTGACCAAAGATCTCCCCAGCTCGAAGCTGGGGAACGGCTGTGCGGGCAATACCGCGCTGGCGTGGCTGGAGAAGTACAGTGGGCCGAACCTGGTGCTTACGGCGTTTGATCCACCTGCCAGCCCATAATCCAGGTTGGATGGTGAGTCTCTTCCTGCCATGCGCTGTCTTCAATGCGAAAGCCCAGTGCGTGGTAGAAGTTTACCGCTGATTGATTCTTCTGGTAGACCTCCAGGCTGAGCCACGAAAAGCGCTGCTGCACATGTTGCACCAGCGCTTTGCCGATGCCGCTTCTGATGGCGGCAGGTTCTACAAACAGCGCGCCTAAAAAGCGCTCTTCCATCACGCTGGCAAAACCTTTGAGCACACCGTTTTCTTCCCACACCCAGGTTTGCGCAGCGGGCAGGTAGACATCACGTACGATAGGCTCACTCTCGCGCCAGTAGCGTTCTTCGATAAAAGGATGGGCAAAAATGGTGCTTTCCATCCACAGTGCCAGAATGGGTGCCAGATCGTCAGCATTGGATTCACGAATCATGTTGTTCTCCTGGGTAGCACATGCAGCCGAAGACATGGTCGTTGACCAGACCGCATGCCTGCATAAAGGAGTAACAGATGGTGGTGCCAACAAACTTAAATCCACGCTTTTTTAACGCTTTAGAAAGTGCGTCAGAAGCCGGCGTTGAAGTAGGGATATCGCTCAGACTGGCTGCACGGGTTAACTGCGGTTGGTTATCGACGAATGACCAGACGAACTCGCTAAACGGCTCACCGTTTTGCTCCATTGCCAAAAAGGCACGGGCGTTGCCGATAATGGCCTGAATCTTTCCTCGATGGCGAATAATACCGGCATCCAGTACCAGCCTTTCTACATCCTCTTCGGTCATCGCCGCAACGGTTGCAGGATCGAAGTGGTGGAATGCCTGGCGATAGTTTTCCCGTTTCTTTAGTACCGTTATCCACGACAGCCCAGCCTGCTGGCCTTCAAGGCAGATCATTTCGAACAGCTTTTTACCATCGGTTTCCGGGACGCCCCATTCCTTGTCATGATAGGCAATGTATAGTGGATCCTGACTGACCCAGCCGCAACGTTGCATACTCTTCCTCGCTGTTTTTACTGGCGTAAAAATTTCATTCGGCTCGCCTTGACGCGCCCGCTAAAAAGACAATATTTAATACAGGGCCTCATGTGCCCGATATCCTTTAAACAATGACAATAATATCGCCGAATTCGGCTCTTTTCTGGAGTCGCGTTGATGATTATAAGAAACAGTAGTGGTCGTCAGAGGTTAATTCTGGCGAACGTCATCGTTTGTGCGCTGTTTGCCAATACGGCATATGGCTGGCAACAAGAATATATCGTTGATGCGCTGTCCGGTCATACGTCGGAACGTTATACATGGGACAGCGATCACCAACCACGTTATAACGACATCCTGGAAGAGCGTATTCGCTCCACCCAGAACGTGGCGGGGCCGGTAGTGAATCTGGCGGACCAAACGGCTCTGGATGCGACCAGCGGTATGAGTGTGGGCTGGAATTTTCCCCTTTCCCGTAAGGTGACGACGGGGCCCGTCGCAGCCCTGCATTATGATGGTTCAACCGCATCTACCTACAACGAATTTGGCGACAGTGTGACTTCGTTAACGCTGACCGATCCGATGTGGCATGCCAGCGTCAGTACCCTGGGCTGGCGGGTCGACTCGCAGTTTGGTGATGTGCGGCCATGGGCGCAAATCAGTTATAACCAGCAATTTGGCGAGAATATCTGGAAGGCGCAATCGGGCCTCAATCGTATGGCGGCGGCGAGTCAGGAGGGTAACTGGGTCGATGTCACTGTCGGTGCAGATATGCTGCTGAATCAGCATATGGCTGCCTATGCGGCACTTTCTCAGGCAGAAAACAGTACGAATAACAGCGATTATCTGTACACCATGGGAGTGAGTGCCAAATTTTAACGAAAAAAAGCCTGGTTAAAACATCTGTGTTACATATTGGGATCAATAATCACACGCATTCCAGCGATAGCGTGCACTAACTCCGGCAATAAAATTCAGTAACCCGACTTTTTGTCTCGTCATTCATTCCGCAATCCAGGCATTTCATTCCGTCCTGATGGCATTTCATGCCGTTTTCCCCAGGTCATAAAAGCACTTCGGTATGGTTGTCGGCAGAGAATTTCCCATTTTGTTTATGCAGGAAGACTGCCATGAAAACTTCTGATTATCAGCGTACCCGGTGGCTGACACTGATCGGCACCATCATTACCCAATTTGCATTAGGTTCTGTTTATACCTGGAGCCTGTTCAATGGCGCACTCTCTTCAAAACTCGATGCACCGGTTAGTCAGGTCGCATTTTCCTTTGGTTTGCTGAGTCTGGGTCTGGCGATCTCTTCTTCCGTCGCCGGGAAGCTTCAGGAACGTTTCGGCGTGAAACGCGTCACCATGGCATCCGGTATCTTACTGGGTGTGGGCTTCTTCTTAACCGCGCATTCTGACAGCTTGATTATGCTGTGGCTGAGTGCCGGTGTACTGGTTGGCCTGGCTGACGGTGCCGGATACCTGTTAACCCTGTCCAACTGCGTGAAATGGTTCCCTGAGCGTAAAGGGCTGATTTCCGCTTTTGCGATCGGTTCTTACGGCCTGGGTAGCCTCGGTTTTAAATTTATCGACAGCCAACTGCTGAGCACAGTGGGTCTGGAAAAGACTTTTATGATTTGGGGCGCGATTGTACTGGTGATGATTGTCTTTGGCTCCACGCTGATGAAAGATGCGCCAAACCAGGAAGTTAAAGCCGTAAATGGCGTGGTAGAGAACGACTACACGCTGGCGCAATCCATGCGTAAACCACAGTACTGGATGTTGGCAGTGATGTTCCTGACAGCATGCATGAGCGGGCTTTACGTGATTGGTGTCGCGAAAGATATCGCCCAAAGCCTGGCAAAAATGGATGTGGCAACAGCGGCGAATGCGGTAACTGTTATTTCTATCGCGAACCTGTCAGGTCGTCTGGTTCTGGGTATTCTGTCCGACAAAATTTCCCGTATTCGCGTTATCACCATTGGTCAGGTTGTTTCGCTGGTGGGTATGGCGGCGCTGCTTTTTGCTCCGCTGAATGAAGTGACATTCTTCGCAGCCATTGCCTGTGTCGCCTTCAACTTCGGTGGCACCATTACGGTTTTCCCGTCACTGGTGAGTGAGTTCTTCGGCCTGAATAACCTCGCGAAAAACTATGGGGTCATCTACCTGGGCTTCGGGATTGGCAGCATCTGCGGGTCAATTATCGCCTCGCTGTTCGGCGGTTTCTATGTGACCTTCTGCGTTATCTTTGCGCTGTTAATCATCTCGCTGGCGCTGTCCACGACCATTCGCCAGCCGCAGCGTAGTGTATTTACAGAGGCACACGCCTGATTTTACTCTTTGTCTGATTTATACACGGCGCATATATTTACAAAAATATATGCGCCGTTTGCATTCTCCATAAGCACTTTTCTCCCCTCCTGTGGTCTACTTAGCCGCGCCCGTAGACATTTCATCTCTGCTGTTGTCGCATTTTTCCCTGTTTGGTTCGATTGACCACTTCACAGGGTGTTTTTATCCCGATTCCCAGGGTTTTTTTGCATGAGATACATTAAATCGATGACGCAGCAAAAGCTTAGCTTCTTGCTTGCGATCTATATCGGTCTGTTTATGAACTGCGCAGTTTTTTATCGCCGCATTGGCAGCTATGTGCAGGAATTTACCGCGCTGAAAGGAATCTCTGCGGTTGTTGAATTGGCCGGCACCGTGCTGGTTACCTTCTTTTTACTTCGTCTTCTGTCTCTGTTTGGTCGGCGGGCCTGGCGCGTACTGGCTACCTTTGTGGTGCTGTGTTCCGCTGGTGCCAGCTATTACATGACCTTCCTGAATGTGGTAATTGGCTACGGCATTATTGCCTCGGTCATGACAACCGATATTGATTTATCAAAGGAAGTTGTGGGCTGGCATTTTATTGTGTGGCTGGTCTCGGTCAGCATCTTACCGCTGCTGCTTATCTGGAGTAATCGCTGCCGCTATACCCTGTTAAAACAGATACGTACGCCAGGTATGAGATGGCGTAGCGTGGCCGTTGTTCTGTTGGCTGGCTTGATGGTGTGGGCGCCGATTCGGTTACTGGGAATACAGCAGAAATCGGTTGAACGGGAAACGGGTATTGATTTGCCCAGCTACGGTGGCGTAGTGGCAAATTCATATTTGCCTTCAAACTGGTTGTCTGCGCTGGGTCTGTATGCCTGGGCGCAGGTTGATGAGTCTTCAGATAACAAGTCGCTGATGAATCCGGCGAAGAAATTTACCTACGTCGCCCCCAAGAATATTGATGATACCTACGTCGTGTTTATTATCGGCGAAACGACCCGTTGGGATCATATGGGTATTTTTGGCTACGAGAGAAATACTACGCCAAGGCTGGCTCAGGAAAAAAACCTGGCCGCTTTCCGCGGATATTCGTGTGATACGGCAACCAAACTTTCGCTACGCTGTATGTTTGTTCGTGAAGGCGGAGCAGAGGAAAACCCGCAGCGTACGCTGAAAGAACAAAATGTCTTTTCCGTACTCAGCCAGCTAGGTTTTAATACCGATCTCTACGCGATGCAAAGTGAGATGTGGTTCTACAGCAACACGATGGCGGAGAACATCGCATATCGTGAGCAGATTGGCGCTGAGCCGCGTAACCGTGGCAAAACGGTTGACGATATGCTGCTGATTTCTGAGATGCAGCAATCAATCAAACCGGACGATAATGGTAAGCACCTGATTATCCTGCATACCAAAGGCTCACACTTTAACTACACGCAGCGCTATACCCGTGAGTACGCCCAGTGGAAGCCGGAGTGTGTCAATGTTGATAGCGGTTGTTCGAAAGCGCAGATGATTAACTCATTTGATAACTCGGTAACTTATGTTGACCACTTTATCACCAAAGTGTTTGACCAGCTGCGCGATAAGAAAGCGATCGTGTTCTATGCTGCCGATCACGGTGAGTCGATCAACGAGCGTGAACACCTGCACGGTACGCCACGTAAAATGGCACCACCAGAGCAGTTCCGCGTTCCTATGTTGGTGTGGATGTCTGATAAGTATCTGGAAGACCCCGATCATGCGAAAGCCTTCGCCCACCTTAAGCAGGAGGCTGATATGAAGGTTCCGCGTCGCCATGTTGAACTGTACGACACCATTCTCGGTTGCCTTGGATATACCTCGCCAAACGGCGGTATAAATGAGAATAACAACTGGTGTCATGTCCCGGACGATAAGAAGGTTGTAGCCCGGTAATGGGCTGCTGACTTTCTCGCCGATCGAATGGCATTTTGATACTAAGGGATTGACGGGCGCGCAGCTGAGCAGTAAGATGCGCCCCGCATTCGGTGATTGGCGCAGCCTGGTAGCGCACTTCGTTCGGGACGAAGGGGTCGGAGGTTCGAATCCTCTATCACCGACCAAATTTAAAACCCTGCTCAACGAGCAGGGTTTTTTGCATTTGAAGCCCGTGAGGATGAGAACCTCCGGGGGCAAGAGGTTCGACTCGAGCGTAGCGAGAGAACGTTGCGCCAGCAACGGCCCGCAGGGCGAGCCACGTAGTGGCGAGTCATCCTCTATCACCGACCAAATTAGAAAAGCCCGCTCTTTGAGCGGGTTTTTTGCTTTCTGGAATCCAAAAGATTTGTAGGCCTGATAAGCGCAGCGCCATCAGGCAATTAAAGCGCGCGGGAGTCGGCATCGCCGGATGGCGGCGTAGACGCCTTATCCGGCCTACGAACACAGAGCCATCAGGCAAAACATTGCAGCGTTTGGCATCGCCGGATGGCGGCGCAGACGCCTTATCCGGCCTACGAACGCAGCGCCATCAGGCAAAACATTACATCGTTTTGGCATCGCAAGCACCTTATCCGGCCTACAGGCAAGCGCTGACAGGATGTATTTTGCGGTTTCCCATCCCTATTTTGACCTTCATTTTATCTGCAAAAATTGTGCACCACTTCCCACTGACTGTTAACGATTCTGTGACATATTCCATTGCCTTTTTTTATATTTGCTTGAATCTTTTTTTGCGTTACTTATGGCTGAACCCAGCATTTTCCGCTGTGCGTTTTAACGTTCATGGTATTAATCGCTCAGATATGCAGCATGTGTTGAGAAAATTTTAATAATTTGCATAAATGTTAATCACCAAATGTTTCTGAATATGAAGATATTTATTCTGGCATAGTGCGCGTAGCACAAATTTCCCTGCTGAAAATACCCGCCTGCACTTTTTTTAATCTTTGTTTGCCAATTCTCACCGTTGGTGTAAATCACGGTTACCTGTATTGACGTTTTCACATTCTGTTGACAGATTGTAGGGCATGAGGGGCATTTCATGGAGAATCCGCACTGCAACTCAGTCGCTTATGTGAACGGAATCCCCATCCTCTTAACGCCGACCCGGCCGGGTAAAAAACAAAAAAGGCCAGGCGGTGCAAACCCACTGCAAAGGGTAAAACAACAAACATCACATTTGGAGCAGAAGAATGAGTATTTCCTTGAAGAAGTCAGGGATGCTGAAGCTTGGTCTGAGCCTGGTGGCCATGACCTGCGCCGCAAGCGTACAGGCTAAAACTCTGGTTTATTGTTCAGAAGGATCTCCTGAAGGCTTTAACCCACAGCTTTTCACCTCTGGTACTACCTATGATGCCAGCTCCGTACCGATCTATAACCGCCTGGTTGAATTCAAAACCGGTACAACTGAAGTGATCCCCGGTCTTGCTGAGAAGTGGGAAATCAGCGAAGACGGTAAAACCTATACCTTCCACCTTCGCCCTGGCGTGAAGTGGCAGGACAACAAAGATTTCAAACCGACGCGTGATTTCAACGCTGATGACGTGGTGTTCTCTTTCGATCGTCAGAAAAATGCTCAGAACCCGTACCATAAAGTTTCTGGCGGCAGCTACGAATACTTCGAAGGGATGGGTCTGCCAGACCTGATCAGTGAAGTGAAGAAAGTGGACGATAAAACTGTCCAGTTCGTACTGACCCGTCCGGAAGCACCGTTCCTGGCTGACCTGGCCATGGACTTCGCCTCTATTCTTTCTAAAGAATATGCGGACAACATGCTGAAAGCCGGTTCGCCGGAGAAAGTTGACCTGAACCCAATCGGTACTGGTCCGTTCCAGCTGCAACAGTACCAGAAAGATTCTCGTATTCTGTATAAAGCGTTCGACGGCTTCTGGGGCACCAAGCCGCAGATTGATCGTCTGGTCTTCTCCATTACGCCTGACGCTTCCGTGCGTTATGCCAAACTGCAGAAAAACGAATGCCAGGTGATGCCGTATCCGAACCCGGCGGACATTGCGCGCATGAAGCAGGACAAAAATATCAATCTGATGGAGCAGGCTGGTCTGAACGTCGGTTATCTCTCTTTCAACACCGAGAAGAAACCGTTTGATGACGTGAAAGTTCGTCAGGCGTTGACCTATGCGGTAAACAAAGAAGCGATCATCAAGGCTGTTTATCAGGGGGCTGGCGTTGCCGCGAAGAACCTGATCCCGCCGACCATGTGGGGCTATAACGACGACGTTAAAGATTACAACTACGATCCTGAGAAAGCGAAAGCACTGCTGAAAGAAGCCGGTCAGGATAAAGGCTTTACCGTTGAACTGTGGGCAATGCCGGTACAGCGTCCGTATAACCCGAACGCGCGCCGTATGGCTGAAATGATCCAGGCTGACTGGGCGAAAATTGGTGTTCAGGCCAAGATTGTTACCTACGAATGGGGTGAGTACCTCAAGCGTGCCAAGTCTGGTGAACATCAGGCTGTAATGATGGGCTGGACCGGCGATAACGGGGATCCGGATAACTTCTTCGCCACGCTGTTTAGCTGTGCTGCGGCGAAAGATGGCTCCAACTACTCCCGCTGGTGCTACAAGCCGTTTGAAGATCTGATTCAGCCGGCACGTGCAACCGATGACCACAACAAGCGTATTGAGCTCTACAAACAGGCTCAGGTTGTGATGCATGACCAGGCACCTGCGCTGATCATTGCTCACTCCACCGTGTACGAGCCAGTGCGTAAAGAAGTCAAAGGCTATGTGGTTGATCCATTAGGCAAACACCACTTCGAAAACGTTTCTGTCGAATAATTAAAAGCAATTAAGGAAGCGCTGCGCCCCGGTATTGTGTAAGCCGGATAAGCGCAGCGCCATCCGGCGTAATGCTTTACCCGCGATGCAGTTTGCGTGGGATAAGATTTGTGAGCAATACAGACGCACTGTCACCAGGCTGCGCGTCATTAGAGAGAATCCGGGTTATGTTGCAGTTCATTCTCCGACGTTTGGGACTCGTCATCCCCACGTTTATCGGTATCACTCTTCTCACCTTTGCCTTCGTCCATATGATCCCCGGCGATCCGGTCATGATCATGGCGGGTGAACGTGGGATCTCCCCTGAGCGTCACGCTCAATTGCTGGCTGAACTCGGTCTGGATAAACCGATGTGGCAGCAGTACCTCCACTATATCTGGGGGGTTATGCATGGTGACTTAGGTATCTCGCTGAAAAGCCGTTTACCGGTGTGGGAAGAGTTCGTGCCTCGCTTTAAAGCGACACTGGAACTCGGTGTCTGCGCGATGATTTTCGCCGTCGCAGTGGGTATCCCGGTGGGTGTACTTGCTGCCGTTAAGCGCGGTTCTATTTTTGATCATACCGCCGTTGGTCTGGCGCTGACCGGTTACTCAATGCCTATCTTCTGGTGGGGCATGATGCTGATCATGTTGGTTTCCGTGCAGTGGAACCTGACGCCGGTTTCCGGTCGAGTGAGTGACATGGTGTTCCTTGATGATTCCAATCCACTGACCGGATTTATGCTGATCGACACAGCCATCTGGGGTGAAGAGGGCAATTTCATTGATGCGCTGGCGCATATGATCCTGCCGGCGATGGTGCTTGGCACCATTCCCCTGGCGGTGATTGTGCGTATGACCCGTTCATCGATGTTGGAAGTGCTGGGCGAAGACTACATTCGTACCGCGCGCGCCAAAGGGTTGACCCGTATGCGCGTCATCATCATTCATGCTCTGCGCAACGCCATGCTGCCTGTTGTGACCGTTATTGGCCTTCAGGTCGGTACGCTGCTGGCGGGGGCGATCCTGACCGAAACCATCTTCTCGTGGCCGGGTCTGGGGCGCTGGCTGATTGATGCGCTGCAACGCCGTGATTATCCGGTAGTGCAGGGCGGGGTATTACTGGTGGCGACGATGATTATTCTCGTCAACCTGCTGGTAGACCTACTGTACGGCGTGGTGAACCCGCGTATTCGGCATAAGAAGTAAGGGGCCATCATGTCACAGGTTACTGAAAATAAAGTTATTGCTGCACCGGTGCCGATGACCCCGTTGCAGGAGTTCTGGCACTATTTTAAACGCAACAAAGGTGCGGTTGTCGGGCTGGTGTATGTGGTGGTGATGATCCTGATTGCGGTCTTTGCCAACGTTCTCGCACCGTACAATCCAGCTGATCAGTTCCGCGATACGCTATTGGCCCCACCTGCGTGGCAGGAAGGTGGCACCATGGCACATCTGTTCGGTACTGACGATGTAGGCCGCGATGTGCTGTCGCGTCTGATGTATGGTGCGCGTTTATCGCTGCTGGTTGGCTGCCTGGTGGTCGTACTGTCCCTGTTGATGGGCGTGGTGCTCGGTCTGGTTGCCGGTTACTTTGGCGGTATCGTCGATAACGTCATCATGCGTGTGGTCGATATTATGCTGGCGCTGCCGAGCCTGTTGCTGGCGCTGGTGCTGGTTGCCGTATTTGGTCCTTCTATTGGTAACGCCGCGCTGGCGCTGACGTTCGTGGCATTGCCGCACTATGTCCGTCTGACGCGTGCCGCAGTCCTGGTGGAAGTGAACCGCGATTACGTTACCGCTTCCCGCGTAGCGGGTGCAGGTGCGATGCGTCAGATGTTCGTTAATATTCTTCCTAACTGTCTTGCGCCGCTGATCGTTCAGGCGTCGCTCGGTTTCTCTAACGCTATTCTCGATATGGCCGCGCTTGGCTTCCTGGGTATGGGTGCGCAACCACCAACACCGGAATGGGGAACCATGCTCTCCGACGTGTTGCAGTTTGCGCAGAGTGCCTGGTGGGTCGTGACCTTCCCGGGTCTGGCGATCCTGCTGACGGTGCTGGCATTTAACCTGATGGGTGACGGTCTGCGTGACGCGCTCGATCCCAAACTGAAGCAGTAAGAGGTTCGAGATGGCGTTATTAAATGTAGATAAATTATCGGTGCACTTCGGCGACGTTGGTTCCGAATTCCGCGCCGTAGACCGTATTAGTTACAGTGTGAACCAGGGCGAAGTGGTTGGTATTGTGGGCGAATCCGGCTCCGGTAAATCGGTCAGTTCGCTGGCGATTATGGGGCTGATTGACTACCCCGGCCGCGTGATGGCCGAAAATCTGGAGTTTAACGGTCGCGATCTGAAGCGTATCTCTGAGAAAGAGCGTCGTCAGTTGGTGGGTGCGGAAGTGGCAATGATCTTCCAGGACCCGATGACCAGTCTTAACCCGTGCTATACCGTGGGTTACCAGATCATGGAAGCCATTAAGGTGCACCAGGGCGGAAATAAAAAAACGCGTGTTCAGCGGGCAATTGACCTGCTAACCCTGGTGGGTATCCCTGACCCGGCCTCGCGTCTGGATGTGTATCCGCACCAGCTGTCCGGTGGGATGAGCCAACGTGTGATGATTGCGATGGCGATCGCCTGTCGTCCGAAGCTGCTCATTGCTGACGAACCGACAACGGCGCTGGACGTGACCATTCAGGCACAGATCATTGAGCTGCTGTTGGAACTGCAACAGAAAGAGAATATGGCGCTGGTTCTGATCACTCATGACCTGGCGCTGGTGGCGGAGGCTGCGCATAAAATTATCGTGATGTATGCCGGTCAGGTGGTGGAAACCGGAGCGGCGCACGACATTTTCCGCGCACCGCGTCATCCATATACCCAGGCGTTGCTGCGTGCGTTGCCAGAGTTTGCTCAGGATAAAGCGCGTCTGGCATCGTTGCCGGGTGTGGTGCCAGGGAAATATGACCGCCCGAACGGTTGTCTGTTGAATCCTCGTTGCCCCTATGCAACCGACAAATGCCGCGCTGAAGAACCTGAACTGAACCTGCTGGAAGGCGGTCGTCAGTCGAAATGCCACTACCCACTTGATGATGCCGGGAGGCCTGGGCTATGAGTACGCAAAAGGCCGCTTTGCCACAGCCGCTGTTGCAGGCCATTGATCTGAAAAAACACTATCCGGTGAAGAAGGGTATGTTCGCCCCGGAACGCCTGGTGAAAGCGCTGGATGGTGTTTCGTTCACCTTAGAGCGCGGTAAAACATTGGCGGTAGTCGGTGAGTCGGGTTGTGGGAAATCCACTCTTGGACGCCTGCTGACGATGATTGAAGTCCCGACCGGCGGTGAACTGTATTACCAGGGACAGGATCTGCTGAAGCACGACCCGCAGGCGCAGAAGCTGCGTCGGCAGAAAATCCAGATTGTGTTCCAGAACCCGTACGGTTCTCTGAACCCGCGTAAGAAAGTGGGGCAGATTCTGGAAGAGCCGTTGCTGATCAACTCCACGCTCAGCAAAGAGCAGCGCCGTGAAAAAGCGCTGGCGATGATGGCGAAAGTGGGGCTGAAAACCGAGCACTACGACCGCTATCCGCATATGTTCTCCGGCGGTCAGCGTCAGCGTATTGCGATTGCCCGTGGCCTGATGCTTGACCCGGACGTAGTGATTGCCGACGAACCCGTTTCCGCGCTGGATGTATCCGTGCGCGCGCAGGTGTTGAACCTGATGATGGATCTGCAGCAGGAACTGGGGCTGTCCTACGTCTTTATCTCGCACGACCTGTCGGTAGTGGAACATATTGCGGATGAAGTGATGGTGATGTACCTGGGCCGTTGTGTGGAGAAGGGCACCAAGGATCAGATCTTCAATAATCCGCGCCATCCGTATACGCAGGCGCTGCTTTCTGCGACACCACGTCTGAACCCGGATGACCGCCGCGAGCGCATTAAGCTGACCGGCGAGCTGCCAAGCCCGCTGAATCCGCCACCGGGCTGTGCGTTCAATGCCCGTTGCCGTCGTCGCTTTGGTCCTTGTACCCAGCTACAGCCACAGCTGAAAGACTACGGCGGCCAACTGGTTGCGTGCTTTGCCGTTGACCAGGATGAAAATCCGCAGCAATAAACGTGGGTTATGACCCAATAACCGGAGCCTTGTGCTCCGGTTTTTTTATAATTCGTTTTTACTCCCACAATGTGAGTCCATTGGCAGAACATTATTCCATAGTGTCTAGAATGTAGTCAGGTTGGCTTTCGTCACAGAAATATCTACTTCGCAGTTGCTAACTACCAGGAGCAAATGTGGTCACGATACGCTGGGATATTAAAACAATTGATCGTCTGTCGATGGTTGAGGATGTCCTGAAGGAATTTTCCTGCTGTGATATCAATATCATCTCCATGAAAGTTACGCCTGGACGCATTCTGATTAAATCCTGGTGTCGCCAGTTGCAGGATATTTCCTGCGTACAATCCTGCTTAAGCCAGCGCGCTGATATTATTAACGTTGCTTATCTGTGCGAAGAGATAAGCGAACTGTCGATGTCTGAACCGGAACGTCCGCGTTATTTTTCTGACATTATTTGCAGCAGCCAGAGCATGCAACTGTTGATAGAAAAAGCGATCAGAATCGCGGATAGCAAATATACCGTTTTGGTTCGTGGTGAGACCGGAACTGGTAAGGAACTACTGGCCCGGGCCATCCATAATTCCGGGTCACGGCGTTTTTATCCGTTTATTCCGGTTAACTGTTCAGCGCTTCCCGAATCGCTGATGGAAAGTGAATTTTTTGGCTATGAGAAAGGGGCCTTCAGTGGCGCGGACTGTAAAGGCAAAAAAGGGCTGTTTGAAATGGCTGATAAAGGCACCCTTTTTCTGGATGAGTTTGGTGAAATGTCGCTGAGCTTACAGGCCAAATTGTTGCGTGTCCTTCAGGATGGGGGGATCCGTCGCGTTGGCGGGGCGCAAACTATTCCGGTTAATGCGCGTATTATTGTGGCGACTAACGCGAATCTGGAAGAGATGGTGGAGCAACGTCTGCTGCGCGCCGATCTCTATTACCGCATCAACGTACTTTCACTCACCATTCCACCGTTACGCGAGCGCCCGCAGGATATCAGTCTGCTGATCCGCCACTTTGTGCAGAAATACGCGAAGGAGTTCCAACGGCGAATTATTCTGGATAAAGCCTGTTTTGACGCTTTGCACCAGCACAGCTGGCCGGGGAACGTACGTGAGCTGGAAAACACGATTATTCGTCTGATGCTGATGGCCGAATCTGATGTTATTACCCGGGAGGACCTGGGGATGGCGAATCTGTCGGCAGGCGAATTGCGCCACACCCAACGTCCGTTTAAAGAACAGGTCCAGTGTGCTGAGCGTCAGTTAATTGAGCAGATGGTGGAAGAGAATGTGTCGTCGCGGCATATTGCTAAGGCGCTGGGCGTATCGCATACCACGGTATTGAATAAAATTCGGAGTTACCAGCTTGAGAGCGTGAGTTAAGCGCCGCCAGACATTGACGGCGCTGTCATCGGATTATTCAATCAGTTTTAACAGTGGCGACAGGCACAGCAAAATCCCGTAGATCAGGATTAGCCAGGTTTTTAGCCCGCGCAGTTTTTCCAGTTGCGCCACTTTATAGATCAAGAAAAACGGAATAATACACGACACAATTCCATATAGCGGACTGCCTAACTGGAAGAATACCAGCACTGAGACGCGGAACGAAACCCAAATAACCAGCGTAATAACGATAAACGTGCAAATACCCAATGTAAGCACTAGTGGGTTTATTTTCTCAACATCAATTACGCGGCTAAGCACGTTAAGGATAATTCCTTTAATCGCTTCATGGAAGCCCAGGTAAATACCGAAGAATGCGGTCAGGACAGCAAAGATATTCAATATCGTGGAGGTGATATGAATAATCTGACCAGGAATGACCTGTGCGGCCAGAGCCAGTGCAGAAATATTCTGTTCGAAGGCTGAAACCGCCTCTTCGTGGCTAATCGAAAAGGTAAATGAGAATGAGAAAAACAGGATGACTGCAATCAACGTAATGTAGCTGATGCGGTGGGTACGAATGGCCATGCGCGTTGCCAGTACCCGATCAGCCACCCGTTTGCGGTAGGCGATATTCATGGGGTTGAGCACCTGAATAAACACCGCAGAGAAGAAGCAGAATGGGATGGTCAACAGAACGTCACGAAAGAAGACCGATGCTTCAGGAAAGGCGCTGATATTGCTGAAGTTCCAGTGTGGGACCATCGCGAAGCCGAAGATAATGATAATGCCGACTTTTACCACCACCATCGGGCCGGAGATTTTGAACAGCAGCTTTTCTCCACCGGAAGCAATGGCGACCAGTACCGCAAAAATAGCCACTTTATAGATGATTGATTGCGAAAGGTCGGTGTCGGTTAGCCCGAAGGTTTTTATATATGAGGCACTGTCAAAAACAACGGATAATGAATAGATGAATATTCCATGAATAATCATCAAAAAGTAAATCACACCGAGAAATACACCCCAGTTTTTTCCAAGGTAATGACTTATAATATCGGTGTAGTCATTGCAGGTTTCACTTTCGGATAATGTTTTTAAATAAATGTCCTGCACAATATACGTTGCCGGGTAAGCGATAATAAAGGCGACAATAAAAACCCAAATGCCGGTTAAGCCAATTTGTACCGGCATCAGAACTGTACCAGCACCAATTGCCATGCCGATGCAGAGTAATACCCAGCCAAAATCGTATTTTGTAAATGGTATTTTCTTTGAGAATGGTACGGCGGTTGCTGTATTGTTGCTTAATTGTAATGTGTTGTCCTGCATAGAACCCCCTGCCCAAAATACCCGTTCTCCCCAAAAAAGGAGTGCGCGTATAGCCAGACTGTTGTGCCTTGATTCTCAACGACCTGAACCGAGCATCGTCGGTTCAGGTCGTAATGGTCAGAATGTTGCCTTTCTGATGGCGTGTTCAAGGTCGTTAATAATATCTTCTGGATCTTCAAGACCGACAGAAAGACGGATAAGTCCGTCGGTAATACCTGCTTTAAGCCGTTCCTCTGGCGCAACGGGCGAATGTGTCATAGACGCTGGGTGCTGAATGAGGGTTTCGGTATCACCGAGACTGACCGCGAGGAGGCACAATTCTACAGAATTGATCATCCGTCTGCCAGCATCGAGGCCGCCGGCAATTTCAAAGCTGATAATTCCCCCGGGCAGGCTCATCTGCCGTTGGCCCAGCTCATACTGCGGGTGCGAAGTCAGACCTGGATAATACACGCGGGTAATGGAGGGATGTCCTTCCAGGAAACGGGCAATTTTCAGCGCGTTTTCACAGTGACGTTCCATACGAATGCCCAATGTTTTAACGCCACGTAGGGTTAGCCAGGCGTTGAAAGGGCTCATACAGCCACCGGTAATATCCTTCAAACCGACAAACCGCGCCTGGTCGATAAACTCCTGCTTCCCGACAATGATGCCGCCAATCACATCACCGTGTCCGTTAATGTACTTGGTTACACTGTGGACCACGATGTCTGCGCCCAATTGCAGAGGCTGCTGACAATATGGCGACATAAAGGTGTTATCCACGACCAGCAAAGCGCCCTGCTGGTGGGCAATGCCCGCCACTGTTTCGATATCGACCAATGAGAGCGTCGGGTTGGCGGGCGTTTCGATATACACAACTTTAGTTTCCGGCCGCATTGCGGCGCGGATTTCTTCCGGTTTCGCTGCGTCGACAAAACTCACGTTAATGCCGAACTTCGGCATGCTGTGCGACAGAAATGCGTGAGTACAACCATAAATTGCGCTGGCAGAAACGATATGGTCACCTTGTTGACACAGCGTCAGCAGAGTTGTGGTGATGGCGGAAATGCCGGATGCCGTTGCCAGCGCGGCTTCACCCCTTTCCAGAACTGCCAGCTTTTTCTCCAGCGCATCGGTGGTGGGGTTACCCAAACGGGTATAAATGTACCCGGACTCTTCGAGCGCAAAGCGGGCGGCACCCTGTTCGGCGCTGTCAAAAACAAACGTTGAAGTCTGGAAGATAGGCGTACTGAGCGCGCCGGTTGAAGGGTCGGGTTGTTGTCCCGCGTGAACGATCTGGGTATTGAATCCGTAAGTACGACAGTCAGACATGATATCTCCTTTAATTCGGAACAGAACAGCTCACATTCAAATAGCAATTGCTGTGCCAGAAAATTAAGATTTAAATATCAATGAATTAGATGATTTTTGTTTCAGGGGAGCGTCAGGAAAGTTGCCAACTGGCAACAATCTTTCCAGCCATATCGGATTTGTAGCGCCGTAATTGCGAGGCTTCACGCAGAGTGGATGGCGCCGGGGTGCCAGGGCGAAAGGGTTACCGTAGAATCAGCGGCAAGCCGGGATATCCCGGTGAGGCGCAATGTTGCGGGGGCTTGATCCCCGGCGGCATAGGTTGCTGGAAAGAGAAAACCCCCGCACGTTGTTCGGTATAAACCTGGCAACAAAACGGGGGCTGACTTGAACCTGAACAACTCAAGGATAGCCGTGAACAGTTGCCATTGCAACACAGGCGGCTATATGACGCTCATGCAACTGGGTAGTGCTTTCTGGCACGATCTGGCAGCGCCGATCATCGCTGGCATTATTGCCAGCCTGATTGTGAACTGGCTACGTAACAGTAAGTAATGCTCCTTATGGGTGTCTGGTTGCCGTAATGGCAATATGCGCCCGAACCAGGCCGCAGAGGCAACTTTGCGGCCTTTTTCGCCTTAATTGCAGGTAAATCCCTGCGTCATGTCTCTAACCTGCGGCGATAATGCCCAAAGGGAAGTTTTCAGATACCGCCTCTCTTAATACCGCTACGATGGGGTATACTCTGACGGCAGTTTTTGTCTATCCGTGGAGAGTCAGTTTGCGTGTCAGTCGCTCGTTAACAATTAAGCAGATGGCGATGGTTGCGGCCGTTGTCATGGTGTTTGTTTTTATTTTTTGCACCGTTTTGTTGTTCCATTTGGTCCAGCAGAACCGCTATAACACGGCTACGCAACTGGAAAGCATCGCTCGCTCCGTTCGTGAACCTCTGTCGGCCGCCATCCTGAAGGGGGATATCCCCGAAGCGGAAATGATTTTAAGCCGTATCCAGCCCGCTGGCGTGGTCAGTCGCGCGGATGTGGTACTGCCCAACCAGTTTCAGGCATTGCGGATGAGCTTTATCCCTGAACGCCCCGTTCCGGTTACGGTGACTCGACTGTTTGAACTGCCGGTGCAGATTTCGCTCCCGGTCTATTCTCTTGAGCGCTCCGCCAACCCACAGCCGCTGGCGTATCTGGTGTTACAGGCGGATTCATACCGCATGTACAAATTCGTGACGAGCACGCTCTCAACGTTAGTGACCATTTACTTACTTTTGTCGTTAATCCTGTCGGTAGCCATCTCCTGGTGTATTAACCGCCTGATTGTGCACCCGTTACGCAAAATTGCTCGCGAACTGAACGATATTCCGCAGCAGGAGCTGATCGGCTATCAACTGACATTACCGCCTATGCATCAGGATGATGAGATTGGGATGCTGGTGCGTAGCTACAACCTGAATCAGCAACTGGTCCTGCGCCACAGTGAAGAGCAGAACGACAATTCGATGCGCTTTCCGGTCTCTGAACTGCCAAATAAGACGTTCTTAATGGGACTACTTGAGCAGATTGTTACTGGCCCGCAAACAACTGCGCTGATGATTGTCACCTGCGAAACCCTGCGTGATACCGCCGGTGTATTGACCGAGACCCAGCGGGAAATCCTGCTGTTAACGCTGGTTGAGAAACTGAGATCGGTGCTGGCACCCAGAATGGTGCTTACTCAGGTGAGCGGCTATGACTTCGCGATTATTGCGCATGGTGTGAAGGAACCCTGGCATGCAATCACATTAGGTCAGCAAGTACTCACTATCATGAATGAACGGTTGCCTATTCAGGGTATCCAGCTACGCCCGAGCTGCAATATTGGGGTGGCGATGTACTACGGCGATTTGACGGCGGAACAGCTATACAGCCGCGCGCTATCGGCAGTGTTAACCTCGCGTCGCAAGGGTAAAAACCAGATCCAGTTCTTTGATCCGCAACAAATGGAAGAAGCACAGCAGCGTTTGACCGAAGAGAACGACATTCTGACCGCGCTTGATCACCAGCAATTTGCGTTGTGGATGCAGCCGCAGGTAGAGATCGCCAGCGGCAAGATGTTGAGTGCTGAAGCTTTATTGCGGATGCAGCAGGCAGACGGAAGCTGGGAATTACCGGAAGGGTTAATCGACAGGATTGAATCCTGTGGTCTGATGGTGAAGGTTGGATATTGGGTGCTGGAGGAGTCTTGTCGCCAACTTGCAGCCTGGCAGGAACGTGGTCTGATGTTACCGCTGTCGGTGAATCTGTCTGCGCTACAACTGATGCACCCTAGTATGGTGTCGGATCTGCTGGAGTTGTTAAACCGTTATCGCATTAAGCCCGGGACCTTGATTCTTGAAGTTACCGAAAGCCGGCATATCGATGATCCAAACGCCGCTGTCGCTATCCTGCGTCCTCTGCGCAATGCGGGGGTACGCATTGCGTTGGATGATTTTGGTATGGGCTATGCGGGTCTGCGACAGTTGCAGCACATGAAGTCACTGCCAGTTGATGTGCTCAAAATCGATAAGATGTTTGTTGAAGGCCTGCCAGAGGATAGCAGTATGATTTCTGCCATTATTCAGCTGGCTCATAGTCTCAATTTGCAAATGATTGCGGAAGGCGTTGAAACCGAAGCGCAACGCGACTGGTTATCACAGGCAGGGGTGGAAGTCGCGCAAGGATTCCTGTTTGCCCGTCCGGTTCCGGCAGATATCTTCGAAGAACGCCATTTAGCGAAGGAATCAGCTGATTACAAAAGTTAAAAAAGGTAGCGCTTGTGCGAGCCAGTTCAAAATTTTTAACAAATTTGTATCAATTATGATCCAGGTGCATTTCTGTCATGTTGTGTGGGTGTTACTTTAAGGCCGCAGGTTAAACAAAACCTTACAAGACCTGTGGTTTTTACTTTAAGGACACCCTATGAAAACCTCTATCTTCAAAAGCCTTTACTTTCAGGTCCTGACAGCAATTGCCATTGGTATCCTCCTTGGCCATTACTACCCTGAATTAGGCGCCCAAATGAAACCGCTTGGCGACGCGTTCGTTAAGCTCATTAAGATGGTCATCGCACCTGTTATCTTCTGTACTGTCGTTACCGGCATTGCAGGTATGGAAAGTATGAAAGCAGTAGGCCGCACAGGTGCGGTTGCACTGCTTTATTTTGAAGTGGTTAGTACGATTGCGCTGATCATTGGTCTTATCATCGTCAACGTGGTGCAACCTGGTGCCGGGATGAACGTCGATCCGGCAACGCTGGATGCCAAAGCGGTAGCGATTTACGCCGAGCAGGCAAAAGACCAGGGGATCGTGGGCTTCCTGATGGATATTATCCCGGGTAGCGTCATCGGCGCGTTCGCCAGCGGCAACATCCTGCAGGTATTGTTGTTCGCGGTGATGTTTGGTTTTGCTCTGCACCGTCTGGGCAGCAAAGGCCAGATGATTTTCAACGTAATTGAAAGTTTCTCGCAGGTTATTTTCGGCATTATCAACATGATCATGCGCCTTGCGCCGATCGGTGCTTTCGGTGCCATGGCCTTTACCATCGGTAAGTATGGCGTCGGAACGCTGGTGCAACTGGGTCAGTTGATTATCTGCTTCTACATCACTTGTATCTTGTTTGTGGTCGTGGTGCTGGGCTCGATTGCCCGCGCAACCGGCTTCAGCATCTTTAAGTTCATCCGCTATATCCGTGAAGAACTGCTGATCGTTTTGGGAACCTCTTCTTCCGAGTCAGCGCTACCGCGTATGCTTGATAAGATGGAAAAGCTGGGTTGCCGGAAGTCCGTCGTTGGTCTGGTTATTCCCACCGGCTACTCGTTTAACCTTGATGGAACATCGATATATCTGACGATGGCGGCGGTGTTTATCGCGCAGGCCACCAATAGTCATATGGATATCTTCCATCAGATAACCCTGTTGGTGGTGCTGCTGCTCTCCTCGAAAGGTGCAGCGGGCGTGACTGGAAGTGGCTTTATCGTGCTGGCAGCGACGATTTCCGCAGTAGGGCACCTGCCGGTAGCGGGTCTGGCGCTCATCCTGGGTATTGACCGCTTTATGTCTGAAGCGCGTGCGCTGACTAACCTGGTCGGTAACGGTGTGGCAACGGTCGTTGTGGCTAAGTGGGTGAAAGAACTGGACCACAAAAAGCTTGATGATGTGCTGAATAATCGTGCGCCGGATGGCAAAACGCACGATTTATCCTCTTAATCTCGCCACTTATGCCCGTAGTCCCTTCCAGGACTGCGGGCGTTTGCGCATAATTACCCCCTGAGCCTGAAACTGTCTGTTCGACGGTTTCGGGATTTTTTCACTTCTTCCGTGACATTTTTATGTTCTTGCGGTCTAACACGAAGTGTTTTTAACGTCATATTCAGAGGGTCCTTCTCAGGGCTGTCTTTTTATTACCAGGATAGTTGATCAGGGGTTCACATGCAGGGCACAAAAATTCGACTTTTAGCGGGCGGCTTGCTGATGATGGCCTCTGCCGGCTATGTGCAGGCAGATGCGCTCCAGCCTGACCCGGCGTGGCAACAGGGCACGCTGGCGAATGGCCTCCAGTGGCAAGTGTTAGCCACCCCCCAGCGCCCCAGCGACCGTATTGAGGTTCGCCTGCTGGTAAATACCGGTTCACTCACCGAAAGTACGCAACAGAGTGGTTTTAGCCATGCGATCCCACGTATCGCGCTGACGCAAAGCGGTGGCCTTGATGCCACGCAAGCCCGTTCTCTGTGGCAGCAGGGGTTCGATCCTAAACGCCCCATGCCGCCCGTTATCGTTTCCTATGATTCCACGCTGTATAACCTTAGCTTGCCCAATAGCCGAAATGACCTGCTGAAAGAGTCGCTTTCATATCTGGCGAATATCTCCGGCAAGCTGACCATTACCCCTGAAACGGTTAACCATGCGCTGAGCAGCGAAGATATGGTGGCAACATGGCCGACGGATACCAAAGAAGGGTGGTGGCGTTATCGTTTGAAAGGCTCCACGCTGTTAGGGCACGATCCCGCCGATCCGCTGAAAAAGCCGATTGATGCAGCAAAAATTCAGTCGTTCTACCAGAAATGGTACACCCCGGACGCAATGACGCTCATTATCGTCGGTAACGTTGACGCGCGCAGCGTGGCTGAGCAAATCAATAAAACCTTCGGGGAGTTAAAAGGAAAACGTGAAACGCCGGCTCCGGTGCCTACGCTCTCTCCACTGCGTGCGGAAGCGGTAAGCATTATGACCGATGCTGTACGTCAGGATCGTCTTTCCATCATGTGGGACGCGCCGTGGCAACCTATTCGTGAATCCGCCGCGTTGTTACGCTACTGGCGTGCTGATTTAGCCCGTGAAGCGTTGTTCTGGCATATTCAGCAGACGTTATCCAGGAACAACGCGAAAGACATCGGCCTCGGCTTTGATTGTCGGGTGCTGTTCCTGCGTGCACAGTGCGCCATTAACGTTGAATCGCCGAACGATAAGCTAAATGCGAACCTGGGCACGGTGGCACGCGAACTGGCGAAAGTGCGGGATAAGGGCCTGCCGGAAGAAGAGTTTAATGCGCTGGTGGCGCAAAAAAATCTGGAATTGCAGAAACTGTTTGCCACCTACGGCCGCACCGATACCGATATTTTGATCAGCCAGCGTTTGCGCTCGTTGCAAAACCAGGTGGTGGATATCGCGCCAGAACAGTATCAGCGTTTACGGCAGAACTTCCTTAATGGCCTGACCGTTGAGATGCTGAATCAGGATTTGCGTCAGCAGCTATCGCAGGATATGGCTCTCATTCTGCTTCAGCCGAAAGGGGAACCTGAGTTCAACATGAAGGATCTGCAGGCGACATGGGATAGTATCATGGTGCCAGCGACTACGGCGGCAACGCCGGTTGAAACGGATGAATCTCACCCAGAAGTGACGGATATTCCGGCGGTACAGTAAAGGTATCGTAACGTGTAGGCCGGGCAAGCGAAGCGCCTCCGGCCTACAAGGATAATAGTTACTGCGGCATGGCGTCGCGTGGAATAATCGCCCCGCGATGCTGAATAACGGTACTTGCCGTCAGGTGACCGCGTTTAGCGGCTTCAGCGGCATCGCCACCGGTTAAACGCACTGCCAGATACCCGGCACTGAAGGAGTCTCCTGCCGCCGTGGTATCGATCACTTTCTCTTTCGGTAATTTTACAGCCGGTATATCGATAAGTCCTTCACCCTCGATGGACACCAGGCAAGAGTCTGCACCGCGCTTCACAACCACTTCCTGTACGCCAGCTGCGTGAGTCCGGGCAATCACGTCCTCTACGGGTTTTTCACCCCACAGTGCGTCTTCATCGTCCAGCGTCAGGAACGCAATATTGGTGCACTCCAGCATCTGCTGGTACACCTGCTGAGTTTCTTCTTTGCTGCTCCACAGACGCGGGCGGTAGTTGTTGTCAAAAATGACCTTACCGCCGTTGGCGCGGCACTCGCGCAGCAGCGACAGCAGTTTGTCACGGCTGGCCGGGCTTAAAATCGCCAGGCTGATTCCGCTCAGATACAGATAGTCAAATGTCGCCAGTGTTTTGCAAATGGCGTCGGATTGTTCGCTCTCCAGCCAGAATTTCGCCGCCGCTTCATTACGCCAGTAATAGAAGGTGCGCTCGCCAGTACTGTCAGTTTCGATGTAATAGAGACCCGGCAGACGGTTTTCCATACGCTGGGTTAATGACGTATCGACGTTTTCGCCCTGCCAGGATTCCAGCATTTGCTGGCTAAAACTGTCAGTGCCCAGCGCCGTGACGTAATGTACGGAAAGGGCCGCAGAATCGACCTGACGGGCAATATAAACGGATGTATTCAACGTGTCGCCACCGAATCCGCGCTGAACGTCAGCGCCTTTCTGTGACAGCTCAATCATGCATTCGCCAATCACGGCAATCTTCCTGGACATAGTCGTAACCTGCTCTGAAAAAAATTAGCGTTAGTGTGCGCTGTGGGTGTTAAGTGGTCAACTATATTAAAACAACGTTCCATTATTTTTTTGAGCCAGAACGTGTTCTGTGTCGTTTTTGCTGCTGTTTTTATTTTGCGTACTGCTGAACGTAAAGTTCTGCGCCTGAGCGCCGATAACCTTTGACGAGTCCGGTCAGTCACACTCTTATTTACAGGACACCTCAGATGATAAAGCAGGTCACCCAGCAGCTAATTACGCCAGATGCGAGTATCGAATGCTTGCAGGAGCGACGCTATTGGCTGCAGTGCGAGCGTGCTTACACTTATCAGCCCATTTACCAGACCAATGGTCGGCTGATGGCCGTTGAGCTGCTAACCGTCGTGAGCCATCCTGATAGCCCTTCTCAACGCATTGCGCCAGACCGTTATTTTGCTGAAGTGGCTGTTCGGCATCGCGTTGAGGTAGTGAAAGAGCAACTTGAACAACTTGAACTGAAAAGTGATTTTTTCAGAGCCCACGATCTGCTGGCCTCCGTCAATGTCGATGGCCCGACGCTCATTGCGATGCGCCAGGACCCCGAGATCCTGAAAATCATTGAATGCCTGCCCTGGTTGCGCTTTGAGTTGGTAGAGCATATCCGCTTACCGAAGGGGTCGTCGTTTGCCTCAATGTGCGAATTCGGCCCGCTCTGGCTGGATGATTTTGGTACCGGGATGGCCAATTTCTCGGCCCTTAGCGAAGTGAGCTACGACTACATCAAAGTGGCGCGGGATCTGTTTGTGATGCTGCGTCAGACGCCGGAAGGCCGTAACCTCTTCACTCTGCTGCTCCAGCTTATGAACCGCTATTGCCGTGGCGTGATTGTTGAAGGTGTTGAAACCCTGGAAGAGTGGCGCGATGTGCAAAACTCACCGGCGTTTGCTGCACAGGGCTATTTCCTCTCTCGTCCGGTGCCGTTGAGCACCCTTGACGAGGTGATTCTGTCGCTTTGATGCGGATGTAGCGTGCCTCCTTTTCGCCCTGCTGGACTATCTTTAGGTCAGGCAAGGGAGGAAGTCAGGAGGAAAACGTGACGAAAACAAGCAAAATAGCCACATCTATAGCAGGGATTTTCTTGTTGCTGATCGTCGTGCTCATTATTGTGATTGCGACATTTGACTGGAACCGGCTCAAACCGACCATCAACCAGAAAGTCTCTACTGAACTCAACCGTCCATTCGCCATACGCGGTGACCTGGGCGTCGTCTGGGAACGCCAGAAGCAGGAAACCGGTTGGCGCAGTTGGGTTCCGTGGCCGCATGTTCATGCTGACGATATTATCCTCGGCAACCCGCCAGATATTCCCGACGTCACAATGGTACATCTCCCCCGTGTTGAGGCGACGCTTGCCCCATTGGCGCTGCTGACAAAAACCATCTGGTTACCGTGGGTCAAGCTGGTGAAACCCGATGCGCGGCTCATCCGGCTGTCGGAGGAAAACAACAACTGGACCTTTACGCCCGTTGGGGATAAAAACCGCGATCTGAATGCCACTCCCTCTGCCTGGTCATTTCGCCTGGATAACATTCTGTTCGATCAAGGGCGTATCGCTGTTAACGATAAGGTGACGCAATCTGAGCTGGAGATCCTGGTCGATCCCTTAGGCAAGCCGCTACCGTTTAGCGAAGTGACAGGCACCAACAGCAAAGAAGGGGGTGCCAGCGTTGAGGATTACGTTTTTGGTCTGAAAGCCCAGGGCCGCTACAACGGTGAACCGCTAACCGGAACGGGGAAAATAGGCGGGATGCTGGCGTTACGCGGCGAAGGTACCCCTTTTCCGATACAGGCTGACTTTCGCTCGGGCAACACGCGTGTGGTATTTAGCGGCACGATAAATGATCCGATGAATATGGGCGGTGTCGATCTACGGCTTAAATTCTCTGGGGATTCACTCGGGGATTTATACGATTTGACCGGTGTGCTGTTACCGGATACGCCACCGTTTGAAACGGATGGCCGTCTGGTGGCAAAAATCGATCCAGAAAAGTCCTCCCTTTTTGAATACCGCCATTTTAATGGTCGCATTGGCGATAGCGATATTCACGGAACGCTTACCTATACCACCGGCAAGCCGCGCCCGATGCTGAAAGGCGACGTTGAATCACGCCAACTGCGACTGGCGGATTTAGGACCGTTGATTGGCATTGATTCGGGTAAAGGGGCCGAGCGGGCAAAACAATCTGAACGACGCAAAGGTCAGAACAGCGTGCAACCCGCCGGCAAAGTCTTGCCATATGACCGTTTTGAAACCGATAAATGGAACGTGATGGATGCTGACGTGCGTTTCAAAGGGCAACGGATTGAGCACGGTAGCCGCTTGCCGGTAAGCGATCTCTCCACCCATATCCTCCTGAAAAATGCTGACCTGCGCCTGCAGCCACTGAAATTTGGCCTGGCAGGGGGCAGCATTGTTTCCAGTATCCATCTGGAAGGCGATAAAAAGCCGATGCGGGGGCAGGCGGATATTCAGGCTCGCCGCCTGAAGCTAAAAGAGCTCATGCCGGATGTAGAACTGATGCAGAAAACGCTCGGCGAGATGAACGGTGACGCCCGGTTGAGCGGTAGCGGAAATTCAGTGGCTGCGCTGCTGGGTAACAGCAACGGTAATCTGAAGCTGTTGATGAATGATGGATTGGTCAGTCGCAATCTGATGGAAATTGTGGGGTTAAATCTGGGTAACTATCTCGTTGGTCAGATATTTGGTGACGACGAGGTCCGGGTGAACTGCGCGGCGGCGAATCTGGATATCGTTAACGGCGTGGCGCGTCCTCAAATCTTTGCTTTTGATACGGAAAATGCGGTGATCAATGTGACCGGGACCGCGAGTTTTGCGTCGGAGCAACTGGATTTAACCATCGACCCGGAGAGCAAAGGCATTCGTATTATTACCCTGCGTTCACCGCTGTATGTTCGCGGGACATTTAAGAACCCACAGGCCGGGGTAAAAGCAGGGCCGTTGATTGCACGCGGTGCGGTGGCTGCCGCGCTGGCAACGCTGGTTACGCCAGCGGCGGCGCTGCTGGCGCTAATTTCTCCGTCGGAAAACGAAACGAATCAGTGCCGGACGATTTTGTCGCAGATGAAGCAGTGATGTCTGGCCGGATGTTTATCCGGCCTGGATTGTATGCTCAATCCAGACCGGAGAAGGGCTTACACCGCAATCCGGCAAAAATCACAATGACTTATGCCGTGTCTCATGGGTTAACAGCAGGGCGACCAGGGTTAACGCCGCCATTGATGCCAGATAGGTTCCTACCGCCGCCAGACCGTAGTTCCCCTGCAGCCATGCGGCAATATAGGGGGCAACAGAGGCACCGAGAATCGACGAGACGTTATACGAGAATGATGCGCCCGTGTAGCGAACTTCGGTCGGGAACAACTCCGGAAGCAGTGCTCCCATCGGGCCGAATGTCAGCCCCATCAGGCTCAATCCCAGCAACAGGAAGGCGAACACCAGCACCGGGTTACCGGAACCCAGCAACGGCTTAAAGGCAAACAGTGCAAACAGAATGATAAGCGTGGTGATGATGAGCATGCTTTTGCGACGACCAAACGCATCGGCCAGCAGACCTGCCACTGGTACCATCACACCGAAGCCAATCACCGCCATCATCAGCATCCACAATACGTCATTACGCGGTAAGCCAAGACCCACAGGTGCTGCGGCGGTACTGAACGTCATCGAGTAGACGGTCATGATATAGAACAACGTATAGGTCGCCAGCATGATGAATGTGCCGAGGATGGTCACGCGAACATGCTTTGTCAGCAGAGTGCCCAGCGGGATTTTTACCTGCTTTTTCGCTGCAGCGACTTTGGCAAATACCGGTGATTCGTGGAGTGAAACACGGACGTACAGACCGATAATAACCAGTACGGCAGAGAAGATAAAAGGTACGCGCCATCCCCAGCTCATAAATTGCTCATCGGTCAACAGCCAGGAGAGCAACAGGAACGTGCCGTTAGCGAAGAAGAAACCGATAGGCGCACCCAACTGCGGGAATGAACCGTACAGCGCACGTTTACGCGGTGGCGCGTTTTCCGTCGCCAGCAGTGCAGCACCGCCCCATTCACCTCCCAGGCCTAAACCCTGGCCAAAACGCGCCAGCGCCAGCAGCAATGGGGCGAAAATGCCGATGGTTTCATAACCCGGCAGCAGACCGATGACGACCGTTGAAATCCCCATGGTGAGCAGTGAAGCAACCAGCGTGACTTTACGTCCAACACGATCGCCGAAATGGCCGAATACGGCAGAGCCGATCGGACGGGCCACGAAGGCGATAGCAAAGGTAGCCAGCGACTGTAGCGTTGCCGCCGCTGGGTCACCCTGCGGGAAGAAGATGTGGGGGAACACGATCACCGCCGCGGTTGCGTAAATATAGAAGTCGAAGAACTCAATAGCGGTGCCGATGAGCGAAGCGACGACGACTTTATTGCGCGAGTTGACCGGGGCGTGTTCCTGTTCGTTATCGAGTGTTGTAGCGGTGGCTTGCATAATATTTTCTTATTTTGGGTCGAACGAAAGGCCATATTACGCACAGCAAAAGAGACATTTCAATCTGTAACAAACGCTGAGCCTGGTCAAAATAAAGTCAAAAAGAGGATAATTTTTAGGCTGGCGTTTTCACTTCTATGAAATGCTTCACATAATTTAAAACTTAGTTGATAAAACTGGTTTTTGGTTAAATAAAAGTTACGAGTTGGATTTATTCACTAAATCGGTGAGAGCAGACGGCATTATAATTGCCGGATGCGGCCTACACAACTCACCCGTAGGCCGGATAAGACGCGCGCGTCGCCATCCGGCAATTCACAACTCATCCGGCGGTGACTATTGCGTTTTCCCCGGCATGCGCGGGTCATCTTTGTATTCTGCGGTCGCAATCCAGGCCGCGCAGAACAAGGTCAGACGGGCGAAGAAGTAGAAAAATGCCATCAGCCCAAGTACAGAGCCAAATGCTGCGCCTGACGGTGATTGCACCAACGATGGCAGCGTGTACGTCATAATCATTTTGATCGCTTCAAAGCCCAGCGCGGCGATAAATGTGCCACGAATCAGCGCTCTCTTGCGCGGACGATGGCGCGGCAGGCGCCAGAAAATCCAGAAGAACAGCAAATAGTTGGCGAAAATGGAGATCGCCAGGCCAATCAACCGCCATGCGGGTTTCAGCCATTCAATGCCGTCGAGATACAGTGCCGAGATGATCATTTGCTGGGCAGAACCGGCAATGGAGGTAATCGACAGCGTAACGATCAGCGCAATCAGCAATCCAATCAATGAGACAAAATCACGCAGGTATTTAACCCATATTTTTTCCTGATCCTGCGGTGTGCGTTCCCAGACGTCCCGCGACTGTGCACGAATAGCTTCACGCAGGTTTCCCATCCAGTTGATACCAGAGTAGAGGGCGATGCCAAGCCCCACCAGACCCACGGTGGTACGTTGCTGAACGGCAGTATTGATGGTGTTTTTCAGCGTTGAGGCCAGCGTCGGATCGCTAACGTTGAGCAATATTTTGCTGAAGATATCCTGTAATAACGTGGGGTGTGAGGCGAGTATAAAACCGGCCGCCGCAAACGACACCATCAGGATAGGGATCATCGACAGAAACGAGAAATACGTGATGGCTGCGCCAAACTGATTCCCCATTCGGTCATTAAAACGCTCTGCAGCGCGGATCAGGTGGGCGATAACAGGTTGACGTTGAATTTTCTCTGCGAAGGTTATGGCTGTTTTCAGCGCCTGGTTCGCTTTGGCGTTTTTCACCGGCGTTGTGGTGGTTTGCTGTTGTTCAGGCGTAGGGTGTTTTGCGTCGTGTTCCTGCGTCATCCGATCGGTAGTCCTTATTTTGTTTACTCATGACATTATAGCCGCTCAGACCCACTTCCCGGAAAATGGGCTAATCCACATAGTCTTTCATCACACCGGTCAACCATTCCATAAACAGATGTACCCGGCGGGAAAGGTTACGGCGATGTGGATACAGCAAAGAAACGGGCATGGGCTCGGCCCGATATTGCGGCAGCACTTCAACCAGCGTACCGGCGCGAAGGGCTTCACGCACCCCGACGCGTGGTACCTGAATAATGCCCAGCCCGGCAAGGCATGCGGCATGATAGGTTTCGGTGCTGTTCACCGTCAGCATGCCGCCCGTTTTTACCCATGCAGTCCCATTGTCTGTAGCCACCTCGAAACCCTGTGCGCGCGTACCCAAATTCACCGAGTAATGCACCACAGCATGTGAGGCCAAATCCTCCAGACTTTCCGGATAACCAAAGCGGGCCAGATACTGTGGACTGGCACAGTTAATCTGCGTGAGTTTCCCCAGCGGTCGAGCAATCAACCCCGAATCTTTCAGTGTGCCAACGCGTACGACGCAGTCGAAACCCTCACGAATTAGGTCTACCAGGCGGTCACTGCTGCTGAGTTCAAGCTCCAGCCCCGGATACTGATGCAAAAAGGCGGGCAGGCGGGGCATGACCAGATTTCTCGCCACGCCAACCGGCATATCGACGCGCAGCTTACCGCTGATACTGGCTGGATCGTGATGGAACAACCCATCCAGTTCATCCAGATTGCTCAACAGATCTTTTGCACGTTCGTAATAGATCATGCCGTCCTGCGTCAGCTGAACGCGCCGGGTGGTGCGGTGCAGAAGTTGCGTACCCAGGTGATTTTCCAGGGCCTGAATTTGGCGCGATACGCTACCTTTAGGAAGTCCAAGGGTGTCTGCCGCACGCGAAAAACTCTCCAGTTCTGCGACGCGGATGAACAACTGCATTGCGTGAATTTTATCCATTCCCATGCCCTATTGTTGTTCTGTATGAAACAGTAATGCGCAATTGGCGATATTTATTGTTCTTCTACCACCTAATAAGCTTTGTCTCAATCATCACAACACCTGAAATGAGGTTTCTTATGACGCAACGTATCGCATTAGTGACCGGTGGCGGTCGTGGGCTCGGTAAAAACGCGGCACTTAAGCTGGCGAACAAAGGAATAGGTATCGTCCTGACGTGGAACAGCAATGAAAAAGAGGCGCAGCAGGTTGTGGATGAAATTCGGCAATCTGGTGGAAAAGCAGCGGCATTGCCGTTAAATGTCGGCGATATTTCAACGTTCCCATCCTTCGTTGAACAGATGCAGCACACCGTAAAGACACAGTGGCAGAGCGAAGGGTTTGATTATTTATTGAACAACGCCGGAATCGGCATTAATGCGCCGTACTCTGCATTCACCGAAGCGCAATTTGACCAACTGATGAACATCCAGTTTAAGGGGCCATTTTTCCTGACGCAGAGTCTTCTTCCGCTGATGAACAAGGGGGGAAGGATCCTCAATGTCTCGACTGGTCTTGCGCGTTTTGCGCTACCGGGCTACAGCGCCTATGCCGCCATGAAAGGGGCGATGGAAGTGCTCACCCGCTATCAGGCTAAAGAGTTGGGGGAACGCGGAATTACGGCAAATATCATTGCGCCGGGCGCGATTGAAACTGATTTTGGCGGAGGGAATGTGCGCGATAACGCGCAACTGAATGCGTACATTGCCTCGCAAACGGCGCTGGGACGCGTCGGGTTACCGGATGATATCGGTGCTGCCATCGCCGCGTTGCTCAGCGATGAGCTCGCCTGGATGACGGCACAACGTATTGAGGTATCTGGCGGGATGTTCCTGTAACGCTGCAACGTGCTTATTCAATAGACGCAGTATCTGTTGAATGAGCACTTAATGCTATATTGTCATTTGTAACATATTCATTGTTTGTTCAGGATTTCTTATTTTCAGCTAAAAATGTATTCTCCGAAAAATTAATATTAATAAGGAGTTCTGACCCGCGATAAATGAGGAATATCTCAGAGATCTATCCTGTTCTGCTCGCTTTGTGTAATCCTTTTTCTTGAGCTGTAACTATTCATAACTCCTGCTTCTTTATTCTTCTGTTATCGGTAGAATGACCCCTGCCAAATGGTGAGTTCTTATTTTTCCTCGTGAATAATACCCTTTCACGTCTCAGGGCCACTATTTTTCAGACGGAGAGTTAATAATGCAGGTAATAATGTTTGACAGGCAGTCAATATTTATTCATGGAATGAATGTAAGTTTGCAGCAACGAATTCCAGGAGTGAATGTTCAGGGTGTCAGTCAGGCAGATGACCTTTGGCAAAAACTGGAAAACACCCCAGATGCGCTGCTCATGCTGGATGGCGATCTCGACGGTGTGTTTTGCTGCGGCTTGTTGCAACAGATTGCACACTCTTTTTCAACGGTGAAGGTGCTGATCTCTGCTACTGATTGCAGTAAGAAATGGCTGCAGGATGTGACGCAATTAAACGTGCTGGCCATTGTGCCACGTGACTCTGATGCTGAAACCTTTACTCTGGCGCTTAACAGCGTTGCGATGGGCATGATGTTTCTTCCCAGGGATCACTTAGCGACAAACGATAGCAGCAGGCAAAATATAAAAACATTAAGCGCCCGCCAGCGAGAGATCCTGACCATGCTGGCGGCTGGTGAGTCAAATAAACAAATTGGTCGGCTGTTAAATATCAGTACCGGAACGGTAAAAGCCCACCTTGAGTCACTTTATCAGCGCCTGGAAGTTAGAAACCGCACTCAGGCGGCAATGATGTTAAATGAATTTCTATAATTGATATTTATTTCACGGCCAGACGCTATCTGGCTGTGAAATATTAACTGACCACATTTCTGCGTGACAAAAGCGCGTTATCCCAACACTTAGCATCCACGCAATAAAGGCCTCTTGTTGAAACGGGTCGTTAAGCTGAGGTTTATTTGTGCGTATTAATGCTTTGCAGATATCCAGATCCGCGAGCAGCAGAGCCTCTGCCTGCGCCATTGAAATGGGGGCAGCAAAGGTCTCATCGGGTGCAATTTCATGCCCGTAGCCAATGACCCATACACCATTTTTATCCTGATACTTTTCCAGCGACAGGCCCTGCCATTGCTTGATAAATGCAATACCGGCGGGGGTAAAATGAGCGGCGCAATGCGGCATAATGATTTCTCTTAAAAGAAAAACAGTATAAAGATAATTATCAGCAGATGTAGTTGCCATATGGCCATTTTTGGCCATAAACGCCTTACGACTTAAGGGGCGGCACTCACGTTTTTACCGGCTGAACATCCTGTCATCTCAGGCACTTTTCCCGATATGCTATTGCGAATCACCAGACATAGCCAGTCACTCTCCGTCATTGTGAGGCGGTCGCGCTGTTTTCAACACAGACAGGGGTTTATCTCCAGAATTAATTTCAATGATTTTGCCGTTGTCACTGCAAAACACATTTATTTGTTATATGAATGTGTTCTAGTCTACTGCGGCACAATTCTACGCAGTACCACGTTTATAAAAAGATAACGAAATACATCGTGAGGCCGCACCTTTCTGGGCTCTTTTAGGGAAGATAATGACCAATAGCGCGTTACAGGCGACATGTGCGCCATTTGAACACTGTTTGGGGATCATCCGTCAGGCGTCAGTGGAAATTTTGCTGCTGTTAGGCGTCCATGTGGCAGAGGGCAAAGATCCGCGTTGGTTTCTGGAGCAACTCGATCAGGCCCGACTGAATCTGGGAGGTTGGGGGGCTGTCGCCAGACGCTTGCAGATGAATGATGCGCAACTCAGCCAGTTCACGTTGCGCTTACGCCATCTTCAACAGAGTGTGCCTCAGTATGAAAGTGGCCAGGATGTCAGTGAAAACCAACTGATTTCCGCGCTGCGTTTTGTAGCGGCCCTGGAGCAATTACGCCAGCAACAGCCGCTCCTGAACTATCAAACCGATATCGAAATCGGGGGGCCGGATGCGCAGATGCGGGCGCAACGTCAGCTTCGCGCGATAGAGTTAACACTCAAAGCCCTCGTCGCTCGGGTATGGCCAGATCAGCATCCGCTAAACAGTTTCCTGAAGCAGCACTTTGGCGCCGAACGCTTGCGCCGCTGGCTAAAGCTGGGCGAAGGGCGTGATGCGCTGGATGGCATGTTGTTTAGCGAACTGGCGTTGATGGTGGTCGATAAGAAGCTATTTGTTCGTCACTTTACGCAGATTTTTAATGATACGTCAGTGTTGATGCTGTTTGTTGAACCGCGCTTAACGCTGCGGATGTTTCTGGATGATTGCCGACTGGCGCGAAACGCTGTCATTGCTCAGCAACCGCTGACGTCAGTACAGCTGATGCTGTTAAATTACCAGTACCAACAAATTACGCATTCTGTGCAGCGGGCGTTTGAAGAGCGCCGAACACGTATCAATCCCGCATCATATCTGGACTCTGATGAGTCGACGGTGCGTCACTTCTGGGAAACGGCAAGGCAAAAAGACGAGCAGGCTGGAGGCGATAAAATGGAAATTGCCGACAGTATCGATCCTCCTGAAAAGCGAGCGCAGCGCACGGCCGAAGAGCGCGAACAGCTGATTTCCGGCATGCTGTGGGTGGCTGTCGGTGTCATGGTACTGGCGATCTCGCTGGGTGCTTTCTGGCTATTCAATGCACCCGCACCGCAAGCATCTTCAGGGCAAACTGTTGAGATAGTACAGGAGGAGCCGCGGCGTGATGCACCTTCCGCGCGAGAATCGGTGACCCGAATGGGCATTACATGGGATACCTTTAATATGCGAGCGGCTATCGATCGCAACGATACCCGCGTCACGTCACTGTTCCTGCAAGGGGGTATGGACTGGAAGCTGGCGTGGACGGAGCAGGCATTTTCCGCGGGGAACACCGCAGTTCTGAAGCTGCTGCTGCGGTATCCCTCACAGATGGATGAGGCTAAACCCTGCCAGCAGTTTATGAATACGCTCAGTCATGCCATGTCGAATGGCGCATCACTAACGTCACTGCATAAAAGCTACCTACACAGTTTCTGCTCTACACCGGAGGTCGTTGCTCGTCAGCAGTATGATGTGGAACAGGCCCAACTGCGTGTGCGTGCAGATCCCAATGCAGAGAACAAGAAATGGCAGAAAATCCACACCGCGCTGTACGATGCCATTAACTAACGGCCCGATGCATTTCGTGGCATCAGGCCGTCAGACATTTACGGTTCACCGTACAAACCGATTAATCGGCGCACCACGCCATTCGTCCAGCCAAATCCGTCCTGCAGCGGATATTCCCCACCGCCGCCTTCGCGCGGCGTGCCGTCAGCGATATGGTACTTTTCAATTAGCTTGTGGTGTTCCTGATAAAAAATATTAACCGTCTTCAGCCAGTTACGGGCAATCTCATCGCCGAGATGGTCATCGCCATACAGTTTAAACCCCTGAATCGCCATCCACTGCAACGGTGCCCAGCCGTTGGGTTTATCCCACTGTTCACCGGTTTCATACTCGGTTGCTAAAATGCCGCCTGGCGTGAGTAAGCGACTGCGTACCGTGTTGGCGAGTCGGTCAGCTTGTTCATGGGTCGCCATGCCGACATACAGCGGAACGATGCTGGCAGCAGAGAAGAGGGCCATCTGCTCACGTCGCCAGTCGTAATCGCGATAGCAGCCATTTTCGTCGTCCCACAAATAGCGGTTCACGGCGGCACGGCGGTCGCTGGCTTTCTGGCGAAACAGTGCTTCGGTATCTCGCTCTCCCTTTAATGCAGAAATGTTCGCAATCGTACTTTCCAGTTTGTAGAGGAACGCGTTCAGATCAATCGGGATGAACTGGGTAGTGCGGATGCTGGCGAGGCGACCGGCATCGCGCAACCAACGTGATGAATAATCCCAGCCGGAGGCCGCACCCGCACGCAGATCCCGATAAACCTCATTTGGTGGTCGACCTGAATGCTTAGCCGTTTCTACATCTTCAAGCCAGGACTCATCGCGCGGGGTATCACGATCGTCCCAATAGCGGTTGAGCAGAGAACCGTCCGGCATTCTGATAACATGACGGTACGCCTGATTAAGCACCAGCGAGTCGGCACCATCCATCCAAAACGCGTACTCCATTTTGAGATGATCAAGATAGCGACGAGCGCCGCGTACGCCATCTTCTTCGAACAGTTCGACCATTAGCGCAAAGACCGGTGGCTGGGAGCGGCTCAGGTAGTAGGTGCGGTTGCCGTTCGGGATGTGACCATAGTTTTCGATCATCCAGGCAAAGTTATCTGCCATACATTTCAGTAAGTCTTCCCGGCCACTTTCTGCAAGACCCAGCATGGTGAAGTAGGAATCCCAATAGTAGGTTTCGCTAAAGCGTCCGCCTGGCACGATGTATGACTGCGGTAGCGCCAGCAGTGAAGACCAGGGAATATGATCCTGCGGCTCGCGAGTCAGCACTGGCCACAGTTGATCAATATGCTCTTTCAGCGAGCTTTCAGGGTCGGAAACATATTCGCTGGTGGGGGTTTCCGGTAGCCAAAAGTGGTTCTCGACAAAGCGTTGTAGGTCAAAGTCCCGGTGTCGTTTGACTTTACGATAGCGAATCAAAATATCCAGTGGGTCCATTCTGGGGGCGCAGTCGGGAAAGGTTTTGCTATCAGCAAACAGTTTTGATGACTGGACGTGCTCGAACAGTTCGAGGTAACGATCGGCGGGGGTTAACGCGTCCGAGGCGGGAAGTCCCTCAATCATTTCCGGTTCAGGCTCCGCCTCAATCATTTCATCCAGCTTTAACTCGCACGGATCCATTTCATAAAGTAGATCGACGTCGATCGTCAGTTCTTCTGAAGGGGCGTGGGGTAGTTTCTGGTTGAGCATAATGAGAAAGACCTCCGGTAACGATTGAAATGTTAAGGCTATTGCCTGGTCGTCTGTTAAGCGTAGACATTCGCTTCGGTGCCGGGTGAGTAAAGCGTGCGGTCGATCACGTTTTTATGCTTATCAATAATAAAGAAATAAAACTATCCCAATGATAACAATGGGAAAATTATAATTCTTCGCAATCTAAAACTATTTCATTTTCAGAACATTCGATTGCAACGAGGTGTGAATAGAACCAGGTAACGGCTCATTCTTATAATAGGCGCAGGCTATTCTATCGATAGTTCCCGCCCATGTAATTGATTGATACTTATCAAAAAAGTAATCCCTCCATTTCCTATGATGGTCAGGTCTGACAAAGACTGTGCATTAATTATTCTAATTTTCTGGGTCACAATAACTCACAACGGTGAGGGTAAAATAATGAAAATCATTACCCGTCTTACCGCGATTGCTATAGCAGGCATCGTGATTTGTTATTTTGGATTATCCGGTTATGTGTGGTATCACGATAATCAACGTAGTAAACAAGCTGATGTTCAGGCTTCTACGCTGGAAGAAAATAATAAAGTATTAGGGTTTTTACGCGAAAAAGGATGCGATTATTGTCATACCCCTTCAGCGGAATTACCTTTCTATTCTTCTTTTCCTGTCGCTAAACAGTTGATGAATTACGATATTCAACTGGGCTATAAATCCTTCAATCTTGAAGCCGTACGTGCGGCACTGGTCGCGGATAAACCCGTTTCGCAAAGCGATCTGAATAAAATTGAGTGGGTGATGCAGTACGATACTATGCCGCCAACGCGTTATACCGCGCTGCACTGGGCCGGTAAGGTTAGTGATGCTGAGCGCAAAGAGATTCTTGGCTGGATCGCAAAACAACGCGAGCAGTACTACGCCAGCAGTGATACGGCAGCTCAACATCGCAACGAACCGGTGCAACCGATACCGGAAAGTATCCCGACAGATGCCCGTAAAGTGGCGCTCGGTTTCACGCTTTATCATGACCCACGGATTTCTGGCGACAGCACGATTTCTTGTGCGCACTGCCATGCCCTGAATGCGGGCGGTGTGGATGGCAGAAAAACGTCAATCGGCGTGGGGGGCGCGGTTGGGCCTATTAATGCGCCGACGGTATTTAACTCGGTGTTTAATGTGGAGCAATTCTGGGATGGACGTGCGCCGACGTTGCAAGCTCAGGCGGGTGGCCCGCCGTTAAATCCCATTGAAATGGCATCGAAATCCTGGGATGAAATTATCCAGAAACTGGATAAAGATCCGCTTCTGAAGCAACAGTTTATCGCGGTTTATCCGCAGGGATTTAGTGGTGACAATATTACCGATGCGATTGCTGAGTTTGAGAAAACACTCATTACGCCAAATTCACCATTTGATAAGTGGTTACGTGGTGATGAAACGGCGTTAACAGCCCAGCAAAAACAGGGTTATCAGCTGTTTAAGGATAATAAGTGCGCGACCTGTCATGGCGGTATTATTTTAGGTGGACGCTCATTCGAGCCTCTGGGGCTGAAAAAGGACTTTAATTTTGGCGAAGTCACCGCGGCAGATATTGGCCGGATGAACGTCACGAATGAATTACGTGACAAGCTGCGTCAGAAAGTACCGGGTCTGCGTAACGTTGCGCTAACTGCACCTTATTTCCATCGCGGTGATGTGCCTACGCTTGATGGCGCGGTGAAACTGATGCTGCGTTATCAGGTGGGTAAAGAACTGCCACAGGAAGATATCGACGATATCGTGGCGTTCCTTGAAAGCCTCAACGGGGTATATACGCCGTATATGCAGACCCATCAGTAATTTCAATATGATAAATCGGTCACAAGATTGATTTTGTGGCCGATTTTCTTTTTTATGCCAGCAAATGTCAGGTAAATAGTTATAATACATGTTATGGTATTTTAATAATACAAATGGATACAAATAATGGAGCAACCTGACAGCAATAGCGCAAAACCTCTCTATAAACAGCTTGAGGCATCTCTGAAAGAGGCGATTTTGCGCGGTGAATACAAGCCCGGTCAGCAGATCCCCACAGAGAATGAACTCAGTAGTCAGTGGCAGGTTAGTCGTGTAACGGTGCGTAAAGCTCTGGATGCCCTAACGCGTGAAAATCTGCTGACGCGTGTTTCTGGCAAGGGGACGTTTGTCAGTAATGAAAAGTTTCAGCGCAGTATGACCGGGATTATGAGCTTTAGCGAGTTGTGTCAGTCCCAGGGGCGGCGGCCCGGTTCCCGGACTATCAAATCGGTTTTTGAATCGGTAGATAACGAGACCAGCGCCTCGCTGGGAATGGCTGAAAAAGAGAAAGCAGTAGTCATTGAACGTATTCGTTATGCTGACGATATTCCCGTTTCGCTGGAAACCATCCAGTTACCTCCTCGTTTTGCCTTTCTGCTACAAGAAGACCTCAATAATCACTCGTTATACGCTTGCTTACGTGAAAAATATGGGCTGTGGTTTACTCATTCGCGCAAAATGATTGAGCTCGTGTATGCAAGCTTTGAGGTTGCTCACTATCTTGGGGTGAGTGAAAATTACCCTCTGATTTTAATTAAGAGTGAAATGATTGATAACAAAGGAGAATTATCTTGTGTGTCCCGTCAGTTGATCGTTGGCGACAAGATTCGCTTCACCGTGTAACCCTCCTCTTACACCCTTAGATGCTGGCCAAAATCGGGATCCGTGTCGCGGATCCCGATTTTTTATGGTTCTTTCGTTGATCAAATGTCTTTAAATGTATTATAAAAATACCAATACATTGAGAGTCATTTTGTGGGCGCTATCCGCCTGTATCATTGATTAAACCAGAGGGAACCATAATGAGCATTAAAGAAATTGTGAACGATATTGTGGCCAGCCAGGCGGAAAAAGGGGGGACTAAACATGTTTACTATGTTGCCTGTGGTGGGTCTTATGCGGCGTTTTACCCTGCAAAAGCATTCTTAGAAAAAGAGTCAAAAACGCTGAGCGTGGGCCTTTACAACAGTGGGGAATTTATCAGTAACCCGCCTGTTGCACTGGGTGAAAATGCTATCGTTGTTGTTGCTTCACATAAAGGCAATACCCCAGAAACCACGAAGGCGGCAGAAATTGCACGTCTGCATGGCGCGACCGTTATTGGGTTGACCTGGGTTATGGATTCACCTTTGGTTGCGCATTGTGATTATGTTGAGACCTATACCTTTGGTGAGGGAAAAGATGTCGCTGGAGAGAAGACGATCCAGTGTTTGCTTACTGCAGTAGAGCTTCTTCAGCAGACAGAAGGCTATGTTCACTATGACGACTTCCTTGATGGCGTTAGTAAAATTAACCGTATTGTATACCGTGCTTGCGAGCATGTGGCTGAACGGGCACAAGCATTCGCTCAGGAATATAAAGACGATAAAGTTATTTATACTGTTGCCAGTGGGGCGGGCTATGGCGCGTCCTATTTACAAAGTATCTGCATATTTATGGAAATGCAGTGGATTCATTCAGCCTGTATTCACAGCGGTGAATTCTTCCACGGGCCGTTCGAGATTACGGATGCTAATACACCATTTTTCGTGCAGCTTTCTGAAGGTAGTACCCGCCCGGTCGATGAGCGTGCATTAGATTTTCTGAAAAAATATGGTCAGCGAATTGAAGTGATAGATGCGAAAGAGTTAGGGTTGTCGACTATCAAAACTACGGTTATTGATTACTTTAACCATTCGCTCTTCAATAATGTTTACCCTGTATACAACCGTGCGCTTGCTGAAGCTCGCCAGCATCCGCTCACTACACGTCGCTATATGTGGAAAGTAGCATACTGATTACTAAAGGATTAAGGTAAAAGCAAGGACGCTTTTTAAGATATTATAGAGCAGGGTATTATTATGAGTATTCGCGTAATAGGTATAGGTGACAATGTCGTCGATAAATACCTTCATTCTGGAATGATGTATCCAGGTGGCAATGCCTTAAATTTTTCCGTCTACGCAAAGCAAGCAGGGGCTTCAAGCGCCTTCATGGGGGCGTTTGGGAATGATGATGCGGCAAAACATATACAAGATGTATTGCATAAATTACAGATAGATATTACCCATTGTCGGCATTATGAGGGAGAGAATGGTTACGCCTGTATTCGCCTCAATAATGGCGATCGTGAGTTTGTCACCAGTAATAAAAATGGCGTTTTACGTGAGCATCCCTTCACGCTAACGGCGGATGATCTGCGCTACATTGCCAGTTTTGACTTAGTACACACCAGCATTAATGGTTATCTGGAAACTGAGTTAGAGAAAATAAAACAGAAAAATAGTATGTTATCGTTCGATTTTTCTGGACGTGGCACCGATGAGTATTTCGCAAGAGTATGTCCTTGGGTAGATTATGCATTCATTTCCTGCAGTGGTACATCACCAGATGAAACCAAAGAAAAAATAACTAAACTTTATCAATACGGTTGTCGACATATTATTGCAACCTGCGGGCATGAGCGTGTTTATTATTTTTCTGCCGGTGGTTTTCTTGACTGGACGCCACAATATATTGAGCCAGTAGATACCCTGGGGGCGGGTGATGCGTTTTTAACCGGATTTATGCTCTCTATTATCCAATCAGGTATGGCTGAGCCCGATCGAGAAAGGGTGCTGTGTGCCATGCAGGCTGGTGGTAAATCTGCAGCGAATGTTTTGTCTGATTACGGTGCATTCGGTTTTGGTAAACCGTATTAAACCTGTTAACGCTGTTCCACTCATGTAACCCAACATTCACTCCAGATAAGCCAGGAGGAAGTATGTTTTGGACGGAATTGTGTTTTATTCTTTTAGCCTTAATGATTGGCGCCAGGATTGGCGGTGTATTTTTAGGCATGGTCGGCGGACTCGGTGTTGGCGTCATGGTATTTGTTTTTGGCCTGACGCCATCAACACCACCGATTGACGTTATTCTTATTATTCTTTCGGTTGTTTTAGCTGCCTCATCATTACAAGCCGCTGGTGGTCTGGATTTACTGGTTAAACTGGCAGAGAAAATCCTGCGCCGTCATCCTCGTTATATTACGCTGCTGGCACCTTTTATTTGCTATATCTTCACCTTTATGTCCGGAACGGGGCATGTTGTTTATAGTTTATTGCCGGTTATTTCTGAAGTCGCTCGTGATTCAGGGATCCGTCCTGAGCGGCCATTATCCATTTCCGTTATTGCATCGCAGCAGGCTATCACGGCCAGTCCAATATCGGCGGCGATGGCGGCAATGATTGGTTTAATGGCGCCATTAGGGATATCCATTTCTACAATTATGATGATCTGCGTCCCCGCAACATTAGTGGGTGTCGCGATGGGGGCCATAGCGACCTTTAATAAAGGCAAAGAGCTAAAGGACGACCCTGAATATCAACGCAGGCTTGCTGAGGGCTTAATAAAGCCAGCACAGAAACAACGCGATAAAACAGAAGTTACCTTTCGCGCTAAACTCTCTGTTGTACTGTTTTTAATGAGTGCCGTGGTGATTGTGCTGTTAGGGATCATTCCTGAATTACGACCGATGGTGGAAACGGCAAAAGGGCTGCAACCGTTATCGATGTCGGCAGCGATCCAAATAACAATGCTCTCTTTTGCCTGTCTGATAGTTTTGATATGCCGACCTCCGGTGGATCAAATCATCAGCGGCACTGTGTTTCGCGCGGGGGCACTGGCTATTGTCTGCGCTTTTGGCCTTGCCTGGATGAGCGAAACCTTTGTCAACGGGCATATTGATCTGATTAAGGCAGAAGTTCAGACGCTATTACAGCAACATACCTGGTTAATTGCCATCATGATGTTTTTTGTCTCTGCGATGGTCAGTAGCCAGGCAGCAACGACGCTTATTCTTCTACCGTTGGGGCTGGCATTAGGCTTACCTGCTTATGCGCTGATTGGTGCATGGCCTGCGGTGAATGGGTACTTCTTCATTCCAGTTGCGGGTCAATGTCTGGCTGCGCTCGCTTTCGATGACACGGGAACCACGCGCATAGGCAAATATGTATTTAACCATAGCTTTATGCGGCCAGGTTTAGTGAATGTTATTGTTGCTGTCATTGTTGGACTTATTATCGGGAAAATAATTCTGGCTTGATCTTTTTAAAGCATTTCTTATATCACTGATTATTTAAATTCAGAGGATTAAAATGAATATAAAAATATTCATCGCGATGGCGATGTTATTTATCAGTTCATCCGTTTTTAGTGCGACAACCCAACCTCACATAATAATCCTGGCGACGGGAGGAACTATTGCTGGCACTGCCGAAAGCAATACCCAAACATCGGGATATAAATCCGGTGAGATAGGTGTTCAAACATTAATTAAAGCGGTGCCTGAGATTAATAATATTGCCAGTGTTGATGGTCAGCAAATATCTAATATTGGCAGTGAAAACATGACCAGTGACATTATTTTAAAGCTATCTCAGCAGGTGAACGCGCTGCTCGCGCGTGATGATGTTGACGGTATTGTTATTACCCACGGAACTGACACGCTCGATGAAACGGCCTACTTTCTCAATCTGACGGTTAAGAGTGATAAACCCGTGGTGTTTACTGCAGCGATGAGACCCGCAACGGCTATTAGTGCCGACGGTGCAATGAATCTGCTGGAAGCGGTCACGGTGGCCGCCGATCCGAATGCAAAGGGTCGGGGGGTTATGGTGGTTTTAAATGATCGTATTGGTTCTGCAAGATTTGTGACCAAGACCAACGCGAACACGCTGGATACTTTCAAAGCCCCGGAGCAGGGATATTTAGGGGTTATCGTCAATGGCAAACCACAGTTTGACACTCGCGTTGAAAAGACGCACACCCTGCGTTCCGTTTTTGATGTAAGAAGCCTTAAAAAGCTGCCGCAGGTAGCGATTATTTATGGTTATCAGGACGATCCTGAATATATGTATGATGCTGCTATTGCGCATCATGTAGACGGAATAGTCTATGCGGGAACCGGTGCCGGATCGGTCTCTGTCAGAAGTGAAGCCGGAATTAAAAAAGCAGAGAAAGCGGGAATCATTGTGGTGCGTGCATCCCGAACGGGCAGCGGCATTGTTCCACCGGATAAGGGGCAGCCGGGATTAGTGTCTGATTCATTAAATCCTGCGAAAGCCCGGGTTTTGTTGATGACCGCGTTAACGCAAACGAAAAACCCTGAGCTCATTCAGCATTATTTTAATACCTACTAAGGCCAGTTATTTAACGCGCTCATTTTTATGCAAAATGAGCGCGTGTCCTCCCCTTGTGGCATCCTGTTATCTCTGCTCATCCACGAATATTTCCCACAATTCTTCTACCGCTCTGGACATTCTGCCAGCAGGCCGAAACAGTCGGATATCAATGGGTACCCACAATCCACTCTGTTGCGGGGCGGCAGCGGCGATTGTCCCGTCCTCAACGTCCGGAGCTGCCAGGCTTTCCGGCAGCCAGGCAATACCGTCTCCAGCTTTGACCATTGCCAGCAGCGTGGCGGCCAGATCGGCGGTGAAGGCGATGTCCATACCGCGTCGGGCATGATTCACCGGAGACGTGTTCGAGAGGATCCTCCCCAGACCGGATTCTGCAGAGAAGGAGAGAAATGGAAATTTTTTGCCCCCCGTGGCCTGCCAGAGCGGCTGAGGAGAGCCGGGATCGCATTTTGAGTAGGGCAATAATGTTTCTCGTCCAAGGCGGACGCTGAGATATTTCGTCTGATCAAGGTTGATGTGCATGTGAGGGTGGTAATAACACAGCAGAAACTGAGCATCCCCTTTTTCAATCATCCGTTCACAGGCGCTGAGCGTATCTGAAAGCAGGCGAAATGAGCCGAAACGGGCGATTTTTTCGTTATTACGCATTAGCGCCGGAAAAAATGAGAACGACAGGGAGTGTGTTGCAGAGAAAATAACATCCGGTCGGGCATTTCCTGCTGCTTCAATGGTTTCATTTCTCAGGGTGTAAAGCGCCCGGATCAGTTCGGGCACCTGAGCGACGAACACTTCCCCTGCACGAGTCAGGCTGACGCCACGGCGGTTGCGTTCAAAAATCGGCGTTCCAAGCCACTCTTCCAGCGAGACAATGCGCCGACTGAATGCGGGCTGCGTCACATATCGGGAAGCGGCTGCCCGGGAGAAATTGAGTGACTGCGCCAGCGCAATGCAGTCTTCAAGCCAGGTGAGTTCCAGGTGATGCCGATTTTGCATTACAGCCAGCCTCTTTGGTATTAGATCAGCAGATGAGCACTGCTTAAGATGGAAAAAGACAGGACGATGGCGTCCTTAAATACTGCCTGCGTGCATTATGCCAATAATAAACCGGCATGAGTTATCACTTTTTACAGGCGCGTAAGTGCGAGCACAACTGACTAAGAACCCGCCGGAGAAAACATGCGTATCCTCGATGTTGTAGAAATAACTAAACCCATCGCTTCCCCTATTCGTAACGCCTATATCGATTTTAGCAAGATGACAACCAGCCTGGTGGCTGTTGTGACTGATGTTGAAATAGCGGGACGCCGGGTTGTGGGATACGGATTTAACTCTAATGGTCGTTATGGTCAGGGGGGATTGATCCGCGAGCGCTTCCGTAACCGCATTCTGGACGCAGACCCGGAAAGCCTGCTGAATGCCAAAGGTGATAACCTGGATCCGCATAAAATCTGGGACGTCATGATGAGTAACGAGAAGCCGGGGGGACATGGCGAACGTTCGGTCGCCGTCGGTACACTGGATATGGCTATTTGGGATGCCGTCGCCAAAATTGCTAACCAGCCGTTGTTCCGCCTGCTGGCTGAGATGAAGGGCGTTGAGGCCAACCCGCGCGTCTTTGTTTACGCGGCGGGCGGTTATTATTATCCGGGTAAAGACCTGAGCGCGTTGCGTCAGGAAATGCGAGGCTACCTGAATCGCGGCTATAACGTGGTTAAAATGAAAATCGGCGGGGCATCGCTTGATGAAGACCGCCGCCGAATTGACGCGGTCCTCGCGGAAATTGGCGATGAAGCACGCCTGGCCGTCGACGCCAATGGTCGCTTTGATCTGGAAACCAGTATTGCCTACGCCAAAATGCTGCGTGAATACCCGTTGTTCTGGTATGAAGAGGCGGGCGACCCGCTGGATTATTCCTTGCAGGCTGCCCTGTCTGAATTTTACCCAGGCTCAATGGCGACCGGGGAAAACCTCTTTTCTCATCAGGATGCGCGTAACCTGCTGCGTTATGGCGGCATGCGCCCGGATCGCGATTACCTGCAATTCGACTGTGCGCTTTCCTACGGTCTGGTCGAATACCTGCGCACGCTGGATGTCCTTGCGCAGTTTGGCTGGTCTCCATCACGCTGCATACCCCATGGCGGCCACCAGATGTCGCTGAACATTGCGGCGGGTCTTGGCCTGGGCGGCAATGAAAGTTACCCGGACCTGTTCCAGCCGTACGGCGGTTTCCCGGATTCTGTGAGGGTGGAGGACGGTCATATTGTCATGCCTGAACTGCCGGGCATCGGTTTTGAGGGGAAATCAGACCTGATTAAAGAGATGCGTGCGTTGGCTGAATAGCGCTGGCTGAGATGATGTAACGCCCCTCTGGTTGCCGGAGGGGCGTTGTTTGAGCGTGTAGTGAATCGCGATCGCAATCTTTCTACACGTGTGCGCTTAACGCATGGTGACGAATTCTTCAGCCGCAGTTGGGTGGATCGCTACGGTATTGTCGAAATCTTTCTTGGTTGCGCCCATTTTCAGCGCCACCGCGAAGCCTTGCAGCATTTCGTCCATACCAAAGCCGATGCCGTGAATACCGACAATCTTCTCTTCTGGTCCAACGCAGACCAGCTTCATGCGGCACGGTTGGCGGTGAGAGGTAACAGCGGTATACATCGCGGTAAACGATGATTTATACACTTTTACCTGATCATCACCGTGCTGTTCGCGTGCCTGCTGCTCGGTTAACCCTACAGTACCAATTGGCGGATGGCTGAAGACCACGGTTGGAATGTTGCTGTAGTCCAGATGCTCGTCCGGCTTGTTATTAAACAGACGTTCGGACAGACGACGGCCTGCGGCAACCGCAACCGGCGTCAGTTCAACGGCACCGGTATTATCGCCGACCGCATAAATACCAGGAACGCTGGTATTCTGGTATTTATCAACAACGATGTACCCTTTTTCGTTGGTTTTCACACCGGTTGCCGCCAGGTTGAAGTTGTCGGTTGCCGGTTCACGTCCAATCGCCCAGATCAGGCAATCTACCGTTTCGCTACGACCATCTTCCAGTTGCAGAGTCAGGCTGCCGTCTGCATTTTTAACCACGGCTTTTGGGATAGCGTGGGTATGCAGAGTTGGGCCTTCGGCGTTCATCACCTCAACCAGCGTGTCGATGATCATCGGGTCAAAGCTACGCAGCGGCGCGTGTTTACGCACAAAGAGATGTGTTTGCGCGCCCAGACCGTTGATGACACCCGCCAGTTCAACGGCAATGTAGCCTGCGCCAACGACTGCCACGCGTTTCGGCAGTGCTGGCAGTTCAAAGAAACCATCGGAGTCGATGCCGTATTCCACACCCGGAATGTCCGGATGGCTTGGACGGCCGCCGGTGGCAATTAAAATATGATCGGCAGTGATCGTTTCACCGTTCACTTCAATGGTTTTAGCATCAACGAAGCGGGCAAAGCCTTTAATAACATCGACATTATTTTTACCCAACACATTATCGTAAGAGGTATGAATGCGATCGATATAGGCGGTACGGCTGGCGATCAGTTTATCCCAATCGAACTTATTAATAGTGGTGTCGAAACCATAATCCGGGCCATACATATGAATAGCTTCGCGGATCTGCGCGGCATGCCACATCACTTTCTTCGGTACGCAGCCAACGTTGACGCAAGTGCCGCCTAACGCTTTGGCTTCAATCAGTGCGCATTTCTGGCCGTACATTGCCGCACGGTTAATGGAGGCAATACCGCCGCTGCCGCCGCCGATAGCGATGTAATCATAGTGCTTGGTCATGACCGCTCCTTCATGTTCATTGTAGGGCGGAGAAGCGTTATGCCATCCGCCAAAATATTCGCGATTGTATACCTGAAATTAAAAGGTTCCACCGATGGCTGCGATTACTCCGGCACGATCCAACTGACGGACGTGTGCCCGGTTCCTGCCGGAACCAGTTTGCTGTGTAGCCACGGCAGGACGTTGTTCATCTGCTGTTCCAGCTTCCACGGCGGGTTAATCACAATCATGCCGGAAGCCGTCATACCGCGCTGATCGCTGTCCGGGCGAACCGCCAGCTCAATTTGCAGGATGCGACGAATGCCAGTGTCTTCCAGATCATGAATCATACGTTTGATTTGCTGACGCAGGACTACCGGATACCACAGTGCATAGGTACCGGTTGCGAAACGTTTGTAACCTTCGCTGATGCCGGCAACGACGGCCTGATAGTCGGACTTAATTTCGTATGGGGGATCGATAAGGATCAATCCGCGGCGAGAAACCGGCGGTAATTTTGCTTTTAACTGCTGATAGCCGTCGGCTTTAGCGACGCGCGCACGTTCGTCTTTCTGGAACTCGGAACGCAGTAGCGGAAAATCGCTCGGATGCAGTTCTGTCAATTGCAGGCTGTCCTGCTCACGCAATAACTGGCGGGCAATCAGCGGAGAACCCGGGTAGTAGCGCAGCTGGCCGCTACGGTTGAAATGCTGCACGACCGAAATATAGGGTTCAAGTTCAGCAGGCAAATCGTCCTGCTGCCAGATACGGGCGATGCCTTCCAGGTACTCGCCTGTGCGCTCGGCATGTTCACTGCTCAGCTGATAACGGCCAGCCCCGGCATGGGTGTCCAGATAGAGAAACGGTTTTTCTTTCTCTTTGAGCGATTCAATGATCAGGCTCTGAACGGTGTGTTTAAGGACGTCGGCGTGGTTGCCTGCGTGATAACTGTGGCGATAACTGAGCATGGGTAATGAAATTCCGCTGAAATGACGATTTGCCACAGTTTACAGCAGATCGGCACAGATTACCCGTAGGCCCGGTAAGCGCAGCGCCACCGGGCGTCTTTCCATCACGGTTAGCATTGAAATCCTCTACACTTAACCCCATTCTACAAATAATATGCACAGCGCCGGATACGCGCTTCATTCACTCTTTTCAACAGGACCGCGCTAATGACCAATCCATTGCTGACTCCCTTCGAACTGCCACCGTTTTCTAAAATTCAGCCTGAGCATGTCGTGCCCGCTGTGACTAAAGCGCTAAACGATTGCCGCGAAAACGTTGAACGCGTGGTTGCGCAGGGTGCGCCGTATACCTGGGAAAATCTCTGCCAGCAGTTGGCGGAAGTGGACGATGTCCTGGGACGTATTTTCTCTCCGGTCAGTCACCTGAATTCGGTGAAAAACAGCCCGGAGCTGCGCGAAGCCTACGAACAAACGCTGCCGCTGTTGTCTGAATACAGCACCTGGGTTGGGCAACATGAGGGGCTGTACAAAGCCTACCGCGACCTGCGTGATGGCGATCATTACGCCACCCTGAACACCGCACAGAAAAAAGCGGTCGATAACGCACTGCGTGATTTTGAGCTGTCTGGCATTGGTTTGCCGAAAGAAAAACAACAGCGCTATGGCGAAATCGCGACCCGTCTGTCTGAACTGGGTAACCTGTACAGCAACAACGTGCTTGATGCGACCATGGGCTGGACCAAACTCGTCACCGACGAATCTGCGCTTGCCGGGATGCCGGAAAGTGCGCTGGCCGCCGCTAAAGCTCAGGCCGAAGCCAAAGAGCAGGAAGGTTATCTGCTGACGCTGGACATCCCGAGCTACCTGCCGGTAATGACCTACTGCGATAACCAGGCTCTGCGTGAAGAGATGTACCGCGCTTATTCCACCCGTGCATCTGATCAGGGGCCAAACGCGGGCAAATGGGATAACAGCCCGATAATGGAAGAGATCCTCGCGCTGCGCCACGAACTGGCTCAACTGCTGGGCTTTGAAAGCTACGCCTTTAAATCTCTGGCCACGAAAATGGCGGAAAACCCGCAGCAGGTGCTCGAATTCCTGACGGATCTGGCCAAACGTGCGCGTCCGCAGGGTGAGAAAGAGCTGGCCCAACTGCGCGCCTTCGCAAAAGCGGAATTTGGCGTTGATGAGCTGCAGCCGTGGGACATCGCGTACTACAGCGAGAAGCAAAAACAGCACCTATACAGCATCAGCGACGAGCAGTTGCGTCCTTACTTCCCGGAAAACAAAGCGGTTAACGGCCTGTTTGAAGTGGTTAAGCGCATTTACGGCATTACCGCGAAAGAGCGTACTGATGTAGACGTCTGGCATCCGGAGGTTCGCTTCTTTGAACTGTACGATGAAAACAACGAGCTGCGCGGCAGTTTCTATCTGGATCTGTACGCGCGTGAACACAAACGCGGTGGGGCGTGGATGGACGACTGTGTCGGCCAGATGCGTAAAACCGACGGTACGTTGCAAAAACCGGTCGCTTATCTGACCTGTAACTTCAACCGTCCGGTGAACGGTAAACCGGCGCTGTTCACCCACGATGAAGTGATCACCCTGTTCCACGAGTTTGGTCACGGCCTGCACCACATGCTGACCCGCATCGAAACGGCCGGCGTTTCGGGTATCAACGGTGTGCCATGGGATGCCGTTGAACTGCCGAGCCAATTTATGGAGAACTGGTGCTGGGAGCCACAAGCGCTGGCGTTTATCTCCGGTCACTATGAAACCGGTGAACCGCTGCCGAAAGAATTACTGGATAAAATGCTGGCGGCGAAAAACTACCAGGCGGCGCTGTTTATTCTGCGTCAGCTGGAATTCGGCCTGTTTGATTTCCGTCTGCACGCTGAGTTTAACCCGCAGCAGGGGGCCAAAATCCTTGAAACACTGGCAGAGATTAAAAAGCAGGTTGCTGTGGTGCCAGGGCCGACATGGGGTCGTTTCCCACACGCTTTCAGCCATATTTTTGCCGGCGGCTACGCAGCGGGTTATTACAGCTATCTGTGGGCTGATGTCCTGGCGGCTGACGCGTTCTCTCGCTTTGAAGAAGAGGGGATTTTCAACCGCGAAACCGGACAGTCGTTCCTGGATAGCATCCTGACTCGTGGGGGTTCTGAGGAGCCAATGACGCTGTTCAAACGCTTCCGTGGCCGTGAACCTCAGCTCGACGCCATGCTGGCGCATTACGGCATCAAGGGCTGATTGTTCGCGTGAAAATTTGTTTACTGGATGAAACAGGCGCCGGAGACGGCGCCTTATCTGTTCTGGCGACCCGCTGGGGGCTGGAGCATGATACAGACAACCTGATGGCGCTGGTGATGACGCCGGAACATCTGGAACTGCGCAAGCGAGACGAACCTAAACTCGGCGGCATCTTCGTTGATTTTGTCGGCGGGGCGATGGCGCACCGACGTAAATTCGGCGGCGGTCGCGGCGAAGCGGTGGCGAAGGCTGTCGGCATTAAAGGCGATTATCTGCCAGACGTGGTGGATGCTACCGCAGGACTGGGACGCGATGCGTTTGTGCTGGCTTCTGTTGGCTGCCATGTACGGATGCTGGAACGTAATCCGGTGGTGGCGGCGCTGCTCGACGATGGCCTGGCACGTGGTTATGCCGACCCGGAAATCGGCGGCTGGCTTCAGGAACGTTTACAGCTGATCCATGCGTCCAGTCTGACGGCGTTGACCGATATCACGCCGCGCCCGCAGGTGGTGTATCTCGACCCGATGTTCCCACATAAGCAGAAAAGTGCGCTGGTGAAAAAAGAGATGCGCGTGTTTCAGTCGCTGGTGGGGCCAGACTTAGATGCCGATGGGTTGTTGATGCCAGCACGTCAGCTGGCGACTAAACGTGTTGTGGTGAAGCGTCCGGATTACGCGCCGCCGCTCGCGGATGTGGCGACACCCAATGCGGTAGTCACCAAAGGGCATCGCTTTGATATTTACGCCGGGACGGCGTAACGTGTTGGCCGCATCCTGTTTGATGCGCTGAATCGCCTGATGGCGCTACGCTTATCAGGCCTACGGCTGAGTGTGGTTTGAAAGCCGGATAAGGTGTTACCGCAGTGGTGTCGATAATCGCCTGATAGTTTGTAGGCCGGATAAGGCGTTACCGCAGTGGTGTCGATAATCGCCTGGTAGTTTGTAGGCCGGATAAGGCGTTACCGCAGTGGTGTCGATAATTGCCTGGTAGTTTGTAGGCCGGATAAGGCGTTAGCCGCATCCGGCGATTCGACTACACGAATGGAGCCAGCGGATCGGCAATCTCAAACGCCACGGTCTTGTCAGTCTTCGGTGGATATATCAACTCACTGACAATTGAGACCTTCAGTTTTTTCGCCTCTGCACGCGTCAGTTTCACTTGCTGATCCCACCCTTCGGTATACACCGCGCCCCATGCACCAAGATCCAGACAGGTAACGTAGTTTTCCTGACGGTACGGCAGTGGCGCAACGTTTAGCAAGCTGGCTGCCGCGTTATTTCCGGCAAATTTGCCCAGTAAAATAGCGTGCTGACAGGTCATTAGCGCGTGATTGCCTTTGTCATCGGTGGCGGCGTAAGCCACATCGCCGGTGGCATAGATATCATCATGGCCGATGACCTGAAGGTTAGCGTCCACATGCAGGCGACCCTGGCGATCGCGCGGTGCGTCAATTTGCGCCGTTAACCCGTTTGCCTGGACGCCAACCGTCCAGATAACGGTCTGTGAGGCGATGGTCTGCCCATCTTTCAGCGTGACGCCGGAGGCATCCACGCACTCCACTTCCGCATTGACCCGCCATTCGACGCCCAGTTCAGCGGAGGCTTCGATAATGACGTCACGTAATTCCTGGCTCCAGCGCCCGCCCGGCTGTGCGCCGCGTTCAACTACGACAACTCTGGTCTTAGCATCAGCACCTAATATTTCGCGCAAACGCCCCGGCAATTCCAGCGCCATCTCAATCCCGGTAAAGCCGCCGCCACAGACCACGACCGTATTGCGAGCCTCACATTCCGGTTGTAATGCCAGATCCTTAATGTGCTGCTCCAGTACGGCGGCGCTCTCCAACTGGTCGAGGTCAAACGCGTGCTCGGCGGCGCCAGCGACAATGTCGCGGTTTACGTGGCTACCGCTGGCGAGAACCAAACGGTCGTAATGGCGCAAGTGGGTTTCACCGTTGACGTCTTTCCAGCTGACTTCTTTAGAGGCCGGGAGGATCTGCTCAACGTGACCTTGCAGGAAGTTAACGCCGGTAGCGTCGAATAAGGGTTGCAGCGGGGCGACCAGCGTGTGGACCGCGCTTTCATAAAAACGCGGGCGTACACGCAGCTCTGGCTGTGGCGCAATCACCGTAATATCAATGGTCTGCCGGTTTTTCTCCGCCAGACGTGCGGCGCTCAATGCTGCCCACATACCGGCAAAACCGGCACCCACGATCAGAATTTGTTTCTGCATTAGTTTTATCTCACTGGTGACTACGATTTATTTACTCGGATTTTATTGGTCGTAGTTATGGATTGCAATGCGATCCTGATCCTTTTTTCATTATTGTGCCGGGTTGTTTTATTATCTATTTGATAAATATCTATTTATATTTTTATTCTTATGCAGGGTTACTCTGTTCTCTGGAATGCATTAGATGAAAAAGCTACAATAAACTCAGATTCATTTTGGCTGAGATAAAAAATGGCATTTTACAGTTCCGGGGTTGAGTACGGCATCCATAGCCTGATGTGTATGGTCGACAGCAAAGGCGACGCGCGGGATATGAGCGTGCGAGAAATTGCCGAACTACAAAGCGTGCCGTATGACTATCTGGCAAAAATCTTCACTCGTCTGTCGAAAGCAGGTCTGGTGCGCAGTATCGAGGGTAAGGGCGGCGGGTTCCAGTTGGCCAAACCCGCGGAAGACATCACCGTGCTGGATGTGGTCAATGCCATAGATGGCGATAAGCGTATTTTTGAATGTCGTGAAATTCGTCAGCGTTTAGCCGTTTTTGAGGAGCATCCACCGGAGTGGGCCTGTGAAGGTATTTGTGGCGTGCGTTCGGTGATGGATATGGCGCAGCAGCGGATGGAAGAGGCGTTAGGACAGCATACGATTTTGGATTTAGCGCGAAAAATGTATCGCAAAGCGCCGGACACCTTCGTAGTGGAAGTACAGGAGTGGATTGCCGCGCGCAAAGGGTAATGCATTGAAAATGCCCAATAGCGCAAAGCGATCGGGCATGTTGAATGTAGGCCGGATAAGCCGCATCCGGCACTGAAGATTATTGCTCGGTACTCGGCGTATTAATCATCCGGTTCAGCCATGGCACCATAATCGCCATCACAACCGTTACCGCCAGGGTCACCAGGCCTATTTTACTGAACACGTTGGTGTAGATAGGCAGGGTCTGGAGTGGGTCGGTAATGTTTTCCGGTACGGCTGTAAACGTTGCGACGTAACCCCCCATCAGGAAGGCTGCTGCCTGCGTCAGGAACCACATCCCCAGAATAAAGCCCATCAGGTGCTGTGGCACCAGCGCGGCGACCATTGCCAGTCCCAGGGCGCTAATCAGCAGTTCACCCAGACTCTGGAACAGATACACCAGCACGATAAACCACGGAGACGTCAAACCCTGAGCATCGGCAAACCACATTCCGGCTGCGGCGGCAGTCAGGAAGCCTAGTGAGCACAGGAACATGCCAAGCGTAAACTTCATCGGCATGGTCAGATCTTTGCCTTTGTTACCCAGACGGGTATAAATCGCGGCCAGGACCGGGCTTGCCAGTACTACCCAGAAAGGGTTCAGCGCCTGGAAACTCACCGGGTTGATGGTAATACCGAGAATTTCATGATGCACGTTATTGATGGCAAAGAAGTTCAGTGATGTCGGCATCTGTGCATACAGCACGTAGAACACAACCGCTTCCAGCATCAGGATAAAGGCCACGAACATTTTATTGCGTCCAGTTTTATCCAGTTTGAATGCCTGACGGAAGAAGATAATGGTGACGGCAATCGACAGTACGATCAGCACCAGGTTGGCAACTTTAACGTTGTGCATCAGCCAGGCGCAGATGAATACCATCACCACCGTACCAGCCAGCACATAGAGCAGGTTACGGAAATTCAGCGGCTTATGATCGGGTTCGGAACCGATATTCTTTACCATTCCACGGCAGGCAAAGTAGACCAGTAGTGCAACGATAAGCCCGGCACCGCACAGGTTATAGGTAACGGCGTAGCCAAACTTATCGGCAATCACCGGTGCCAGCGACAATGACAACAGCGAACCGATGTTGATCGACATATAAAACAGGGTAAAAGCACCGTCCAGACGTGCGTCTTTCGGGGGATAGCATTTTGACAGCAGGCTTGCCGGGTTGGCTTTAAACAGCCCGTTACCCACGGCAATGGTACCCAGTGCGACAAAAATCAGGTCGGGCTTGAGCAGTGACATCCCGGTCATGAAGTAACCAAGTGCCAGCACGATAGCGCCAAGCACCAGCGTGCGTTTGGTCCCTAAAAGATGGTCGCCGACATAACCGCCGATGGAGATCAGGCCGTATACCAATGCAGCAAACGCGCCAAAGGTGACAAATGCCTGTTCCTGAGAAAATCCGAGTTGCTTAACAAAAAATACCGCCAGGATGCCCTGAACGCCGTAATAGCCAAATCGTTCCCATAATTCCACAAAGAAGATCATGAAGAACGGACGAGGTTGCTGCAGCAAGCCCGTAGGTGCAGTTTTATTCATATTCCATCGCCTTTCAAAGCCATCCCGAAAAGTATGAACGCGTATGCTTAAACGCGCCGAAAAAGTCTTGTTTTGTTATAGACTGCGGCGATTAGCCGTAAGGGTAGATTATTATAGAGATAGTTTTCGATCCAATTAGTTGATCACACTAATTATGATTTATTTGTTGGATTGATGTACTAATTGTGTCCGAATGATAAAAACAAAAACGCCCGCATAGGCGGGCGTTTACAGGCTTTAATGCTTGCAGCGGGCCGGGTTATTCCCCGGCAGCAAGTATTTTATGCTTCTTCTTCGTCACGCAGCGGAACAATCAACATGTCGACGTGAACGGTGTTGATCAGTTGACGCGCGGAGGACATCAGTTTGCTCCAGAAATCCTGGTGGTGGCCACAAACGACGAGATCCATGTCGTATTTTTTGATGGCATCGACCAGGACCTGGCCCAGGTCACCGCTACCGCTCAGGGTTTCGGTGATTGGGTAGCCTGCATTGGTGGACAGCTCGGTTAACGCGTGGTGGGTTTCTTCAGAAATGCGTTTCTGCATGTCGCCCAGATTCACGTCGATTAGCCCGGTGTACAGGTCGGAATAGTTTACGTCAACGTGGATAAGGGAGACTTTCGCATTGTAAGGCCGCGCCATAGAGACCGCTTTTTCAACCAGAACTTTGCTTTCTGGAGAAAGATCAACCGCGATAAGAATGTGTTTATAAGCCATAGTGTTACTCCTTCCATAAGTTGTCGATGACTAGCCTGCTGGCGTTCATTTGCCGCCGCGTCATCCGCGTCCTGCGAACTTTGTGCGCGGGGCTAGCCCAGTCGTAAAAACGTACCTTTTAAGGACTATCCTTACATTATAGCGACCGGGATAATCCGTCAATCCGCCTTGCTTGCCAAGTAGTTAAACAAATTTTTTAGTTAATTGCATTGATAGTGATTAACCTTCTGGCAAAAAAATTAACTAATCTCCTACACTATTTAGAGAGGCGTTCGGATGCGTGACACTAACACGAGCGGTTTCGGTTGTACTCTTCACTGAATGGTTTGGCAGGGTATCGGGGAGCGGTAGTCCCGGAAAGGAGTTCCGTGGGCGGGTCGCCGGGGAGGAGATATGATAAGCACCATTGCGTTATTCTGGGCTTTATGTGTCGTTTGCATTGTTAATATGGCGCGTTATTTTTCTTCGCTACGCGCACTGTTAGTGGTACTTCGTGGTTGCGATCCATTACTTTACCAGTATGTCGATGGGGGCGGCTTTTTTACCTCGCATGGGCAACCTAACAAGCAGATGCGTCTGGTGTGGTATATCTACGCTCAGCGTTACCGTGATCATCATGACGATGAGTTTATTCGCCGCTGTGAGCGGGTTCGCGGTCAGTTCATCCTTACCAGCGCGTTATGTGGGCTGGTGTTAATCAGTATGGTCGCGCTGATTATCTGGCACTGATTTCTACGACAGATATAAAAAAAGCGGGTCAGTTTCCTGACCCGCTTTTTTACTGTGCATGCGCTTAGATTAGCTTCAGGGAGAGCCAGTACAGCACCCCGGAAAGGATAATCGCTGCTGGCAGGGTGAAGACCCAGGCCATCAGAATGCTGGTTACCGTTTTACGCTGCAAACCGCCACCGTCAACAACCATCGTCCCTGCAACAGAAGAGGAGAGAACGTGAGTGGTGGAAACAGGCATACCGGTGTAACTGGCGAGACCGATAGAGACTGCGGCAGTCATCTGTGCCGACATCCCCTGAGCATAGGTCATGCCTTTCTTACCGATTTTCTCACCGATAGTGGTCGCCACGCGACGCCAGCCAATCATCGTACCGCAGCCCAGAGCCAGAGCAACAGCCATGATAATCCAGACGGGGGCGTACTCGATGGTGCTCAGCATGTCGGTTTTCAGTTTCTTCAGCAGGCGCTGATCGTCGCTGCTTACGCCAGGCAGTTTCACGACTTTATCGGTCGTATCAGAAATGCACAACATAATGCGACGCAGCTGGCTACGCTGCTCAACGCTTAACTTGTCGTAGGTTTCCAGGTTCGCCAGCATACCTTTCGCACGCTCAAGCGCGTTGATGGTATTTGCCGGGTGACAATGGAACTCTGCCGGTGTCGTTGTCGCCGTTTCCGTCGGAGACGGAATCAACTGATCAACGCCGGTCGCCTGTTTGAGCAGATCAGGACGCTGCTGGAAGTAGGTTTCGACGTTATTGATAGCATCACGGGTACGCGTAATTTCGTAACCAGAAGCATTCATATTCACCACGAAGCCTGCAGGCGCTACGCCAATCAGTACCAGCATTACCAGACCAATACCTTTCTGCCCATCGTTAGCGCCATGAGAGAACGCCACACCAATAGCGGAGAGGATCAGCGCGATACGCGTCCAGAACGGCGGCTTTTTCTTACCGTCTTTCTTTTCACGCTCTGCTGGAGTCAGGTGAATACGCGCCCGCTTCTTGGTGCCGTTCCAGTAACGACGCAGCAAGAAGATCAGACCGCCAGCGAACACCAGACCGACAATAGGGGAAATGATCAGTGAACCGAAAATATTGAGCACTTTCGGGATGTTAAGTGCATCCACCACTGAAGTCCCGTTCATCAACGCATTGGTTAAACCAATACCGATGATCGCGCCAATCAGCGTGTGGGAGCTGGATGCAGGCAGACCAAAGTACCAGGTACCGAGGTTCCAGATAATTGCCGCCAGCAGCATGGAGAACACCATGGCGAGGCCATGTGAAGAACCCATGTTGAGCAGCAGATCCGTTGGTAGCATATGCACGATGGCATAAGCTACGCTGAGACCACCCAGCAAAACACCAAAGAAGTTGAACAACGCAGCCATAACCACCGCCAATTGCGAACGCATTGCACGGGTATAGATCACGGTTGCGACAGCATTGGCTGTATCGTGGAAGCCGTTAATTGCTTCGTAGAACAGCACAAAAGCCAGAGCAAGCAATAATAAAAGCCCGGTATGTAAATCCAGGCCAGCAAACAAATGTAGCATAGGACGTTACGCCATTTTGAGGACATGAACGCGGCGCATTATCAGTGACTTTGGCGGCGCGGGCAAAGTGAAATATAGAGTTTTTTTGATTTGTCTCCTGCTTTGTTTTACACCACTAAAGAATTATCCTATAGAATTCAGATAAATACCTATTATTGATAGTTTGGTGCTGGTGCGACCACTGAGGAATCTTTACAATTCACGCCCGCTTTTTAGAGAGGATCGCAACGTGGAAAGGTTTGATACCGTTATTATAGGCGCTGGCGCAGCGGGTATGTTCTGTGCCGCGCAGGCAGGGCAAGCAGGCAGTCAAGTACTGCTGATTGATAATGGTAAAAAGCCTGGACGTAAGATCCTCATGTCCGGCGGAGGGCGCTGCAACTTTACCAATCTTTATGTGGAACCGGCTGCATATTTGAGTCAAAACCCGCATTTTTGCAAATCGGCGCTGGCTCGCTATACGCAGTGGGACTTTATCGATCTGGTGGGTAAACACGGCATTGCCTGGCACGAAAAAACGCTCGGTCAGCTGTTCTGCGATGATTCGGCCCAACAAATCGTCGATATGCTGGTTGCCGAGTGCGAAAAGGGTAACGTTACGATGCGGTTACGTAGCGAAGTCCTGAGCGTCGCACGAGATGATAACGGCTTCATTCTGGAACTGAACGGGATGACGGTCGGTGCGAAGAAATTGGTGATTGCCTCCGGTGGGCTTTCCATGCCGGGTTTGGGGGCAACGCCGTTTGGTTATAAAATTGCCGAACAGTTTGGACTGAAGGTGTTGCCGACGCGCGCAGGCCTGGTGCCCTTTACGTTGCATAAGCCACTGCTGGAGCAGCTTCAGGTGCTCTCTGGTGTGTCTGTTCCTTCCGTTATCACCGCTGAAGATGGCACCGTATTTCGTGAAAACCTGCTCTTTACGCACCGTGGGCTTTCAGGTCCGGCCGTTTTGCAAATTTCCAGTTTTTGGCAGCCCGGCGAATTTGTCAGCATTAATTTGTTGCCGGATGTTGACCTTGCGAGCTTTCTCGACGAACAACGAAGCGCACATCCAAATCAGAGCTTAAAGAACACGTTAGCGATGCAGTTGCCGAAACGTCTGGTGGAGTGCCTGCAGCAATTAGGGCAAATCCCGGATGTGACGCTGAAACAACTTAACGTACGCGATCAGCAAACGCTGGTGGAGACGCTAACTGAATGGCGGGTGCAGCCGAACGGTACCGAAGGGTATCGCACAGCGGAGGTCACGCTGGGTGGTGTAGATACCAACGAACTGTCTTCGCGCACGATGGAAGCCCGCAAAGTGCCAGGGCTGTACTTTATTGGTGAAGTGATGGATGTCACCGGCTGGTTGGGTGGGTATAACTTCCAGTGGGCGTGGTCGAGCGCCTGGGCATGCGCACAGGATTTGGTGTCTGCATAAGTGAAAGACTCTGTCTGCACACAATAAGAAAAAATATCATAGTGATGTGTGATACATGAACTGACTCTGACGTGCGTTTCTTAACTCCAGGAATGATATGATAAATCAGTTAAAAATCGCACAGATAAGAGAACGGGAGACACATGGTTATTCCTGAGGTAAAACAGGAGCGGCTCTATCAAAAGATAGCCAATCTCATCATTAAGCTCATCAATGATAGTATTTTTCCGCCGGGAAGCTTCTTACCACCCGAACGTGAGCTGGCGAAGCAACTTGGTGTAAGTCGCGCATCGCTCAGAGAAGCGCTGATTGTGCTGGAGATTTCCGGATGGATCACCATCCAGTCAGGTAATGGTGTGATTGTTGCGGATAAAAAGCATTCCACCAGTGATTATTCGATTGAAGAAATTCTCTATTCACGTGAGTTGGTCGACAGCCATTGTGCGCGTCTTGCTGCTCAGGCCGGGAAAGATGATCTCATTAGCCAGCTTGAAGCACTGCATCTCAGCATGGAAAAGGCCATAAGCGAAAACAATGTGCATGGTTTTTATTCCCTCGATAAGCAATTCCATCTGACAGTATCAGAAGCCAGCCAGAACCGCGTACTGCTTGATATGTCGCGAATGCTGTGGGAACAGCGCGTTAATATCCCGTATGCCGGACTGGACAAACGTTCCGGCAATCGGGATGTATTAACCAGCATGAATACACAGCATAAAGCGATTGTGGATGCGATCCGCCAGGCTGATGCTGACGGTGCTTACCAAAAATCGCTGGAACATCTGGCCTATGTCAGACAGATCGTGGGTCTTTAATAACACCACGCTATTGGCTTAGAGCGGCTACCGCTGCACGTGCGCCTACGCTGTGCAATTGCTGACAGGCAGCGGTTACGCGTTCGATAAAGTCTGCGTTATCGCAAAGGTCTCTCCCAAAGATAGTGTCAATGGCTAACAGCGCCCGGACACGTTCTTCTATTGATGGATACTGTTGATAAATAGCCTGATACTGTGCTGACAGCGGATCTATCACCTCAATCGGATGACCTTGTTCATCCACACCGCTGATGTAGCGCATCCAACCGGCGACTCCCAACGTCAGATGGCGAGCGTCTTCGCCTTTTTTCAGATGGAGTCGAATGGGGTCCAGCAAGCGTTGCGGTAATTTTTGGCTGCCATCCATCGCAATTTGCCAGGTTCGGTGCTTCAGTGATGGATTAGTAAAGCGCGCGATCAACAGCTCTGCATAAGCCGCAAGGTCTGTTCCTTCCGGCATCGACAGCGTCGGTGCTTGTTCATTGAGCATCAAAGCCAGCGCAGCGTTGCGATACGCCGGGTTGGTCATCGTATCGGCAATCGTTTCATAACCGCCCAGATAACCAAGATAGGCCAGGAAAGAGTGGCTGCCGTTGAGCATGCGTAACTTCATCATCTCAAATGGCACCACATCTGCTACAAACTGTGCGCCCACGCGATCCCAGTCAGGGCGTCCATTGACAAAGTTATCTTCAATCACCCACTGACGGAACGGCTCACAGGCAATGGCACAGGGATCATCTACCCCAAGCTGTTCAGCGATTTGCGCTAACGTCTCTTCTGTTGCTGCCGGAACGATGCGGTCGACCATTGTGCATGGGAACGTTGCCTGTTCGGCAATCCACTCAGCCAACTGCGGATCGCGCTCGGCGGCTAAACCCAGGATAGCGGTTTTTGCGACGTGACCATTTTCTCGAACGTTGTCGCAGGACAGCACAGTAAAAGCTTTCAATCCCTGCTGACGGCGAAGAGCGAGGGCTTCGACGATATAACCCATTGCTGATTTGGGGGACTGTGGGTGAGCAATGTCGTGCTGGATAAACGGATGATTCAGATCCAGCTCGCCGCTGGCGGCATCCGTGCAATATCCTTTTTCGGTGATGGTCAGCGAAACGATGGCCGTTTCTGGACGGGCCATTGCGTGGATAATGGCTTCACAACCGTCAAATTCAGGATGCAGCGCTTCTTTCATCGAGCCAATGATTTTAAGCTCTGTCGTTTGTGCTCCGCGCTCGGCAACGGTGTACAGCAGATCCTGCGCCTTCAGGTTTTGAATCAGTGTGGCATCGTTTCCGGGCATCAGGTTGACCTCACAGATACCCCAGTCGCTGTCACTGCTTTCCAGCAAATGATGTGTATAGAGCGCCTGATGAGCGCGGTGAAAAGCACCGCAACCAAGATGTACGATGCGCGAAACAAGGCGTGAACGATCCCAGCGTGGGCGTGGGGTGGAAATCTGGGCGGTGGCGAGATTCTTGTCCATGACAAACTCCTGTCATTGATGATCTTCTTTGATAATGCGCTATCAAAGACCGGTCCTGACTGAAAGTGAAAAACCGCATGGCGGGGATACCATGCGGCAATGTGGTTACTGATTGAAGAAGGCGCGCTGGATAGCCAGTTCAACGCCGCGTACTTCAGCCAGGCCTTTAAGGCGACCAATAGCGGAATACCCTGGGTTGGTTTTCTTTTTCAGATCATCAAGCATTTGATGACCATGGTCTGGTCGCATGGGGATAAGTGAGGCGTTGCCTTCCGCTTTACGCCGTTGTTCTTCTTCGACTATCGCTTTCACGACGCTGTACATATCGACATCCCCGGAAAGATGCGCCGCCTCATGAAAGGTTTTGGGATTATCTTCGCGTTGTGTGGAACGCAGGTGCGTAAAGTAAATCCGCGGGCCGAACTGTTTGATCATATCAACCAGATCGTTGTCTGCGCGTACGCCGTAAGATCCTGTACACATCGTAAAACCGTTGGCAGTACTGTTTACGGTATCCACCATCCACTGCATATCTTCTACAGTAGAAACGATGCGCGGCAGGCCAAGAATTGGGCGCGGCGGATCGTCCGGATGAACCGCCATACGTACACCTACTTCTTCCGCTACCGGGATAATGGCTTTCAGGAACCAGGCAAAATTTTCCCGTAAGGCCGCTTTGTCGATATCTTTATAGGTTGCAAGGTGGCTACGGAATTGGTCCAGCGTATAGCCTTCCTCGGCACCTGGCAGACCGGCAATGATATTTCGCGTCAGCCGGGCTTTGTCCTCTTCGCTCATATCCGCAAAACGCTGGTGAGCCTGGGCAATTTCCTCCGCGCTGTAGTCCGCTTCCGCACCGGGACGCTTGAGGATATGCAGTTCAAAGGCGGCAAACTCAATCTGGTCAAAACGCAGAGCCTTTGAACCATCGGGTAGCACATACTCCAGGTCGGTGCGGGTCCAGTCCAGAACCGGCATGAAGTTGTAGCACACGGTAAAGATGCCGCAGTGGGCGAGATTGCGCAGCGTCTGCTGGTAATTCTTGATCCACAGGTCGTACTGGCCCGTGTGGGTCTTGATGTCTTCATGGATCGGCACGCTTTCCACGACCGACCAGACCAGACCCGCTTTTTCCACGATCGCTTTGCGTTTGAGAATTTCTTCTACGGACCAGACTTCACCGTTTGGAATATGGTGCAGTGCAGTGACCACACCCGTTGCACCGGCTTGACGAACATCGGCCAACGACACGGGATCGTTTGGGCCATACCAACGCCAGGTTTGTTCCATCGCTTTATCTCCTGGAAAAATTAATGAAAGGTCGCATTGATCTTCAGATAGCGTTCCGGGTATTGATCGAGTTCCTTCACGGCGTCAGGCACATCATCAATATTCACCACCTTGCTGACGACATCCGCAGGATTAATGTTCAGCGTAGCCAGCATCTGTAACGCTTCTTCGAATTCGCCAGCACTGGTACGTGATCCGCGCAGATCCAACTCTTTAAACGTGATCAGGTTAGTGGGCAACGATGTCTCCTGTTTTGGCCAGCCGGTGAAAGCAATACGACCCGCAAACGACGCAAGATCCAGCGTTTCGCGAATTGCACTGTTGGCACCAGATGCTTCGACGACAACCTGTGCCATCGTCCCCTGCGTGATATCTTTTATCGCCTCAACAACCTGGGTGTTCGACGGATTGATGACGTAAGGCACGCCCAGCGATTTTGCGTACTGAAGTCGTTCGTCCACGATATCGATCAGAATTGGCGTCGCACCGTAGCGCAATGCGCTCAATGCAGCCATCAGACCAATCGCACCGGCTCCAATAATGGCGATATGCTCCCCGGCCGTCAGTTTGGCGCGATGTAACGCATGCAGTGCGATAGTCAATGGTTCAGCCAACGGAGCCATCTCAGTGGCGACGTCATCCGGGATTTTGTGAATCAAATGCGCGGGGTGAGCAACCACCTCCTGCATTGCACCATCAATATGTACGCCAATGACCTTCAGGTTTTCACAGCAATTTGTTCTCCCCACTGAACAGGGGTAGCAATGACCACAATAAATATAAGGATCAACAATAACGCGGTCACCTTCCTTAATATTTGCTGGCATGCCCTTGCCTTGTTTAATAACAATACCCGTGACTTCATGTCCAATAATACGTGGATAGGTCACCAGGGGGTTAGTACCGCGAAATGCACCTATATCAGATCCACATATTCCAGCAGCATCAACTTTTATTAATACTTCATTATCTTTCTTTTCTGGGTAATCAACCCAACGGGTTTCAATTTCACCAGGTTTATTGATGTAGACAGCTTTGACTTTCATTTGTTTTTAATCCTTTATTTTTGACAAATACGAATACCAGACAGCTGGAAACAATCGCAATAGCACCAGCCAGATAGAATGCGTAATCATATTTACCGCTGAACTGAACAATAAATCCGGTGACCAGAGGGCCAATAATTCCGGATATATTTGCCAGCCCATGCATGGCGCCACCGACGCTACCCACTTTATCTTTGTGCACGACATCCTGAATAACTGCCCAATAAATAGGTCCAGTCAAATACAGCAGGAATAACGAGACTGACATCAATCCAACGGCACTGCCGATAGTGGTAACCGTTCCAGAAACCGCCACACAGATTGCCGCTCCAGCCAGGCAAACACCGAGAATGAGACGGCGAGAAAGCAGGGCGTTGCCCGTTACCCGATAGATAAAGTCAGAGCATACGCCACCCAATACCATGCCGATTGCACCAATTACCCAGGGGATCACCGTTGCAATACTGATTTCTTTAATATCAAGGTGTAGCGAGTGGTTCAGATAGCTTGGGAACCAGGTCAGGAAGAAAAAGAGTATGTAGTTATAGCTGAAGAAGGCCAGCGTCGTTGCCCACACCATCGGCTGCTTCATGTAGTAGCCGAGAGAAGGCATCGCTTTACCGTCATCCGCTAAAATGATGTCATCATGGTTTTCAAAATCGACACGTTCTTCCGGGGCGAGGTGTTTACTTTTTGAGGGTTTATCACTGGCAATGAAATACCAAAGTAATACCCAGGCTAAACCAAACAGGAAAATAATACCGAATGCCGGACGCCAGCCTAATGAAAGAGCCAGCAGGCCAACTACTGGACCGGAAATTGCGCCGCCCAACGGCGAGCCTGCGCTGAAAATGCCGATGGCAGTGGCAGATTCTTTACGTGAAATCCAGTTGTTGATAATTTTATTACCAGCAGCACTGACCGGTCCTTCAGCCATGCCGAATAATACGCGAACAGCCAGCATAGTCCATAAGCCAGTAACCAGACTGGTCATCCCACAAAATACTGACCAGAGTAATGCGGCGACCAGAAATACTGTTTTGGGGCCAAATCGGTCACTGGCCCAGCCACCGATAAAGTTAAATAGTGCATAACCAACAAAGAATGCGCTGAATATCATACCCATCTCAGCAGCATTGAATCCTAATTCCTTTTCGATGAGTGGAGCGGTGATCGACAATGCTGAACGATCCATATAGTTAAGCATGTAAACTATAAAAAGAAGAAAAACGATAAGCCATCCCATTGTTTTTCTTTTCATGATATATCCTCTTATTGTGGTCTAGCGGCCTGACCACAATATTTAAAACCTATTTTAAGATCACCATTCTTTTGATACGAATGTGATCAACATAACGAAAAATTAGCGCGTTAAATAATCACGATCAAATGCGAGTTTGCATATCTTTATGAATTTTAAGGTTTTTAATGTTAGCGGTGAAATTTAGGATAAAAACGAGCTTCGTATTCAACACCTATTTTGGGTGGATATTGCAATAGCGTCGTACAGGGAGAACGGCGAACGTTCAGCGCAAATCAGTCAACCAGCGCAGCGGCCAGGTACAGTCACAGTGGTATCCCACCCGCTGAGAACGGAAAAAGGGTTCATAACGACCTCTTCTTGTAATATTTCATTAACATTTGAGCTACATGTCACAGAATCAACGATGGGACTAAAAGTCGCTTTGACACGCTTTGGGTTACCTTCTAGAGTGGAAAAATACAGATTTTAGATAAGAGACTATCTGTGAAATTAAGATGGTCTCTTATTGCATTTTTTTAGCTAATGGCGACCTTCTTCCGAATATTATGAAGGGGAAAGCCATGTCCGCATGTTCATTCTCAAATCCGATAAAAATCCGTGGTGTAGATGATGTTATTAATTGCATCGATGCCAGGGGAAAAATCAGTGGCAGAGCTGGTGTTATTTGGTGGTTGGCACTAGGCGGTCTTTTTCTTGATGCTTTTTCAAATTCAGCCCTCAGTGCTGGATTAAACCCAATGACCCGCAATTTAAATCTTACTGCGACCGAAGTTGCACTACTCACCTCATTTTCATCGTGGGTTGCCATATTATTTAATCCCATTGGCGGCTGGATTGCCGATCGCTGGGGGCGTGTACCACCGCTGATTATCGCCAAAATAATGGCGGTGATTGGTGCTTTGTTGGTGATGTCATCCTCCAGTTTTAGCACGATTATCGTTGGTCGCTTCTTTGTTGGTGTCTCTTACGGGATGGACTTTGCTGTGGCAATGGCCATGCTGGCAGAGTTCACGCCGGTGAAACTAAAAAGCCGTTTAAACACCTGGCAGGGTGTCTGGTATGTTGCCGTTTGTTTAAATTTGGTATTAGCGCTGATGTTTTATTCATGGGATGTAGGTGATGCCATCTGGCGTTATTCTATTGCTGTAACGGCGTTATGTGGACTCATCGTTCTATTTTTCCAGTTCCGTTATTTAGTAGAAAGCCCGGTATGGTTGGCGAGAAAATCACGACTTTCTGAGGCTGTGAACGCTATGAATAAAATATACGGTGATAATTTTATTCTGGCGCCGAAAGCAGAACAGAAACCCGTTATTGGGCAGGCTGAAAAAGGTGCAAAAAATGTGCTGTTAATATTTCGTGGCGTCTATTTACCACGTACGATTCTGGCTTCGACCGTTCAAATCTGTCAGTCGATCCAATATTTCGGTGTGGGCTGGTATTTGCCGGTTATTAGTGCTGCGATGTTTGGTAAAAACTTTGTTTACGCAACCTTATGTTCACTATTTTTTAACGTTTTCGGTATCGTCGGCGGTTTCTTATCTCCCGCGATTGGCCGCCGTCTGGGGTTGCGTCGCTCCTCGGCGATCGGCTTTGCCGTGGCCTTCCTCGTGCTACTCACGCTGGGTCTGTTCAGTGACACTATGCCACTTTGGGCCTCTTTGTTGGTCCCTGCACTGTTTATTCTTTGCCACTCTGGCGGACCTGGTGCAAACGGGAAAAGCCTGTCGTCACTCTCTTTTCGCAGTGAACTGCGGGCTGGCGCGAACGGCGTGGTCGGTGCGCTCGGGGCAATAGGTGCGGCGCTTGGGCTGTTTATTTTCCCGGTCTTCCGTGATTTGTATGGCCTGCAAACGACCTTCCTGATCATGTCTGCCGTGCCGCTGTTTGCGAGCATTATCTGTTTTGTTATTCCGTGGGACCCCACTCGCACCACTATTCAGCCGGATAACGAGCCAGGTGCACCGCAGTTCGAATCACCCCATTCATCTTATCCAGAGTCGATGGCCCCAGAATCAAACAGGAGTACGAAATGAGTGAATACGAAGATGTCATCCTGGCTATCGATGAAGGTACATCGGGGACCCGTGCGGCAGTTGTTGCACAAAATAGCCAGGTTCACTGCCTGGAATACCAACCGCTTCAGGTCAGTAGTCTGCGTCATGGTGTGGTGGAACAAGATGCTGACGAAGTCTTGCAGGCCACTATTGAGGTTTGTCGCAAAGCGATAGCTAACGCGCAATGCAACAAGATGCGCATTGTGGCGCTGGCGATTGCGACCCAACGCTCAACGGCAGTGCTGTGGGATGCGCAAACGGGCAAGGCATTAACTCCGGCGATGGTCTGGCAGGATGCGCGCTTCACCGATGAACTGGCCCAGCTAGCCCCTGAATGGGATGCAAAACTGCTACCGCTGATTGGGCGACCGGTTGGGATACGCTCTCCTTATCTTTGGGCGTCGCACCATCTTGCCAATACGCCTGCGGTGGCGAAGGCGTATCAGGCTGGAACACTGGTCTTTGGTACCGTTGATAGCTGGTTGCTTTGGCATTTGGCGCAGGAGAAAAAAAGTGTCACCACACCGACAAATGCCACCTCTGCTGGCGCGTATTGCCTCAAAGAGCATCACTATCATTTGCCATGGCTACAGACCCTGGGCTTCCCGGCGTCATTGTTGCCTGAATTACATGACGATGCCGATGACTTCGGCACCACTCGTGAAGATATTCTGGGGATTAGCGTGCCAATCCTGGCCTGTGCAGGGGATCAGTTTGCAGGGGCAATTGGGCTGGGGTGTACCGAGCGAGGGCAGGCTTTTTGTATGCATGGCACTGGCAGCTTTGTTGATTTAATGATGGGGCCAACGGTACCAACATTGCAAAAGGGCTGTGAAAGTACGCTCACCATGACGGCGCGCCGCCAAAAAGGGCTTTCGCATTTCTCTGTCGAAACCTTTGTCCCCACTACCGGTTCGGCGCTCAACTGGGTGTGCGAAAAACTGCATTGGTTTGACTCACCTGAACACATCAGCGAGCTGGCCGCGCAGGCCAGCGACGCGGGTGGCGTAAGTTTTATTCCGGCGCTAACGGGGCTACGCGTACCCCATCTCCAGCCTCATGCCCGTGCGTCCCTGAACGGTATCTCAATCTCGACCACGCGCTCGCAGGTGGCCTACGCGATTCTGGAAGGGATTGCGCATTCGGTCGCGGCCTGTATTCGCGCAAATGAAGCGGCAACTGGGATCCCCACAAAAGAGTTGGTGGTCGGGGGAGGGTTATCAAATAGCGATACGTTATTGCAAATCCAGGCCGATCTTAGCGGTATTCCCGTGCGGCGAATGGCCGAAACGGCGCGGGCAAGCTTACGTGGCGTTGCGTTTTTGGCCGGTGCCGATGGGCTGCTGTGGGACTCGCTGTCGGATGCCTGCGCCATGCTAAAAACCGCGCGGCTATTTGAGCCAAAAATCAGTCATGACCTCCGCGAACAAAAAATTAATCGCTGGGCGATGCGTATTGCACTCGAAATGGAAGCCGCCGACAGCCTCACCTCAGCTAATCAGGAGCATACTTACTCATGAAGTTTTTCCCTTCGCGAAAGCCCAACAAAACCTGTAGTGAGATGTACGGTGCAGAGCCATTACGTCTCCAGCGTGCTGAACAACTGGATCGACTGGAAAGCGACACCTACGACATTCTGATTGTCGGTGGTGGTGTAACCGGAGCCTACGCGGCGTTGGATGCCAGCCTGCGTGGCTACCGGGTGGCGCTGATTGAGAAAAGTGACTTTGCCTCAGGCACTTCATCAAAGTCATCGAAAATGGTACACGGCGGTCTGCGCTATATCGAACAAGGAAATCTGGGACTGGTTCGCCACTCTTTACTCGAACGCCAGCGTATGCGGAGGAATGCCCGTCATCTGGTGCAACGGTTACCCTTTTTATTCCCGGTGCTCGATAAAAATGGCGTATTCGACAAGCGGATGTCCGCTGCATTTGAAAGCCTGCTCTGGACCTACGACCTTGCAGGAGGATGGCGGGAAGGCATCCTTCACCAAAAATTGACCCCTGCGGAAGTGCTGTCGCATTGCCCGACGCTCAAAGAAGAACAGCTATCCGGTGGTTTTATGTATTTCGATGCCCGCGTCGACGATGCCCGACTGACGTTGGCATTGGTGCGCACGGCGGCGTTTCATGGCGCGGCGGTGACCAACCACGCGGAAGTCATCGAAACCACGCGTGACCGGCACGGCAAAGTGAATGGGGCCATCGTTTATGCCGATGGCAGAGAAATTCAGGTCAATGCGCGGGTTGTCATCATGGCGACGGGCGTCTGGCTGCGTGACTGGAATGGACTGAAAAAAGGTGATGCATCGCCGCTGAATATCCGTCCTGCCAAGGGGGTACATGTTGCTATTCCGTGGATGAAGATCCGCAATGATTGCACTGTGACGATCCCGGTTGCCGGGCGCAGTCGCCGTGCGACGATCACCCGTTGGGGCAACGTTTCCTATTTGGGTACCACGGATGAAGATTATCAGGGCGATCTCAATGATGTTCACTGCAATCGCGCTGAACTGGACTTTCTGCTGGAAGGGGCGAATTCGGCATTGAAAACCGATCTCCGCCCGGAAGACGTGGTGGGAAGTATCGCCGGTTGCCGCCCTCTTGTGGGGACGGCGGGAGGCAAGACCGTTGAGATGAAACGTAATCATGAAATCACGGTTGCGGCAGATGGTCTGATTACGATTGTCGGCGGCAAACTGACGACATCACGTCATATGGCAGAAGAGACCATCGATGCCGCCAGCAAAATACTCGGCCGTAAAAAGGCCTGCTCAACCAAAACCGCCTGGTTGCTGGGGGCGGCGGGCTATGACCCGCAGGCGATTCTGGCATCGGGCGGTTTGTCTGCGCACCTGGGGGAGCGCTACGGGACTGAAGCGCATTTTGTCAGTGACCTTATCCAGTCCAATCCCTTACTGGCAAAGCCAATTGTGGAAGGTCTCCCCTATACCGAAGCGGAGGTGGTGTATGCCGTGCGCCATGAACTCGCCAGTACCATTGATGATGTGTTATCGCGCCGAATTCGTGCCCGTCTGATGGCTCGTGATGCGTCAGCGAATGCTGCGGAACGCGTGGGGGCAATTCTGCAACAAGAGCTCAAGCTTCAGCCTGAACAGGTGGCCCGGCAGGTAGCCAGCTATCGGGCGGCAATTAAACATGAAAAATCAACACTTATGGGGACATCCGAATGATCAGTAAAGAAGCGATTAAACGCGGTTACAACCGTGGAAATTATACGGTAGGTGCACACACACGCCCGGCATGGGCGACGGATATCAAAAGCAGCGGTGGCGCGAAAGGGATGCAGATTGATCCGGTAGTGATGAGCGAGGCAACGTTTGATCGACTGCGGGTCATTGCAGATGAGGTGCTGACGTCGGAGTCTGATGTGATTACCTGGACCCGCGACTGGTGGGCCGGATCGATGATTGCGGAAACCCAGGGTGCACCGGCTACGTCAAAAGGGGCGATTGTACGTGTCTCTACGGTAGAACAAATTCAGGATGTGATGCGTCTGGCGAATGCGTTGGCAATCCCAGTTACGGTTTCCGCCGGGCGCAGTAACGTCACTGGTGCCGCATTGCCGTTGCGGGGGGGCATCGTACTGGATGTTTGCGAACTCAACAAACTTATCGACTTCGATCCACAAAGCCAGATTGTTGACGTTGAAGCCGGCATGTTCGGCGATATTTTTGAACAAACTATCCAAAAAGAGTACGGCATGACGATGGGCCACTGGCCGTCATCGTTTGGTATCAGTACCGTGGGCGGTTGGGTGGCCTGTCGTGGCGCGGGACAGTTGTCGACCCGCTACGGCAAAATTGAAGATATGGTTTTTGGTATGGATGTGGTGCTGGCCGATGGGCGCTTAATCACCGTTGGCGGCTATGCACGCAGCGCTATCGGGCCTGATTTACAGCAAATGTTTATCGGTTCGGAAGGCACGCTGGGCGTGATTGTGCGTGTGCGTTTGAAGCTACATCGTCTGCCGGATTATGGCCGTGCCATCGCCTGGGGATTCTCCAGCTTCGCCAGTGGACTGGAGGCATGCCGTGAAATTTTACAGCATGGCGCGAACCCCGCAGCGTTGCGCCTGTACGATAACCTGGAAAGCGGCGTGCAGTTTGGTTTACCAGAGACCAATGTCCTGTTGATTGCGGATGAGGGGGAGCCTGAGATTGTCGATGCGGTACTGGCTATCAGCGAACGCGTGTGCCAGCGCAGCGGACAACAACTCGACGGCGAGGCTATTTTTGAACGCTGGCTGGACACCCGATATCTGACCGGAAAAAGTGCTGAAGGCTTTAAAAAGAGCCCGGGTCTGGTGGCGGATACACTGGAAATGGTGGGACGTTGGCGCGATCTGAGCGACGTGTATGATGATGTGGTGGCTGCGATTAACGCCGTACCCGGCACGCTGGCCGGTTCGGCGCATCAGTCTCACGCCTACATTGACGGCGCATGCCTCTATTTCTCATTGCGCGGTGATGTGGCGATTGAGCAACGTGCGGCCTGGTACCGTGCAGCATGGGATGCAGCGAATGCGGTGCTAATTAAGCACAACACCTCCCTTAGCCACCATCATGGTGTTGGTCTCCTGCGTTCGCCTTATATGCAGGCTTCTTTAGGCGAATCGCTTTCCGTTCTGGCGGATATCAAATACGCGCTGGATCCGAAAAACATCCTTAACCCTGGCAAACTGGGGTTAAGCGTCGATCTTCCTTCACATCAGGCAGGTCAATAATGATCAAAAATCTTGGCGTGCTCCTGGCACGCCAGCCCGTCATCATGGCGATTTACGGTATTGAGCAATTGAAAACCGCGCTGTCCAGCAAGGCAGAAGTCTGCATTATTGCCAATATTGACCTGATTAAGCTCCATCCGGTGATAGAACTGCTGTCGAAGGCGGGGAAGTACGTCATCGTGAATATCGACAGCTGCAATGGGCTGTCCCAGGATAAGGGCGGCATTGATTATGTGGCCGAAACGGGAGCGATGGGGTTGCTTTCGACGCGTTTACAAACCGTGCAGCGTGCGAAAAAGTGTGGACTGGTGACGATGCAGAAAATCTTTGTCACCGACCGTTCCACCTGGTTACGTAGCCTGAAAGCCGTAGAACAAAGCGAACCCGATTACGTGCAACTGATGCCTGCGCAGATGTTGCCGTTACTCTCACAGGCTGACCGTAATGTGTTGCCGCCGATAGTGGCATCAGGCTTCGTCTGTAACGAGGAACATGCTCAAACGGCGCTGTTACACGGCGCGATAGCAGTTTCGAGCAGTGATAGCGCATTATGGGATATAGACCTTCACCGTTAGAACACCGGGAGCCCGACTATGGAGAATTCACAACTTTTTGTTATTGCACATTATTTTTCTCGTCAGGGAATGGGGGACAAGGTCAATGATGCGCTCAGACTGCTTGCGGATGCCTCGCGTCAGGAGCCTGAAAACATCACCTATGAGTTTTTCCGTTCCACGGAAGACGGCGATCGCTTTGTGATTATTGAGACTTATCGTTGCGCACAAGGTCTCGAAATTCACCGACAAACGGAGCATTTTCAACGTATTGGCGTTGGGATTATCAACCCGTTGCTTGAGCGTAAAGAGGTGAAAAGCTTTCTCACTCATGCCGATGCACCGCGTAGTTAAAAGCTGGTCATTTTTACTACCAGGAGTACATCAATGAACACTGTCATGAAGGATTTTACGTTTTCAACTGTACCGGAAATTATCGTCGAGTGGGCGGGAGCATCACGAGCAGGGGAGATTATTCAGCCGCGATTTAGCGCGCGTCGCGTGTTGTTGGTGACCGACCCCGGACTGGTCAAAGCCGGGATTCTGCCGCCTGTTTTGCATAGCCTGCAAGCGGCAGGGTTTCAGGTGACGGTCTATGATCGGGTCCAACCCGATCCGCAGGAACGTCTTGTCCGGGAAGCTTTACAGGTTGCTCGTGATGACCATTGCGACATGGTCATTGGTCTGGGCGGCGGCTCCTCGCTGGATGTCGCGAAGCTGGTGGCCGTGTTAATCCACTCAGAGCAAGATCTGCAGGCGCTTTACGGTATTGGCAAAGTGTCTGGGCAGCGTCTGCCGTTGATTAACATCCCTACCACGGCAGGGACGGGATCAGAAGTCACTAATATTTCGATTTTGACGACCAATGATGACAGCAAAATGGGGATTGTCGCACCACAGCTATATGGCGACCTGGTGCTGCTGGATGCGCAATTGACGCTTGGACTTCCTCCGGTTCATACAGCGGCGGCTGGCATCGACGCGATGGTTCATGCCATTGAGGCTTATACCGGTAAACATAAGAAGAACCCGATTTCGGATGCGCTGGCACGGGAAGCATTACGCTTAATTAGCCGCCATCTGGTGACGGCCTGCCGTGATGGCCACAATCGGGAAGCCAGAGAGAGTGTGTTGTTGGGGGCAATGCTGGCAGGTCAGGCTTTCGCCAACTCTCCCGTGGGGGCGGTGCATGCGTTGGCATATCCATTGGGGGCTCGCCATCATATTCCACATGGTTTGTCGAATGCGCTGATGCTGATTCCGGTGCTGCAGTTTAATGCGCCAGTCGCTGCGCCGTACTATGCCGAGTTGGCTGCTGTCATTGGCGAGGAGGTGTCGGGGGATACGGAGAAAGATGCCGCGGTATTTATTGCTGCGATGGTACGCATTATTGCTGAATCTGGTGCACCGAAAAGGCTGCGCGATGTCGATATCCCTGCTGAAACGCTGGCGATATTGGCTCAGGATGCCATGCAGCAGACCCGTCTTCTGGATAACAACCCTGTTCCGCTCACTGCAGACGATGCGTTGCGGCTATACCAACACGCGTTTTAAACAGAACACTCGCCAGAAGCTTGTCCGGCGAGCGGATTGCCGGACACTGTTTTGGCCGATGACATCGCGAGAACAACCGAATAGACATATCGAATCCAGGTGTTAGTATTCAATAGATAGCAGTTATGAGTATGCGTGTTTCATTTCCGGCCAGGAACGCTGATGATGACAACATTACTACCCGATTTCACAGCATTTTCGTCATTCACTTCCTTCGCGGTAAGCGTTGCCTTAACGCCTGTCCGCTCTTTGGCCATCGTTTTTCATTCCTTCTCATCCCGGATGGAATCTCTCACTGAATAGCGGTTCAGTGGGTTTTGTGACACGCATCGTTTGATAACAGGGATTACGGCGGGTCGAATATGGATAAGTTTAAGCGTCATTTGGTGTGGTGGGGTGCGGGCATCCTGGTGGTGGTGGCCGCGATAGCATGGTGGATGCTACGTCCTGCGGGGATACCTGAAGGGTTTGCAGCCAGCAATGGCCGAATTGAAGCCACTGAAGTGGATATCGCCACCAAAATTGCCGGGCGTATTGATACGATCCTCGTGTCGGAAGGGCAGTTTGTCCGTCAGGGCGAGGTGCTGGCGAAAATGGATACCCGCGTGCTGCACGAGCAGCGACTGGAAGCGGTCGCGCAAATCAAAGAAGCGGAAAGTGCGGTGGCGGCGGCACGGGCGCTGCTGGAACAACGGCAAAGTGAAATGCGCGCTGCGCAGTCGGTAGTCAAACAGCGTGAAGCAGAGTTGCAGTCGGTCTCTAAACGCCACGTGCGCTCCCGTTCACTGTCCCAGCGTGGTGCGGTGTCTGAGCAGCAACTGGATGACGACCGCGCCGCCGCTGAAAGTGCGCGTGCTGCGCTGGAATCGGCAAAGGCGCAGGTCTCTGCCGCGAAAGCGGCGATTGAAGCCGCCCGCACCAGTATCATCCAGGCGCAAACCCGGGTCGAAGCTGCACAGGCCACCGAACGACGCATTGCGGCAGATATCGATGACAGCGAGCTTAAAGCTCCGCGCGATGGTCGCGTGCAGTACCGTGTGGCTGAACCGGGCGAAGTGCTGTCAGCTGGCGGGCGCGTGTTGAATATGGTCGATCTCAGCGATGTCTACATGACATTCTTCTTGCCGACCGAACAGGCTGGTCTGCTGAAGATTGGCGGTGAAGCGCGACTGGTGCTGGATGCCGCGCCGGATCTGCGTATTCCGGCGACCATCAGCTTTGTCGCCAGCGTCGCGCAGTTTACGCCGAAAACGGTTGAAACCAGTGATGAGCGGCTAAAGCTGATGTTCCGCGTGAAAGCGCGTATCCCACCGGAGCTGTTACAGCAGCACCTGGAGTACGTGAAAACCGGTCTGCCGGGCATGGCCTGGGTGCGTCTGGATGAAAGTCGCGCCTGGCCTGACTCCCTGGTGGTGAGGTTGCCGCAATGACGCATCTGGCGCTGGTTCCCGTTCCTCCCGTGGCGCACCTTGACGGCGTGAGTCAGCATTACGGGACAACGGTCGCGCTGAACAATATCACGCTGGATATCCCCGCCCGCTGTATGGTGGGGCTGATTGGCCCGGATGGCGTCGGAAAATCGAGCCTGCTGTCGCTTATTTCCGGTGCGCGGGTGATTGAACAGGGTAACGTGATGGTGCTGGGTGGCGACATGCGCGACCCGAAGCATCGTCGTGATGTCTGCCCGCGTATTGCCTGGATGCCGCAAGGGTTGGGTAAAAACCTGTACCACACGCTGTCGGTGTATGAGAACGTTGACTTCTTTGCCCGGCTGTTTGGTCATGACAAAGCGGAGCGTGAAGCGCGTATTACCGAACTGCTGAACAGCACCGGGCTGGCGCCGTTTCGCGACCGCCCAGCCGGGAAGCTCTCGGGCGGGATGAAACAAAAGTTGGGGCTGTGCTGTGCGTTAATCCACGACCCGGAATTGCTCATTCTTGATGAACCCACCACTGGGGTAGACCCGCTGTCACGTGCCCAGTTCTGGGATCTGATTAACAGCATTCGCCAGCGTCAGACCAATATGAGCGTGCTGGTTGCCACCGCCTATATGGAAGAAGCCGAGCGCTTTGACTGGCTGGTGGCGATGAACGCGGGTGAGGTATTAGCCACCGGCAGCGCGCAGCAGTTGCGCGAAAAAACGAACAGCGCCACGCTGGAGCAGGCGTTTATCGCGCTGTTACCGCAAGCGCAGCGTCAGGCGCACAAGCCGGTCGTGATCCCGCCTTATCACGCCGAGCAGGAAGAGGTCGCCATTGAGGCGAAAGATCTGACCATGCGCTTCGGCAAGTTCGTCGCCGTTGACCACGTTAACTTTCGCATTCCCCGCGGGGAGATCTTCGGCTTTCTCGGCTCCAACGGCTGCGGTAAATCCACCACCATGAAGATGCTCACCGGACTGCTGCCCGCAAGCGAAGGTGAGGCGTGGCTGTTTGGGCAAGCAGTTGACCCGAAAAATATCGATACCCGCCGTCGGGTGGGCTATATGTCGCAGGCGTTTTCGCTCTACAGCGAACTGACCGTGCGGCAAAACCTTGAGCTTCATGCACGGCTGTTCCATATCCCCGAAGCGGAAATCCCTGGGCGGGTGCAGGAGATGAGCGAACGCTTTTCGCTGACCGATGTTGAAGACGTGCTGCCTGGCGCCTTACCGCTGGGGATTCGTCAGCGCCTGTCGCTGGCCGTGGCGGTGATTCATCGCCCGGAAATGTTGATTCTCGACGAACCGACTTCCGGGGTTGATCCGGTGGCGAGAGATATGTTCTGGCAACTGATGGTCGATCTGTCGCGGCAGGATAAAGTCACTATTTTTATCTCCACCCACTTTATGAACGAAGCGGAGCGCTGCGACCGGATGTCGCTGATGCACGCCGGAAAAGTGCTCGCCAGCGGTACGCCGCAGGAGCTGGTGAAACAACGCGGCGCAGCCAACCTGGAAGAGGCGTTTATTTCCTGGCTACAGGAAGCCGCAGGCCCGGCACCGGAAGCTCAGTTACCGCCAGCCAATGTTCCGGTCGTGCATGAAAACAGTCAGCCGCCGCGCCAGGGCTTTAGCCTGCGGCGCTTGTTCAGCTACAGCCGGCGTGAAGCGCTGGAGCTGCGGCGGGACCCGGTGCGTTCAACGCTGGCGCTGATGGGGACGGTGATTCTGATGCTGATCATGGGCTACGGCATCAGCATGGACGTGGAAAATCTGCGTTTCTCCGTACTCGACCGTGACCAGACCGTCAGCAGCCAGGCGTGGACGCTGAATCTGGCGGGATCGCGCTATTTTATCGAGCAGCCGCCGCTTACCAGCTATGACGAGCTGGACAAGCGAATGCGTTCGGGCGAAGTGGCGGTGGCGATAGAAATTCCACCTAACTTTGGCCGCGATATTGCGCGTGGCACGTCGGTGAAGATTGGCGTCTGGGTTGATGGCGCGATGCCGAGCCGGGCCGAAACGGTAAGGGGTTACGTACAGGCCATGCACCAGACCTGGTTGCAGGATGTGATGGCGCGTCAGCCCAATGCCAGTGGGAAAAACGGGCTGATGACCATCGAGACGCGTTATCGCTATAACCCGGATGTGAAGAGCCTGCCGGCGATTGTTCCGGCGGTGATCCCGCTGCTGTTGATGATGATCCCTTCCATGCTCAGCGCACTCAGCGTGGTGCGCGAAAAAGAGCTGGGATCGATTATCAATCTGTACGTTACCCCCACGACCCGCAGTGAGTTTTTACTCGGCAAACAGTTGCCGTACATCGTGCTGGGGATGCTTAACTTTCTGCTGCTGTGCGCGTTGTCGGTGTTTGTGTTCGGTGTGCCGCATAAGGGGAGTTTTTTAACCCTGACGCTGGCCGCGCTGCTGTACGTCACCATTGCTACCGGACTGGGGCTGCTCATCTCCACGTTTATGAAAAGCCAGATCGCCGCCATTTTTGGTACCGCGATTATCACGCTGATCCCGGCAACGCAGTTTTCCGGGATGATCGACCCGGTGGCTTCGCTGGAAGGGCCGGGCCGGTGGATTGGTGAAATTTACCCGACCAGTCATTTTCTGACCATCGCGCGTGGAACGTTCTCTAAAGCGTTGGATCTGATGGATCTGTGGCAGCTGTTTATCCCGCTGGCAATCGCCATTCCGGTGGTGATCGGTCTGAGCGTGTTACTGCTGAAAAAACAGGAGGGGTGATGCGCCGATTACGCAATATTTATAATCTTGGTATCAAAGAGTTGCGCAGCCTGCTGGGCGACAAAGCGATGCTGACGCTGATTGTCTTCGCCTTCACGGTATCGGTTTACTCTTCTGCGACGGTGCTGCCTGGGTCGCTGCATCTTGCGCCGATTGCTATCGCCGATATGGACCAGTCGCAGCTGTCGAACCGCATTGTGAACAGCTTTTATCGCCCGTGGTTTTTACCGCCGGAGATGATCACTGCCGATGAAATGGATGCCGGGCTGGATGCCGGACGCTATACCTTTGCTGTGAATATTCCGCCTGATTTTCAGCGCGATGTGCTGGCAGGACGACAGCCGGATATTCAGGTTAACGTGGACGCCACGCGAATGAGCCAGGCGTTTACTGGTAACAGTTATATCCAGAATATCATCAGTGGTGAAGTGAACAGCTTTGTGGCGCGTTATCGTGACAACACTGAGCCGCCGGTGGCGCTGGAAATGCGCATGCGCTTTAACCCTAATCTGGAACCTGCCCGTTTTGGCGCGGTGATGGCGATCATCAACAACATTACCATGCTGGCGATTGTGCTCACCGGGTCGGCGCTGATCCGCGAACGTGAGCACGGGACGATAGAGCACCTGCTGGTGATGCCGGTGACACCGTTTGAAATCATGATGGCAAAAATCTGGTCGATGGGGCTGGTGGTGTTGGTCGTTTCCGGGTTGTCGCTGATGTTGATGGTGAAAGGGGTACTCGGCGTGCCGATTGAAGGCTCGATACCGCTATTTATGCTGGGTGTGGCGCTGAGCCTGTTTGCCACTACCTCGATCGGTATTTTTATGGGGACGCTGGCACGATCGATGCCGCAACTGGGATTGCTGATGATTCTGGTGCTGTTGCCGTTACAGATGCTCTCAGGGGGCTCTACGCCGCGTGAAAGTATGCCGCAGGCCGTGCAGGACATCATGCTAACCATGCCGACCACCCACTTTGTCAGCCTCGCGCAGGCGATCCTTTATCGTGGGGCTGGGTTCAGCATCGTCTGGCCGCAGTTCCTGACGCTACTGGCGATTGGCAGCGCGTTTTTCCTGATAGCGTTGTTACGCTTTCGTAAGACGATTGGCACGATGGCGTAATCATCATTGCCGGGGGCGCTTCGCTTGCCCGGCCTACGTAGGCCGGATAAGGCGCAGCCGCCATCCGGCAACGAAACAGGCAATTACTCTTCTTTCGGCAGGCACTGCAAATGACCATGACGTACGCCGCGCTGGGAAATCACATCATCGGCAAAATGCTGCACATCGCCCATATCGCCTTTCAGCACGGCGATTTCCAGGCAGTCGTCATGGTTGATGTGAACGTGTAGCGTAGCGACCGACAAATCATGGTGATGGTGCTGCGTCGAAACAATGCGGCTGGCCAAATCACGCTTCTCATGTTCATAAACATACGAGAGTACCGCGAAGCCCTGAGTGCCATGCTCCTGGGTCGTTTCCTGCGCCAGTGCACCACGCAAAATATCGCGAATCGCTTCAGAACGGTTGTTGTAACCACGGCGCTGGCTCAGGCTATCCAGCGTTTCCAGTAAATCGTCATCGAGAGTAATGGTGACTCGTTGCATCTGCAGTTAACCTTTCATGTCGCGCGTCGGCGCACAGGGAATGCGGGAGTTACAGCCTCTGCACGGCGTCGGCTGTCAGGGTAAATGGCGTTGGCGTGCACACGGCCAGACTCAGGGTGTCGAGCTGGCACTGGCTAACGGAGAGCGAGGTTGTCAGCGTAGTGCTATCGACGCTGACAATTTGCCAGGCGCTGCCGCCACGCTGCTTAACGATGGCTTCTTTGCGCGTCCAGATGCGCCAGAAAGCCGCCAGTTGGTGTTCCGGATGTTCTGCTTCGATTTCGGCATGTTCCCCGAGACTGAACACCGTATTTGCCAGTGTCTTCCAGTTTTCGCGCGGGCGCACGACTTCAATATCGCAGCCCACTTCCCCTTCGTCGCTAAGCAGCAGAGCAATGTCATCACCGCTGTGGCTAAGATTGAACCACAGCGGCGTGTCGGCTGAAAAGGCCGGTTTTCCTTGCTCGCCGTAGACGATATCAGGCAATGGCGAAAGGGCATGGGAAAGCAGCACGCGGCCCGCCAGCCAGCGTGCGCGGCGAGCACCCTGCGGTGCCTGCTCATAGAGCGCATGAGGCAGTACGCCGGTGCTTAAATCAGAAACTTTCCCTAGAACGATCCGGTACATATCACGGCCAACGTTTGATGATGATAGAAGTATTGATGCCGCCAAACGCAAAGTTGTTGCTCTGCAAAAACTCGCAATCAATCTTGCGGGCTTCACCCATAATGTAATCCAGCGCGCCACAATTGGCATCTGGCTGACTCAAATTCAGCGTAGGCGCAAACCAGCCTTCACGCATCATTTGCAGACTCATCCAGGCCTCCAGTGCGCCACAAGCGCCAAGGGTATGCCCAAAATAGCTTTTAAGCGAGGATAGCGGCACATTATCACCATAAATTGCGGCAGTCGCCTGACTTTCTGCAATATCGCCACGATCGGTTGCGGTACCGTGCGCGGAAATATAGCCGATATCCTGGGCGCTAATACCGGCCATGCTCAGCGATTTTTCCATGCAAATCTGCATTGTTTCACGCTGTGGCTGGGTGATATGGGCAGCATCGCAGTTAGTGGCAAAGCCGACGATTTCACCGTAAATCGTTGCTCCGCGTGCTTTAGCGTGTTCCAACTCCTCCAGCACCAGCGTACCAGCACCTTCTCCGATGACCAGACCATCGCGTTTTTCATCGAATGGGGAGGGGGTGGTTTTCGGTTCGTCATTGCGCTGGCTGGTGGCGAACAGCGTATCAAATACGGCGGCTTCGGAAGGGCACAGTTCTTCTGCACCACCGGCAACCATCACCGTTTGATAGCCGTGACGGATGGCTTCCCATGCGTAACCAATGGCCTGGCTACCGGAGGTGCAGGCGCTGGATGTCGGGATGACTCGCCCACGCAGGCCGAAAAATAATCCGGTGTTAACGGCCGTGGTGTGCGGCATCATTTGCACGTAGGTTGTGCCGGTGATGTTATTGGTGTGCTTCTCGGTCAGCATGGTCGCGAACTCACTCACCGGCCCGGTGCTGCCTGTGGAGGAACCGTATGCTATTCCGGTTTCACCGTTGGTCAGTACCCGATCGCCAATCAGTCCGGCCTGCTCTAACGCCAGTTCTGATGCGCGAGTGGACATCAGCGACACGCGACCCATGGCGCGAATGCGCTTGCGGGTATAGTGTTCCGGCAGCGTGAAGTTGTCGATCGGCGCACCCAACAGCGTGTGCAGTCCGTCATAAACCTGCCACTCCGGCATTTTGCGTACCGCATTTTCATACGCCAATAGCCTGGCGGAGACATCCTGCCAGTTTTCCCCAAAGGCGGTGACGCCGCCCATGCCTGTAATCACGACACGACGTGTCATAACATCCCTCCATTGATGGAAATCACCTGGCGAGTGACATAGCCCGCCACATCCGACATTAAATAGCTGGCAAGCCCGGCCACTTCTTCAGCCTGACCTATCCGTTTCATGGGGATCATCGACATCGCCTCTTTCAATGCGGCTTCTTCCATCTCGATCATCCCGGTATCAATCAGTCCTGGTGCAATGCAGTTTACGGTAATTTTGCGTTTTGCCAGTTCGATGGCCAGCGCTTTGGTGGCGCCAATAATACCGGCTTTTGCTGCACTGTAATTAACCTGACCGCGGTTGCCCATCACGCCGGATACCGAAGACAATGTGATGATACGACCACCCTGGCGTGCGCTAATCATTGGCATAATGCACGGATGAATGACGTTGTAAAAGCTGTCGAGGTTGGTGTGGATCACCGCATCCCAGTCGTTATCACTGAGTGCAGGGAAGGCGGCATCACGCGTCACCCCGGCGTTGCTGACAATACCGTACCATGCGCCGTTAACCTCAATATCGTGCTCCAGTACTTCACGGCACTGCTCGCGATTGGCAACGTCAAACGTCAACAGACGCCCTGTGCCGCCCGCGGCGAGGATAGCCTCCAGTGTGTCTTGTGCACCTTGCGCATCGCGATGATAGTGCACGCCGACCACAAAGCCGTCTGCCGCCAGTTGTCTGGCGATGGCGCGACCGATACCTTTGCTGGCACCCGTAACTAAAACTGAACGACTCATGTGGACGCTCCTTGTTGAAATAGCGTGTTAATTTCTTCTGCTGTTGGCTGGAAGGTGTTGACGCGACCGGTTGCCAGCGTCTTGTTGTCTGCCTGAATGACGCATTCAAAGCTACCGAATCGTGCATCCTGCATCAGCAATTTGACATGGATGCTCAGTATCTTCCCGGCAGGCAGAACACCCGCAGCACAGACTAACTCGCGTGCGCCCAGCACCATACCTAACGCAATACTCGCCTGACCGTGTTGCTGGCGGTGCCAGCCAGACCAGACGCCAATGGTCTGCGCCATTAATTCCAGTGCGAACCAGCCGGGCAAATTGCCATCAGGGTCGAGGAAAGGGGCCAGTACGCTGTTTGCTGATACCGTAACGTGGCAGGTGGCGGTTTCGTCCGCCACACTGACGACCTCTTCAAGGAGCAGCATCGGTGCATCATGCGGTAAATAATCGCCCGGTGATAAATAGTGGCTCATGAGATTCTCCCGAGCAGGATGCTGGCATTATTACCGCCGAAGGCGAACGAGTTAGATAAGATTACTGGACGAGTCAGCGGCTGCGGCTGTTCAATGATGCCGCAGGGGGGCAATGTTTCATCGCGCGGTGACTGGCTGAAATCCTGCGGTGGCAGTGGCAGGTTGCGTTGCAGAATCAGCATACTGATCGCGGCTTCGGTGATCCCCGCAGCACCCAGCGTGTGGCCGGTCAGGTGTTTGGTCGAGCTGCATGGGACCGTGTCGCCAAATAGTGTGCTCACGACGTTGGATTCAATTTGATCATTTAGCGGAGTGGCCGTTCCGTGCAGATTGATATAGCCCACGTGTTCCGGTGTCATTCCTGCGTCGTTAAGTGCCTGGCCTATGGCGCGAATGGCACCTTCTCCCTGCGGGTGGGGAGCCGAAATATGGTACGCATCGCTGGATTCGCCGACGCCCAGGAGTGCAATGGGCTGTGGCTCGCGGGTTAATACCATCAATGCGGCACCTTCGCCGATGGTGATCCCGTTGCGGTCGCGGCCAAACGGCTGGCATCGTGTTGGGGAGAGCGATTCCAGACTGTGGAATCCGTTGATTGGCATTCGGCTTAGCGTATCGGCACCGCCGACAATGGCAATATCCACCAAACCAGATTCGATTAAGCGACGCCCGCTCATGATAGCCCGCGCACTGGACGAGCAGGCGGTTGAGAGCGTAAAGGCCGGGCCATCCAGCGCCAGCCAGTGGCTAAGAAAACGCGACGGATCGCCCAGTTCCTGCTGCGGGTAGCGCCAGTCGGTGCTCTCTTTGTCGTTGAGTATTAGATCAACGTGAACGTCACCTTCATCCAGACCGGAGGTGCTGGTACCGAGAACGACAGCAATACGATCGCGGCCAAACCGGGTGATAGCGTCGTCCACCTGCGGCTGGATTTGTGCCAGTGCGGCCAGCAGTAGCTGGTTATTGCGCGAACGATGTGCGCTAAATTGCTGAGGGATCGCGGGCAGCTCACCGTCTACGCCTGCTAATACGGCGGGTGGGTGTCCTTGCAGCCAGTTCGCGCGTGGGCGCATTCCCGGCGCGATGCCACGTGTGAGGTTGGCTGCGATTTCATCGGTGTTATTGCCCAACGCGTTAATCATGCCAACGGCAGAAATGTAGATCATCTCAGTCACCCAGGTATTGAATGGTGATGTGGTATTTAAATACGTGCTGCTCAATGCTGATCGGTTCGCGTTTTCCTTTTCGATTCAGATACGTGATTTCCGTGACCAGTTTGCCGCGGCTATTGCGCAGTTCACGCGTATCACCCGTATCGACGAGCCTCCAGCCTTGAGGTAATTGCGGTTGCCAGGCGCTAATTGGCCAATGGCTGAGCATCACGTCAGCCAGCACCTGACTGGCGGGCGGCAGTTGCGGAACGATGATCGATTGCTCGGTGTGCAATCCTTTTTCATCGTAAGTCACGAGGAACAGGCGAATGCCAACTGATGACAAGCCGGCCAGTGTGATTTTCTTATCATCAGCGTTAAGCATGACCAACAGCGACTGAGTTTTGCCGTTAAAACTTCCGGTCAGCAGCTGTTGTGAATTCACCGCGGGAGAAATCCCCGGAGCAGGTAGCGTCACACGAGCGCCCGGCTCTAACCAGGCTTGCGGACGGCCTTGCTGTTCCGGCTGCGAGTGGCCGCATCCGGCCAGCAGTAACGTGGCGACGAGCAGGCCCCGCCGGATGGCGCTGTGCTTATCCGGCCTACAATTGATGCGCTGGTGTTGACCGACAATGCCGCCATCCGGCAAAAGCCCACTCAACCAACGAAATATCGGTTTACTCATCGTTTTTTCTTCTCTCTTTTCGTTGGCATCGCCAGCGGTGATAGCAGGAAGGCGGTGAAAATGCCGCTTACCAGCACAATGCCAAAACTGCTGATTGCCTGAGTGGCGCTAAAGACCAGCATGCCGAGCGTCAGGAGCGTGGTCATCATCGCCAGCGTGATAGCCAGTAGTGACGTCAGTGGCGTACCGCGTGGATTACTGAAAAACAGCGTGTAGTTAATGCCAATTCCCAGTACCAACACCAATGCCAGCAGTGAGAACAAGTTGAGCGCATGGCCACTCAGGGCCAGTACCGCCAGACCACAACCTAAAGATAACACGGAGGGGACCAGGCTAATTAAGCCCTTACGCCAGCCAAGTCGAATCACGGCGCCACAGGCAATTACTGCCAGTGCAACACACAGCAAGCCCGTCAGAATATGGCGATAAAGGGCAAACAGATTGTCAAAGCTGCTCTTACGATCCACCCATGCAACACCGGAATATTTCGTGCTGAGTGTGTTTAAAGCATCACTTTGTTTCACGCCTTCAACGGGAACCAGTACGCTGCTTTCGCCGTCCGCCAGCGACAGCCACAGCAAGCGCCAGCCCTCACTGGCCGGGCTGGAAAGCCAGGCATCGACGGTGACCGGCATAGCGCTAAGATCGGGTTTCACCGTTGCCAGTCCGGCGCTGTTTAAGGCCTTTGTGACGGCGGGTGCGGCATCTTTTAACAGGGTGAGATCCTGCTGCTGCCGGGTGAGCGAATTTAACGGAATGGTGCGATATCCGCTGAGTAATCCGTCTTTTTTTGCCTCTTCCAGCGCGGGAGTAAAGGCTTCCAGTCGCTCCAGCGTTTGCTGAGCGGATTTGCCGTACACGACAAACCACTTCTGGTCGACGCTTTGCCCGGTCAGGGCGGTAATCGCTTTTTCCTGAGCGAGAATGCCCTGCGGCAGCGCCTGTAACTGGGAGATATCATCGTCTACACGTAGCGTCGCCATACCTGCCAACGAGAACAATGCCAGCGCCACCGGCAGGCCAACGGATACTGTCTTATTCCGCCGCCAGGCGGCAAGCCAGCGTAGCATGAGTACCATTGCCGGAACCGGGCGCACTGGCAACCTATGACACAACCACGGGTGCCAGAAAATGACTGTCAAACATGAGGCACTCAGACCCACCGCCGCGAATACCGCCATCTGGCGAATACCGGGGAAGGGGGCGAGCATCATAATCAGATACGCCGCCACGGTGGTCAGTAGTGCCAGGAGCAGGGCATTGCGTACTTTGGCAAGGCTTTGCCATGGCGATGTTTCTGCACCGTGCACCATCCGCTCGGTCAAATAGTAGAGCGTATAGTCGGCGGAAATACCGATGATGCTCATGCTCATCACCAGCGTCATCAGATGGAGCTCGCCAAAAATCAGCAGCGTGACGACGGTTCCCGCCAGCGCGCCAATACCAATTGAAATCAGGCACAGCAGCAGCGGACGCAGCGAACGAAACACGGCCACGATGAGCAGGATCACCCCGATCACGGTCGCTATGCCGAGGGTCGAGATATCCTGTTTCGCCTGCTGGCTGGCGTAATCGCTGTAGAACAGCGTCCCGCGAGACAGCAGTTGTGCCTGCGGATAGTGGGTTTTGAACTCACCTTCCAGCGTATTCAGTGTAGTGACCAATTGGTGCGTCTGTTGCATATCAAACGATGAACCGGTCAGCTCGCCATGTAACAGATACCAGTAGTTGCCTTGCTCGTCCTGCGTGACCAGCCAGCCGTCCATCAGGCGTAAACGCTGCCCATTTTTAGCCATGGCCAACTGCGAGCCGCGCATCAGCATGAGAGGGTCGTTTTGTAGCTCTTTGCCGCTGACGCCGGAGAACGCCGAGTAAAGCTGGGACAGAATCCACTGGGCCTGCGCTTCGCCGCCGTTTTGCAGACGGGCGCGGGTGTCGTTATCTATCAGGCCGTTACGATGTTGCCAGAAGAAAGCCCCCCAGGCCTGCTGGCTGTTGGCATCCATCGGGCCTTTCACCTGAGCCAGCGCGTGCGATTTTTGCAGTAGCGCCAGCCAGTCGCGCGCCGCCGCCGGGTCCGGTTGTTTACCGGGGCTCACCAGCCAGACCAATTGCCGGTCAAGGCGCTGCATAAACCCCTCGTTCAGACTCGGCGGGATGGCCCCCAGCGTCTGCTTTGGCAACATGGCCAGCACGCTGCTGTTAAGCCGGGCCTGAGGTAGCAGCGTCAGCAGGACGCCAAGCAGAATCAGGCAGGCGGCTCCCCATAGCAGCGCGGGGCGTTTACTGGGCGGTAAAGCGTTGGCGTTCGTCATCGGTCAGTTGCGCTGGCGTGAGTTGGTGTTGGGAAAGCGCGATATCGGTACGATCGCCCTGCTTATCATTGAGCTGAATACTCTCCAGATAGGTCTTGCCGGCTAAATCAATCGTCGCAAAAATCTTATCCAGCGGGGTGGTGATTGGCGTCAGGCGTAGCGTCCAGCGACCGTCCCCTAAGTCTGCAAACGCCACGCGGAAGTTTTTTTCCAGCACCTTACGATCCGCCTGGAATAGCGCCCGTAGCAGATGGTTAAACTGGAACATTTGCGGGTTATTCTCCGCGGTGATGGTCTGCGGCGGTTGACCGTTAATCGCCTGAACCATCCGTTTGTCATCCAGTAGCAACTGCATCGGGAACGGCGCGGTTTGGTCCCATAACAGGCCCTGGTCGCGGGCGATCAGCATGTTGCCCTGAGATCGTAGCGGCTGCGGCAGATCCTTTATCGTCCGGGTTTGATCGAAGTGGGCGCGAACCACCGGTTGTTCGGTAAAACGCTGTTGCAGGGCGTCAAGCGTCAGGGCGCTGACGAAAGGGCTGACGAGCAGCAGGAGCAATGGCCATAATTTCATGGTGTCACTCCCATCCGTTCAAACAGAATATCGGGGCTGACAAAGCACAGTTCACGGCTTTTTTCGTCTACGGCGACCTGGATGGTGTAGCCTGTTGTGGCGCGTTTCCCTGTTTCAGCATCAAAAATTTCGTAGCCGATACGCAGGCGATTTTCGAACTCTTTAATTTGGGCGCGTACACGGATACGCTGCTCGAAAGTCAGGGCATTGCGATACTTCACGCGAGTGTCGACCACGGGCCACAGATAGCCAGATTCTTTCATCTGCCGATAACCGTAATCGAATTGGTTCAGCAGTGCCTCACGGGCAATCTCGAAATAGCGGAAGTAGTTGCCATGCCACGCTACACCCATCATATCGACGTCGTGAAACGGAATAGTCAGCTCGACTTCAGCCGTAAAGCGGGGATCGTTAAGCACCCTTTACTCCTTGTCTTTGGTGTCCGGCAGTTGCCAGAAATCGAAAAAGTTAAACCAGTCGAGTGGCGACTGAAGTGCATAGTGCTCAAGGCGTTCGGCGTAGCGATCGACGGTATGTTGTAATGCCTGTTGTCGGGTAGCGCGTGGCAAGAGCAGCGGGTCAGCAAACGGTTCGCAGTGGATATGTAGCTTCTCCTGCTGGCGCAGGGCGAAAATCAGATCCACCGGGCAGCGTAAAATAGACGCAAGAATGAACGGGCCCTGTGGGAATGGCGCAACGTGTCCCATAAAGCGGCTCCAGCAGACACGCCATTCGCCGCCACGTTGGGTAGTGACGGCGATGCGATCGCCGACGATGGCTATCCATTCGCCACGATCCAGTTTCTCTTTGAGCAGAATGGCGGTATCCGGGCCGATATCGTTCACCGGAAGCAGGTTTAACCCAGCCTGCGGGGCCATCTCTTCCATGATTTGTTTAAAGCGTTGGGCGTTATCGCTAAATACCAGCGCATTGATTGTCTTACTGCCCTGTAGTTGGGCCAGTGCCCGACAGGCTTCGACATCACCCAGATGCGAAGCCAGCAGCAGTTTTCCTCGCGGGTCGCTGACATTTAGCGTTTCTTCTGCGCCTGGTGCAAAAACAACATCGCGGCCGATGTGCAGCTCACCGCGCCAGCTGGCAATCTTATCCAACATCGCGCCGCCAAAACGCAGGAAATGCTGATAACTGGTCAGGTTTGACGGTACTGGCATCCGGCGTGCGATCAGTTGCGCCCGTACGCGGCTAATCCAGCTCTGAGAGGCTTTTCGGGCAGTTGATGCGGTGAGCCAGTAAACGCCGACTACCGGATACAGTAGCAGGGAGAAGGCTTTGCGACCGAGTAAACGCCAGACCAGCAGCATCAGACGCATTCCCCACAACCCTTTGACTTCCTGCTGCTGCGCCCAGTGTGTTGATGAACGACGAAAAAGCAGGGAGGGGATACGCGGCAACATGCCAAAAAACAGGCGAGTGTGCATTAATGAAATGCGCAGATTGTCTTTGAGCGCGTCGAAATGGGATAGCCCGTCCTGCGGATAGGTGACTCGCGTTGGGATAAAATAGCTGGTGTTGCCTTGCCAGTAGAGGCGCACCATCACTTCGGTATCAAAATCCATCCGTTTGCCGAGCGTCACGCGCTGTGCCAGTTGCAGTGTAGGTGCCACCGGATACACACGGAAACCACACATGCTGTCTTTTAGCTGCAACGAGAGCGTTTCTATCCACACCCAGATGTGAGTTACCCAGCGTCCGTACAGGCGCGAGCGAGGAACAGAATCATCGTAAATCGGTTGTCCGGAAATGAGCGCTGTCGGATGTTTTTTTGCCAATGCCAGCAGCCTGGGAATATCTTCAATGGCATGCTGCCCGTCGGCATCGACCTGCACGGCATGACTGAACCCGGCATCTGCCGCCGCCTGTATTCCGCTAATTACCGCCGCGCCTTTGCCTGCGTTGACCGGCAGGCGAATTAACGTCAGATTGAGGTATTCTGCCGCCAGGCGTGCCAGTTCATCTCGTGTGGTCTTGTCGCTGCCATCGTCCACTACAATGCAGGGGAGATTGAACGGCTGAAGACGCTCCAATACGCCCGACATCATCGCGCCGTGGTTATAGCAGGGGATCAACACGCACGGGGAAAACGTCAGCGGCATAACCGAATCTTCCCACTGCTGGCGGTATGGCGCGCTTCACCGTCGTGGCGCTGGTAACTAAAAGAGAGCATCTGACGTTCTTCCTGCCAGCTCAGACTCAGGGTGACGGTGGTTCCAGGCAATAGCGGTGACTGGAACTTCACGTTCTGAATACTGTGAAAACGCCAGCCAGGGACCAGCAACGTGGTGGCGTAATGCATCGCCCAATCCAGTTGTGCAACGCCTGGCAGCAGTGGCTGCACGGCAAAATGTCCGCTGAACCAAAACAGCGAAGGGTCGAGATGTAAAACAATCTCAGCCTGTTGAGGCTGTGCCTGATGGCGCTCGATTTCATGGGGTTTCATGAAATAACTCCTGTAATTGCGCATAGACACGCTTGTTCATACTGTTGACCGGAATTTCATCAATCACCCGCCAGTAGCGGGGAACGGCGACCGGCTCCAGCCAGGGCAACAGCGAACGTCGCCAGGTCAGTTCTTGCGGTTTTCCTCCGCACTCGATCCAGCGTTGATGGGCTTTGTCATCCAGTACCAGCAGGACGCCAACGCCCTGGCGCCCCCCGCGTGAGACCGGCAATGCCGCGACGTCACGGATACCGTCCAGCGCCAGCAAGCGTTGCTCCACTTCGCTGAGTGAAATGCGTTTCTCTTCAATCTTGACGACTCGCCCACGCCTGCCCATCAGGCGAAACTGACCGTTTTCAGTAAATTGCAGAATATCATCCAGCAACAGGCCATCATCAGCGGCAATTAGCGGTGAAAATACGCGAAACGCGTCATTTTCTGGTTGAAATCTGACGCCGGGAAAAGGCAGCCATGCCACATCATCTTGATGGCGATAACGCCACGCAAGGACTCCGGTTTCAGTGCTGCCGTAGATCTCATCGGGCCAGACATTCAGCCAGTCAGCAGCCTGGGTGACGTCTTGCCAGGGCAGCATACCACCCGCAGACAGTATCAGTTCGACCGGCGGCGGTGCCAGGTGGTGGTCGAGGCGTTTCAGAAACGCCGGACTGCTGATAAACGCATACCGATGCTCATGGCTCAACGCCGCCAGTTGTTCGGCATACCACAGCATTGCTGCGTGCAGCGGTAGACCTAAGGCCATCGGCAAGAAGATACGGAACGTCAGACCATACAGATGTTGCGGAACCACTGATGCGACCACCCGGCAACCTGCCAGACGATCGGCAAAGCGCGTCGCGAGCAATGCCGCTTCGCTATCCAGGCGAGCGATCGGTTTGATCACGCGTTTCGGCTGGCCGGTCGAACCGGAAGTGAACAGCTCCACAAAGGCGTCGCTGCGTATTGCCGGAAACGTGATGTCGTGGGTCACGGGTGTCATGGCAGAACTGACCACCCGCAGCACTCCCTGCCACTCCAGCGCTTTATCGCTCAGTACCCCGTCAAACAGCCTGTGCTGCTCGTTTAACAACGAAACGCGACAATGCCCAGGGATCACTGGCGTTTTGCCAGCATGTAGCGTGGCCAGTAGCGCGACGATAAATAAATAGCTGTTCTCGAAGCATAATGCCCAGCGCTCACCTTCCTGCTGCTGCAGGTACGTTATCAACTGGGCCACATCGTGGCGCAGATGACCCAGCGTCCAGGTATGCTCTTCCTGCCACGCAACAGGAACGTCGTTTGGGCGTAGGTCACAGAGCCATTGAGCAAGTGTGAGGGGCTGCTTCATTGGGTATCTCGTTTTATCACTAGTTGGCGAACTAACCACTCGCCGACCATCAATGTTCCCATCAGCAGATAGGAAACCATACCGTTCCAGGTCGTCCACAGGGTCATATCGCCATTCAGTGCGGTAAAGAGCGCAACGCTGCCATTGATGATGAAAAAGGCGCACCAGATTTGTGTCACACGGCGTGTGTAGCGTACTCCTGCCTCGGGCAGATTTGGGTCGCGCAGCCGCGCCAGGCGTTCAACAATGGGCATCGCGGACCACAGAGAACCACCAAATACCGACAGCATGACGCCGTTTACCACTACCGGGTAAAACAGCAGCAACTGATGCGTTTTGAGCAGATAACTGGCAATGCACAACGTGATACCCGCGACCGCCACGACCTGTGTCACGACGCGCAACGGCCCCGCCTGTCGCCGGGTCTGGCGAAAGCGTAAAAAAAGGAGTAGCGCCATCAACGGTAGCAACCAGTGCAGACTGTTATGCGCAAGGCCAAACCAGATCAAAAACGGCCAGGCCAACAACAGTAGGCCTGTTAGCAGTTGTACGACTGGCAGCGAGCGAGTGCCCGACACGGTGAATTACGCTTCTTTGAGAAGGCGTTCTACCGCGTCGACGACATCTTGTACGGTGCGTACTGCTTTGAACTCTTCCGGCTTGATTTTCTTACCGGTTTTCTTTTGCAGATGCACGATCATGTCGACGGCGTCGATGCTGTCGAGTTCCAGATCTTCGTACAGGCGCGCCTCAGGCTTAATGTCCTGCGGGTCGACTTCAAACAGCTTGACCAGCAGTGAGGAGACTTCTTCGTAAATGGCTTTTTGTTCGGTCATAACGGACTATCCTCAGGCACGTTGCGCGTGAATGAACGATGCCAGCGTGGCGACGGAGAAGAAGTGCTGACGCATTTCTTCGCTCTCTGCTGAGAGGACCACGCCATACTCGTTTTTCACCGCCAGCCCCAGCTCCAGGGCGTCGATTGAGTCCAGACCTAATCCATCGCCAAAGAGTGCCGCTTCGGTATCAATATCGTCAGCTGTCAGTTCGTCGAGATTCAATGTCGTTATAATGAGATTTTTGATTTCAAGATAAAGCGCTTGCATCATTAATTCCTGAAAGAGGTAAAGTACCTGGTTGTAATTGAAGCAAAAGATGCCGGTTCAACTGCCTTGCGGCCAGCGCCGGTTCTTGTGAATTTGCGTCGTAAAATTGGTCGATCTTAACCCGTTCGTGTACTGAAATGGTGAACATGGGCTTTATCGATGGGACGTCGTACCATTTGCTTTCTTTATCCAGCATTTGTTCGCTGCAGTTAATGGTGACGATGCGTAAATCGCTGCTGCAGCGTACGGCGATATTCGCCGCACCACGCTGTAACGTCATTTCCTCTCCGGGGCGTGTACGGGTTCCCTCGGGGAAAATTAAAATGGTATCGCCTTGTTCCAGACGTTGCTGGCACGCGGGTAACAGCGCATCAGCCTGACTGTTAATCAGATAATCTGCTGCCCGGACCACGCCGCCGAGAAACGGGTTCTTTAGTAATGCGCTTTTCACCAGACAGTCGGTTTCTGGCATGACCGAGGCCAGTAGCACGTAGTCGATGAGCGTCGGATGATTGGCAACGACCAGGCACCCTTTTTCGTTGCGTAAAATGTCTCGTCCTGCAATCTGGTAATCCAGCACGCCAAGTCGCTTCACCACCGTTAAAAAGAGGCGAAAACTGGCAGCAATGCTGCGTCTGGCGATACGCCGACGCCGGGCTTTATCCCATACTGCGATGAGCAATACGTTAAACCAGACGGTAGAAAGGAGCAGTCCGCCGAGGCCAAACAGGGCAAAGCAAAAACCGGTCATCACCAGTCGCCATACCCAATTAAGCCGCAGGAAAATCGTGTTCATCCCTGACTCCACTGCCACTGTACGCGTTCGCCTGGCAGGGTAAACGCCGCGGTATCTTGCAAATAATGTTGTAAAAACAACAGACTCTGTGGCAATGACGTCTCACCTTGCGCGCGGTGTGGACGGGTTTCGCATTGCCAGCGATCACCGGATTCAATAACCAATGCAACGGCAAACGGCCATGTCGGCATATCAGGCGGCAACTGTGGATGATAAAACTCGGGCAGAAAACCGTCGAAATCGACCATCAATACACGCTGATATCCCGCCTGCAACAGCCCGATGACTTCGCACAGCCCTTGCTGGAACGTATCCCTGCCAGCAGAAAGCGAGGAGGAGACAATCGGTTTTTTCGCGGCAATGGTCAGGTTTCCCACCGCAGAATTATGCACAGAGAGGGCGAAATCGGTCGGTGAGAGTGCCTGCTCAGTCGCCAGGGCGTGCAGGATCCTGTAGTTACGCTCCAGTTCACCATGGCGGCTGGTGTACAACACGGCGTCGATATCATGACGGCGTAGCATCGCCAGCCCGCAATCAACGGCCAGTTTACTACCGGAGCTGAGGCGGCGAGCCGTCATCATTGGTAACTCGCTGAGTTTAGCCAATGGCGCGGTGGGATCGATGGCGTGCGAAAACCGTGACCATTCATGCCACTGTTCTGTTTCGCTTAACCCTGGCGCCTTGGCCTGCCAGTCGATAATGTTGAATGCAAATTTCATCAACGCGTATCCGCGGTAAATCGGTTGTTCCGATTGTTTCTTATTTTTTCTTCTGACATATCAATAAAGTATGCCCAACACCTAAGTTGTCGTGGCGTTCATCTACCTGAAAACCTGCCTGATTCAGATAGTGATAAAACTTCTCTACGCTGTAGAAACGGCTGTTGCCATTCGCCATACAGGTAAAATAAAGCGAAGACGCATTCAGGCTAAATGAGGCTGCTTCAAATTTTTGGGCATCCCAAAACAGTTCCATAATGCACAGCTTCGCGCCCGGTTTCATCACCCGAGCAATGTTGCTCAGTATGGCGATAATTTGTTCCGGGGAAAAACAGTCCAGAAATTGGCTCATCCACCAGATATCTGCCTCTGCGGGTAAAGGCGAGTCGCTAAGCATATCCACAGCATGGAAATTTATGCGATGGGATAATCCCGCATTTTCGATATTTTCGCGGGCAAGTGCAATTTGTTGCGGCAAATCTAATAGAGTGACTGCAATATTGTCATCATGTTGACAACAACGTAATGCCCATTTTCCGGTATTTCCGCCGACATCGTACAGGGTTGCAGGGGCGCTGGCGAATACATATGGCAATGCGGCATCAAATGCGCCATCTGAATAGTAATGATCGAAAGCGAACCAACTTTCACGCGCAGCCAGGGGTAATTGTGACAGTGCAGGATAGATTGTTGGCCAGTCGCCAAAAATTTTTAATCCAGCGGGTTTCCCTTCTTTCAGCGCATTCTCCAGATAGAACAGTCCCTGATAACAAACATCCTGGGTGAAATCCATATTCACACGCGTCATCGTGTCATGTAAAAGGAAGTGGCCGACTTTTGCGAGGTAATAATATCCTTCTTTGTGGGTAATGATTCGCCCACTTAACCCCATATCCAACAGGATGCTGGCGGCATATTCGTTTATGGTGCTGTTCTCGGTAATTTCGTCGAGCGTGGCACCGCGTTTACCTTGCTTGTCCAGCCAGGTGAGTACTCCCGCATTTCGCAGACACAACGCGGTTTGAAAAAGCATAGGGGCAAAGGCGATACGTTGTGCTTCAGTAATGGCATCCAGTGCGCTAAGCGAATCCTGTTCGTACATGTGGGGACAACCTGTTAAATGGCAGAGAGTAAGAGTATCGGGCCTTTTCGGCCCGACTTTAGGCGTAATTACAGATTGGCACCGGCTGACAGATTGAGCTGGATGTCTTTATCCAGATTGCGTACCCAGCGGTTGTAGTTTTTATGGATTTTTCCACCAGAAGCCTGCAGGTTAAGGCTGCTGTCGTATTTAATGTCATAGCTGGTGGCGGTATAGGTGATACGGACTTCAGCCACATGGTCGCGGGTTTGTTGGCGTGCTTTAATGACACCAGGACCGGCTTCAGACATGACCCATTGGCGTTGAATGCCCGCTTTCAGAATCGCGGTTTTAACCTGATCCTGAGTGTGCCCCGCGCTTACGCTGGTGTGAACTTGATCGATTGGCGCAGTACGCGCACATCCCGCCAGCGCACCGACAACGGCAATGGCCGCAAACCACTTAATATACTGTTTCATTAAAACTCCCTCTCAAAGTACTGTTTATACGTGTTTAATAATAAGCTTCGAAATAATGATCACCCTGCAGCACCTGTGATTTTATTTAAGCTAAATTAGCATTTTATTTCACGTGTCCGATAGCAAGGCGACGGAGGTTACCGGATGGTAATATTCGGTGATTTTCTTCAACGGAAATTTTTCAGCGTAATCATCGGCGAGAAGTATAGATTTTTAGATAAAACGTATCAAATAAAATAACCTTTAAATATAGGCAGATAGTTTGAGTTAAATGCTATGGGGGGATTCATTATTCTTATGCGGTTTGGCAAAGACATCCGTACGTTGACTTATGTAATTTCTTTATTAAAAAATGAAATCCTTTTCACTCTTTATTTAAGATAAATTGCGATATATACCTGTATGGATATCAGTTTAACGGGCATATAAAAAGATAAAAACTACCTCGGTTGGTAGTTTTTCAGGGTAGCCGACTTTTGGGTCTGCCGGGACCAAGTAAAATGGCCAGTTTGCTGCCACCGGTGGTGGTTTCCATCCAGATTTTACACACGCTGGTTAATGGGACGGAGAGCAACATGCCCACGGGACCGAGCAGCCATCCCCACACCAACAGGGAAAGGAAAACGATCAGCGTCGACAATCCCAGGCGATGCCCCATCATACGTGGCTCAAGGATATTGCCAATCACCATATGCACCACCAGAAACAGCGCGCCGACCAGCACGCACTCGTACAGGCCATTGAACAGCAACGCCTGAATCATAGGCGGCACGGCGGAAATAACCGAGCCTATATTGGGCACATAATTGAGCAGGAAGGCCAGCACGCCCCACATCAGAGCAAATTGAATGCCCATTAGCGCCAGTCCCAGCCAGACGATGGCGCCAGTCCATAAGCTGAGTAACGTTTTCAGTGCCAGATAGTGGGATACGCCCTTTAATGCCCGATGCAGCCCCGCAATATGGATCTGCGGATTGTTCAGCGCAAAGCGCATTTTATAGGGGACGTGGCGTACCTCAAACAGCATAAAGACCACCGTCATCACCAGCAGAACGACGCTGGCCATCGCACCGGAAAGGCTGGTCATCAGCGTGGTTGTGAAGGTCATGAGCTTGTCGGAATCGATACGTTGCAGGATGCGCTCTGGCGACATATGCAAATTCAGAAAGGGCACCATCTCTTGCAGATACAGGACTTTGCGCGTCAGCTCCTTATTGTACTTGGGCAGCATGGCCATGAATTCTGTGATCGACGATGCCAGGACACCAACCAGTGCGGTAAGGACGATGAGCATCACGACGACCACCAGCGTAATGGCTACCGGGCGACGGATCCCCCGACGAATAAACCAGGTTACCAGGGGGTTCAACACAATGGCGAAAAACAGGGCCAGCAGTAGCTGCACAAGAATATCGGCTGCGGCGTGTATACCCGCGAGGATCACCACCAGTGCGGCCAGTTTAAGCAAAATGTGCAAACCTGTTTTGTCAGGCTGGATGGTCGTCATGTCTTCTTCCTGTGTGCATTTTTGCATTAAGTGTAGCGGCTGGCTTGCTGCCGATATTCCTAATCTGGTTACTGATTTCTGGGCTGCAACATGGTAGAAATGAAACACTGTTGTGAATATGTGGTGACCCTCCATGCCCGAACCCGTCGCTGAACCGACGCTGAGCGGATTGCGCCTCAATCTGCGCATTGTCTCCGTGGTGATGTTTAACTTCGCCAGCTATCTGACCATCGGCCTCCCGCTCGCGGTTTTGCCGGGTTATGTCCATGATGTGATGGGATTTAGTGCCTTCTGGGCCGGGCTGGTTATCAGTCTGCAATACTTCGCGACGTTGTTGAGCCGCCCTCATGCCGGTCGCTATGCCGATTTGCTGGGGCCGAAAAAGATTGTGGTATTTGGGCTGTGCGGCTGTTTTTTAAGTGGTCTGGGCTATTTGCTGGCAGGGAGCGCTCATGGTTGGCCGCTGGCCAGTTTATTACTGCTGTGCCTGGGGCGCGTGATTCTGGGCATCGGGCAAAGCTTTGCCGGGACCGGCTCTACATTGTGGGGCGTTGGGGTGGTTGGCTCAATGCACATTGGACGGGTGATTTCATGGAACGGTATTGTCACCTATGGGGCGATGGCGATCGGTGCGCCGTTGGGGGTGCTGTGCTACGCCTGGGGTGGCTTACAGGGGCTGGCGCTGACCGTGATGGCCGTGGCGCTGCTGGCAATATTGCTGGCACTGCCGCGTCCGGCAGTGAAAGCCAGTAAAGGCAAACCGTTGCCGTTTCGCGCGGTGCTTGGGCGAGTCTGGCCGTACGGTATGGCACTGGCGTTGGCCTCTGCCGGCTTTGGGGTGATCGCCACGTTTATTACCCTGTTTTACGACGCGAAAGGCTGGGACGGCGCGGCATTCGCGCTGACGCTATTTAGCTGCACGTTTGTCGGTACTCGTCTGCTATTCCCAAATGGCATCAACCGATTAGGTGGGCTGAATGTCGCGATGATCTGCTTTAGCGTCGAAATTGTTGGGCTGTTGCTGGTCGGGATGGCTTCCATGCCGTGGATGGCGAAAATCGGCGTGCTACTGGCCGGCGCAGGGTTCTCGTTAGTCTTCCCGGCGCTGGGTGTGGTCGCGGTAAAAGCGGTCCCGCAGCAGAATCAGGGCGCGGCACTGGCGACCTATACGGTATTTATGGATTTGTCGCTGGGTGTCACCGGGCCTTTGGCGGGACTGGTGATGACGTGGGCGGGTGTACCGGTTATCTATCTGGCGGCCGCAGGGCTGGTGGCGGTGGCGTTATTGCTGACATGGCGGTTAAAAAAACGGCCTCAGGTGGTGTCACCGGAGGCCGCATCATCGTCTTAACGATTACTGGATAACCAGCGTGTTAATGATGTTTTCTGCCGTGGTCTGTGCTTTCTGTTGATCATCAGCTGGCAGCGTGATTTGCAGGGTCAGCAGTTGGTTGTCCACTTTGCCCAACACCACGGAGGAGTAGGCAGTCTGCCCTTTCGCTGAAATGATGCTGTCTAACTGCTGAAGCGTGTGGCCTTTCAGCTCAATGGACTTGTTAGTGACCACCTGCAGTTGCGGGTCACGGCTACGCTGCTGATCTTCCAGACGTTTTGCCAGTACAGGCAGTGCTTCACTGGTATCGTCACCGACAATCACAATCACCGCTTTCTGGCCGGTTGCGTCAGAATAAACGTGCATGTTGTTGGCCTGAGTGCCCAGCTTGCCGCTCTGATCGGTCATGTCTGCCGGCAGGGAAAAACTGAGTTTGCCGTCGAGCAGGTTAACCGGTTGTCCGGCGGCGCTGCTTTGTGCGGCAGCACCCTCTGCTGGCGCTTTTGTATCGCTATTATCACAGGCCGCAAGCCCCATAACCAGCAGGCCAATACCGACATATTTAACCAGATTGCGCATTGACTTCTTCCTTTCGATAAACGGCCATAACGGCTCATTCGTCCATCTTATCACAACTCGGAAAATGAACCTTTAACTCGTCTGCAATGCAGAGATTTCAGATTTATCTGCCAGCCTTTTCAGCAACATATTCAGCAACACGCCATACATCGGCAGGAAGAAAATAATGCTGATCAGCACTTTGAAGCAGTAATCGACAAGCGCGATTTCCATCCAGTGCTCGGCCATAAAGGCATCCGGGCTGCGCCAGAAGGCGATAAAGAAGAACGCCAGCGTATCGCTGATGTTGCCAAACAGCGTTGAGGCCGTAGGCGCGAGCCACCAGCGACGGTTCTGACGCAGGCGGTTAAAGACGTGCACATCCAGAATTTGTCCCAGCGCGTAAGCCATAAAACTGGCGGCAGCGATACGGGCGACAAACAGGTTAAAGTGCAGCAGTGCATTAAAACCTTGCCAGGAGCCCATATAGAACAGTGAAGACACGCCATATGAGATCAGCAACGCAGGAACCATCACGGCAAAGATGATGCGTCTTGCCAGCGGTGCGCCAAAGATACGTACGGTCAGATCGGTCGCGAGGAAAATAAATGGAAAGCTAAACGCGCCCCAGGTGGTATGAAAACCAAAGATGGAGATCGGAAGCTGCACCAGATAGTTGCTGGAGGTGATCACCAGCAGATGAAATAGCGATAGCCAGAACAACGCTTTTACGCGCTGATTTTGTGTAAACGGAGTCATATTGTGACCTTTTTGTTGGATGGGGTGAGGGAACCCAATAAAAAACCGTCGCATGATACTGCTTTAAAAACACATTGCAATGGTTGTTTTTCACGCAATCGTTAACCTGATTGGCTTACGCCACAACAGAGCGTAAAATAACGCCGTTTTTGTATGAATGAGACTACGATGAGCGATCTGTTTACTTCTCCCGACCATACTCTTGATGCGCAGGGGCTGCGCTGCCCGGAGCCCGTCATGATGGTGCGTAAAACCGTGCGTGGTATGCAGGCCGGTGAGACGCTGCTGATTGTTGCAGACGATCCGGCGACAACCCGCGATATTCCCAGCTTCTGTACTTTTATGGAACATGAGCTGGTGGCCAAAGAGACCGACTCGCTGCCGTACCGCTATTTAGTGCGCAAAGGGCAGTAATCTTGTTATGCCGGATGGCGCTAACGCTGTGTAACCTGTAGGCCGGATAAGGCAACGCCGCATCCGGCACACACACATTATCCTTTACGCAACAACCGCAGCGCGTTGGCGGTTACCAGCACTGTTGCCCCCGTATCTGCCAGTACTGCCAGCCACAATCCGGTTATCCCCAGCAGCGTGGTAACAAGGAAAATCCCTTTCAGACCCAACGCAATCGCAATGTTTTGTCGAATATTGGCGTGGGTGGCGCGCGCCAGCTGGATCATTTGCACCAGGCCACGCAGACGGTTATGCGTCAGGGCCGCATCGGCAGTTTCCAGCGCAACATCGGTTCCACTACCCATGGCAATGCCGATGGTGGCGGCTTTCATCGCCGGCGCGTCGTTGATCCCATCGCCGACCATCGCCAGCGGTGACAGTTGGTTGAGCTGGGTAACGGCCTGCACTTTATCTTCCGGCAATAGCCCCGCTTTGAATTCAAGCCCCAGTTCAGCGGCAATAGCGGCTGCTGCGCGAGGATTGTCGCCGGTCAGGATCACCCCTTTCACACCGAGTTGATTCAGCTCGCTGATGGCGGTGCGGGCATCGTCGCGCAGTGTGTCCTGCAAGGCCAGTACGCCGAGTACGGCATCGTTACGCACGACCAGCACGACGGTTTGGCCTGCGCTTTCCAGTTCGCTTATCTGCCCGGCAAAGGCATCAGCAGGATGTTTGCCTGCCGCGCAAATCAGTACGCGCTCGCCGTTTACCTGTGCTTCAATCCCTGAGCCAACCAGCGCACGCTGTTCTGTCGCCAGCGGAATACTCAGTTCACGCGTTTGTGCTTCACGGACAATGGCCTGGGCCAGCGGATGCGTTGCACCTTGTTCAACGGCCGCTGCCAACACCAGCAGTTCGGCTTCGTCTAGCCCACTTGCCGGATGAATCGCCGTGACGCGCGGTTTACCGACGGTCAGGGTGCCGGTTTTATCAAACGCGACCTGCGTGACTCTGCCCAACTGTTCCAGGGCTGCACCGCCTTTGATTAACGCCCCGCGACGCGCCGCTGCGGCTAATCCGGAAGTGATTGCGGCAGGGGTTGAAATAACCAGTGCACACGGACAACCGATCAGCAGCAGCGTTAGCCCTTTATAAATCCATTCCTGCCAGGAAGCGGCAAACAGCAGCGGCGGTACGAGCGTGACCAGCAAGGCAATCGCCATGATGGCCGGGGTATAAATCCGGCTGAAGCGATCAATAAAACGCTCTATAGGGGCGCGACGCTCTTCGGCCTCTTCAATCAGTTTCAAAATACGGTCAATCGCGCTGGCACCGGGTTCAGAGAGAACCTCGAGAGTGACCAGTCGGTCTACGCTGGTGGCACCTGCCGGGACTTTTTCGCCCAATGCCCGCTCAACCGGAATAGATTCACCCGTCAATGCACTTTCATCAAAGCTGGCAAAACCCGAAACCAGTTTAGCGTCGGCGGGTAAACGTCCTCCGGCGGCAACTTCAATGATGTCGCCTGGCTGTAGGGCATTAATAGCAACCTCTTCACGCTCGCCGTTACGCAGGCGTGTGGCGGTTTCCGGCTTCAGCGCCATTAGCGCACTGACCCCTTTGCGGGCCCGGCTGGCAGCCCATCCTTCCAGGCGCTCACCAATTAAAAACAACAGCAGTACCATGGCCGCTTCCGCCGTTGCACCGATAAACAATGCCCCGATGGCGGCGACGCTCATCAGCGTTTCAATGGCAAAGTAGCTACCGGTCTTCATCAGGCGCAGCGCCTGACGTGCAATGGGGTACAGACCCACCAGTGTGGTGGCGATAAAGGCTATCTGGCCGAAGGGGTGATTGAACTGCTCCAGTCCCCAACTGATGGCCATCATGATAATCAATGAAATCAGCGGCAGATTTTCTTTAAACCGTGATTCGGGGGCTTCTTCTGGCGCCTGCTCATCGCGCAGGGTGTAGCCGGCTTTCTGCACTGCGCTTTCAATTTGCTGGCGGACATCGTAACCGGCATCCACCACCAGCTTTTCGGTAGCGAACAGAACCTGAACCTGGTTAACGCCGCTGACCTGGCGGACCGCATTTTCGACTTTACGCGCACAGGCCGCGCAATCCATGCCCGCGACTTTCCAGGAATAGCGAGTACCTAATACGGTTGCAGAAACGGGTGGTGGGGTTGAGCAACTGCCTTCACAGCAGCAGTCATCAGCTTTCTGCGGTGCAGGCGCGAGCTTGAATGAAGAGAACTGTGGGGCTTTTTTGCCATTGGCCTCTGGTGTCGACATGGCATCCTCCGATTGATAATCATTTCGTATTAACCGGAGGATACACTCTGGAGTCGACTCCAGAGTCAAGGGTTTTTAAAGATACAGCGAACGAACAATCAGGAAATGCCCGGCGAAGTAGCAAGCCGCCGCAATCGCGTTGTCCGCGCGGAAGCGGTAACGGTAATGGCTCCCCAGCCAGACAATGTTGCCGATGAACAGGAGAGAGGCCCCCAAAAATGCGGACAGCGCCGGCGCGGTCGGGCGGAAGAACCACAGTTCGCCTGCCATCCAGACCATCATCAGAGTAATACCGACAAAGGTACATATGGCGATACGCAGTTCTTCCAGGCGCGTCCAGATCACGGCGATCAGCAACGCACCTAACACCAGCAGCACCAGCGGTAAAGGCCAGAAGAACGACAGCGTCATTTGGCTGGCGAAGTAAATGGTATACAGCAGGTGCGACAGGAAAAACGCGCCAATGGCGTACAACAGACGTTGACGTGGCAATAGCGTCAACGCATCACCCAGCAGCGAGGCAAGCAAGCCGGCCAGTACCAGGTAGCTGATGGCGTTAAACATTGGCGCCTGCCAGGCCAGCAGCAGCAGGAGCAATAACGTCAGGGGTTTAAAGACCCAGCGTTGCCAGGCGGGCCCACGATAGGAAGCATCCACGAACAACCATGCGGAAAGACAAACAGCGATAAACGACCAAAGCATCTTAGTTCCTTGAATTCGTTATTTTTTCGTAAGCGGGGTGCTTACGGCTCTATTGACCAGTGTAGAGTCCGATACCGCCAGATGACAACACCATAACAGGCAAGGTATGCTTATTTCCGCATTTTCTGATGGGTTAATAATATGAGTAAGCCACCCCTTTTTTTTATTGTGATCATTGTCTTAATCGTTATTGCCGCGTCGTTTCGCTTTGTCCAGCAGCGGCGGGAAAAAGCGGAAAATGATGCTGCACCGTTGGTGCAAAAGAGGGTGGTGGTGAGTAATAAGCGAGAGAAGCCGCTAAATGACCGGCGCTCACGTCAACAGGAAGTGACGCCAGCGGGCACCAGTATGCGCTATGAAGCCAGCTTCAAACCGCAAAGCGGCGGCCTGGAGCAGACGTTCCGTCTTGATGCCCAGCAGTATCATGCGTTAACGGTTGGCGACAAAGGCACGCTGAGCTACAAGGGTTCGCGCTTTGTTGATTTTACCCAACGAATGCCGGATGGCGGCTGATGCCTTATCCGGCCTACAAGTCCGTAGGCCCGGTAAACAGAGCGCCACCGGGCGAAGGGATCTCAATTTATTTCTTCAACTGGCTCTTAATCTTCTTCTGCCACACCAGCAACTCAAATACGCCAAACAGAAAAATACGGATTTTCTCACCGTTGGTCATTTGCGGGCCATCTTTCGGCATGGTGGATTTCAGCAGCGCCAACTGCATGCCGTGCATCAGCACCATAAACACCAACGCCACATTCACGAAGATATTGAGCGGACGTGGGAACGGTTGAAAAATATTCAGGAGCAGGAATGCCCAGACGCACAGCATTAACAGACGTCCCAGATTAATCAGCATGTTGCTCTCCTTGTGCTTCACGTTGATACAGGCGATAAGCAACCTGCCCAGCCACTTTTTCGCGGTACAACGACCAGTTAACCGGAACAACAGGCAGGCCGTTTTCGACTTCGCTTTCAACGTAAATATACGCTTCGTTTGCCAGCCAGCCGCGAGTTTCCAGAAGTGTTAATGTTTCTTCCAGTAATCCTTTGCGAAACGGTGGATCAACAAACACTACGTTATGCGGCGTACCCGTCTGGGCTAAAAACGTCAGGGTGTTGGTGTTGATGACGCGGGCATGTGTTGCCTTCAGCGTGGCGAGATTTTTTTGTAACTGCTGCGAAACCGCGCGATCCATCTCCAGAAGCGTGGCATCTGCCGCATAGCGGGAGAGTGCTTCCAGAGCCAATGCGCCGCTGCCAGCAAAGCAATCAAGGCAACGAGCATCGACCATCACCGGGGCCAGCCAGTTAAACAGCGTTTCGCGTACACGGTCGGTCGTTGGGCGTAGACCCGGACTGTCCGGAACCGGGAGTTTACGGCCTCGCCATTGCCCGCCAATAATGCGGATCTGACCGCTGCCTGAGTGATTCGGTTTTTTCATTTCTATTATTGCTCAATCCGCCTATAGCATGTCATTCCAGGCGGTGATGTGAGTTAAGTTAAGTGATAGACTATTTCATCATTTTTTTAGCTGCTATGTACATAGCGTTGACGCTGTGCCATGAAGCAACAGCGGGGGAGTGTAGTCGCAAATGGCGAAAGAGAAAAAACGTGGCTTTTTTTCCTGGCTGGGCTTTGGTCAAAAAGAGCAGGCACCGGAAAACGAGACAGAACTAAAAAACGAAGAACAACAACCGGTTACTGAAGAAGCTACCGTCGTTGATGAGCCGTCACGCGCGCAGGAAACGCATAGCGAGGCGGAAACAGAAGCCTTTGCAGCTGAAGTTGTTGAAGTCACTGAACAGGTTGCGGAAATTGAAAAACTGCAGCCGGAAGAAGAACCCGTTGCCGAGCAACAGCAACCGGACGTTGAACCGGTCGTTGAATCCATAGTGGAAACACCGGCACCCGCGGCAGTGACCGAACACGAAGAATTACCGCTGCCGGAAGAGGTTAAAGCCGAAGACGTTTCACCAGAAGAGTGGCTGGCTGAAGCGGAAACCGTTGAAATTGTTGAGGCAGTTGAAGAAGAAGCTGAAAACGAGCCACAGCTAACTGATGAAGAGCTGGAAGCACAGGCGTTGGCAGCTGAAGCGGTGGAAGAAATTGCTGAAGATGCCGCGATTGTTGAGCCTGTTGAAGACACGCCAGCAGCAGAAGAGGCGGTGGTAGAAGACGCTGTGCAGGAGCAGGAAAAACCGACGAAAGAAGGTTTCTTTGCGCGCCTGAAGCGTAGCCTTCTGAAAACCAAAGAAAACCTCGGTTCCGGATTTATCAGTCTGTTCCGTGGTAAAAAGATCGACGATGATCTGTTTGAAGAGTTGGAAGAGCAACTGCTGATCGCCGATGTGGGCGTAGAAACGACCCGCAAGATCATTGCGAATCTGACGGAAGGCGCCAGCCGCAAGCAGCTCAAAGATGCAGAAGCGTTGTACGGCCTGCTGAAAGATGAGATGGGCGAGATTCTGGCTAAAGTTGATGAACCGCTGAATGTTGAGGGTAAAACGCCATTTGTTATCTTAATGGTTGGTGTTAACGGCGTGGGTAAAACCACCACCATTGGCAAGCTGGCGCGTCAGTTTGAGCAGCAGGGTAAATCAGTGATGTTGGCGGCGGGCGATACTTTCCGTGCCGCGGCGGTAGAGCAGTTGCAGGTCTGGGGTCAGCGTAACAATATTCCGGTGATTGCTCAGCATACCGGTGCGGATTCTGCCTCCGTTATCTTTGACGCCATTCAGGCGGCGAAGGCGCGAAACGTAGATGTGCTGATCGCTGATACCGCAGGGCGTTTGCAGAATAAATCGCACCTGATGGAAGAATTGAAAAAAATCGTTCGTGTGATGAAGAAGCTGGACGAAGATGCGCCGCATGAAGTTATGCTGACTATCGATGCCAGCACTGGGCAGAATGCGATAAGCCAGGCCAAACTGTTCCATGAAGCGGTGGGTTTAACCGGTATCACCCTGACCAAGCTGGACGGAACGGCGAAAGGTGGGGTCATTTTCTCGGTTGCCGATCAGTTTGGCATCCCTATCCGCTATATCGGTGTGGGCGAACGTATCGAGGATTTACGTCCGTTTAAAGCGGGCGATTTTATAGAGGCACTTTTTGCCCGAGAGGATTAACAATGATTCGCTTTGAACATGTCAGCAAGGCCTATCTCGGTGGGAGACAAGCGCTGCAGGGAGTCACATTCCATATGCAGCCTGGCGAGATGGCGTTTCTGACCGGCCACTCCGGCGCGGGTAAAAGTACCCTGCTGAAGCTGATCTGTGGAATTGAACGGCCCAGCGCCGGGAAGATCTACTTCAGCGGGCACGACATCAGCCGTTTGAAAAACCGTGAGGTGCCGTTTCTGCGTCGCCAGATCGGCATGATTTTTCAGGATCACCACCTGTTGATGGACAGAACCGTCTTCGACAACGTGGCAATCCCACTGATCATTGCGGGTGCCAGCGGTGACGATATTCGTCGTCGCGTGTCGGCGGCGCTGGATAAAGTCGGGCTGTTGGACAAAGCGAAAAACTTCCCGATTCAACTCTCCGGCGGTGAACAGCAGCGTGTGGGCATCGCCCGCGCGGTGGTGAACAAGCCTGCGGTACTGCTGGCGGATGAACCGACGGGGAACCTGGATGACGCGCTGTCAGAAGGGATCCTGCGTCTGTTCGAAGAGTTTAATCGCGTCGGGGTAACGGTATTAATGGCGACGCACGATATTGGGCTGATCTCCCGTCGTTCTTATCGCCAGCTTGTCCTGAGTGACGGACACCTGCACGGAGGCCTGGTGAATGAATAGACGCGACGCTATCAATCAAATCAAACAGTTCGGTGGACGACTGGATCGTTTCCGTAAATCGGGCGGTGCGCCCGGAGAGGGCGGTCGCAACGCGCCAAAACGTGCGAAAGCGTCGCCAAAACCGAACTCGCGTAAAACCAACGTCTTTAACGAGCAAGTGCGCTATGCGTTCCAGGGGGCGTTGCAGGACCTGAAAAGTAAACCGCTGGCGACGTTCCTGACGGTGATGGTTATCGCTATCTCACTGACGTTGCCAAGCGTTTGTTACATGGTCTACAAGAACGTGAACCAGGCGGCAAGCCAGTATTACCCGTCCCCGCAGATCACCGTATATCTGCAAAAAACGCTGGATGATGATGCGGCGGCACGTGTGGTGGGGCAGTTACAGGCCGAGCAGGGCGTGGAGAAAGTGAATTACCTCTCCCGTGACGATGCGCTGGGCGAATTCCGTAACTGGTCCGGCTTTGGCGGCGCGCTGGATATGCTGGAAGAAAACCCACTTCCGGCCGTGGCGGTGGTGATTCCGAAACTGGATTTCCAGGGCACGGAATCACTGAACACGCTGCGTGATCGCATTGCACAAATCAACGGTATCGATGAAGTTCGCATGGATGACAGCTGGTTTGCGCGACTGGCGGCGTTAACGGGCCTGGTCGGTCGTGTGTCAGCGATGATTGGCGTGCTGATGGTTGCGGCGGTCTTCCTGGTCATCGGTAACAGTGTGCGTCTGAGCATTTTTGCGCGTCGCGATACCATTAACGTGCAGAAACTGATTGGTGCAACGGATGGATTTATCCTGCGTCCGTTCCTCTACGGCGGCGCACTGCTCGGTTTTTCTGGCGCATTTCTTTCACTGATTTTGTCAGAAATTTTGGTGATGCGACTGTCGTCAGCGGTCACGGAAGTGGCGCAAATTTTTGGAACGAAGTTTGATATCAATGGCTTATCATTCGATGAGTGCCTGCTACTCCTGCTGGTATGCTCAATGATTGGCTGGGTGGCAGCCTGGCTTGCCACGGTTCAACATTTACGCCACTTTACCCCCGATTAAAAAATCTCTGGTATAATCTTTCCCTGCACTGAGTAGTTCGCTCTGCAGGGAAAGAGCCCTGTTTTCTCTTCCCGGCGCATTCATCGTGATGTCACATTTTGTGCGTAATTTATACACATTACGACATGGAACTTGTGGATAAAATCACTGTCTGATAAAAGATTGAATGATATTCTCGTTGCTCATAAGCTCTGGCATGGTTGTTGCTATTGGTTTTTACCAACGCCAGATGACAAAGATTGAGAGGATTTGAATGACCAAAGAAATGCAAAATTTAGCTTTAGCCCCTGTTGGTAACCTGGAGTCTTACATCCGGGCTGCGAACGCGTGGCCGATGTTGTCGGCTGACGAGGAGCGGGCGCTGGCTGAAAAGCTGCATTACCAGGGCGATCTGGAAGCAGCTAAAACGCTGATCCTGTCTCACCTGCGCTTTGTTGTTCATGTTGCTCGTAACTACGCGGGCTATGGCCTGCCGCAGGCGGATCTGATTCAGGAAGGTAATATCGGCCTGATGAAAGCCGTGCGTCGATTCAACCCGGAAGTGGGTGTGCGCCTGGTTTCCTTCGCCGTGCACTGGATCAAAGCTGAGATCCACGAATACGTTTTGCGTAACTGGCGTATCGTGAAGGTCGCGACCACCAAAGCACAGCGTAAGCTGTTCTTTAACCTGCGCAAAACCAAGCAGCGTCTGGGCTGGTTTAATCAGGATGAAGTGGAAATGGTTGCCCGCGAGCTGGGCGTTTCCAGCAAAGACGTGCGCGAAATGGAATCCCGTATGGCGGCGCAGGACATGACGTTTGACATGTCTTCGGACGACGAGTCCGACAGCCAGCCGATGGCTCCGGTTCTGTATCTGCAGGATAAATCCTCCAACTTTGCTGATGGCATTGAAGAGGATAACTGGGAAGATCAGGCCGCGAACAAGCTGACTCACGCAATGGAAGGTCTGGACGAGCGTAGCCAGGATATTATCCGCGCCCGCTGGCTGGACGAAGACAACAAGTCTACGTTGCAGGAACTGGCCGATCGCTACGGCGTTTCCGCTGAACGTGTTCGTCAGCTTGAAAAGAACGCCATGAAAAAACTGCGCGCTGCAATCGAAGCGTAATTTTCACGAATGGCCAATCAACCCTCGAATGTGAATTCGGGGGTTTTTTTTAGGCCGGATAAGGCGTTTACGTCGCCATCCGGCAAAATGTTTGCCCGATGGCGCTTTGCTTATCGGGCCTACGTCCTTTCCTTTCCTCCTCTCCCCCAATACGAATTTGTTATCCGGATGTAAATTTAGCTATTCCAAAATAATAAAAATCGGGTATGTTTTAGCAGAGTATGCTGCTAAAGCACGGGTAGCTATCCAATAATCGATATAAAGTGCTGAACAACAACATCACAACACACGTAATAACCACAATAATGGGGATTGTCAGGATGAATATGAAGGGTAAAGCGTTATTGGCAGGATGTATCGCCCTGTCTTTGAGCAATATGGCCTTTGCTAAGGATATTAAAGTTGCCGTCGTCGGCGCGATGTCCGGCCCGGTGGCGCAGTATGGCGATCAGGAATTTACCGGCGCAGAACAGGCCATTGCAGATATCAACGCCAAGGGCGGCGTGAAGGGCGACAAACTGGTCATGGTGAAATATGACGATGCCTGTGACCCGAAACAAGCGGTAGCGGTTGCTAACAAAGTGGTCAACGACGGGATTAAATATGTTATTGGCCACCTGTGCTCGTCTTCCACTCAACCTGCGTCAGATATCTATGAAGACGAAGGTATTCTGATGATCACCCCTGCGGCAACGGCACCGGAACTCACCGCGCGCGGCTATAAACTGGTGATGCGTACCACCGGCCTGGATTCCGATCAGGGCCCAACGGCCGCCAAATATATCGTTGAAAAAGTGAAACCGAAGCGTATTGCTATCGTTCACGACAAACAGCAGTACGGCGAAGGCCTGGCGCGCTCCGTGCAGGACAACCTCAAGAAAGCCAACGCTGACGTGGTGTTCTTCGACGGGATCACCGCCGGTGAGAAAGACTTCTCTACGCTGGTGGCGCGTCTGAAGAAAGAGAACATCGATTTTGTTTACTACGGCGGTTATCACCCGGAAATGGGCCAGATCCTGCGCCAGTCTCGTGCCGCAGGCCTGAAGACCCAGTTTATGGGGCCTGAAGGGGTCGCGAACGTGTCGCTGTCTAACATTGCGGGTGAATCGGCAGAAGGTTTGCTGGTGACTAAGCCGAAGAACTACGACCAGGTACCGGCGAACAAACCGATTGTGGATGCGATCAAAGCCAAGAAACAGGACCCAAGCGGTGCATTTGTGTGGACGACCTACGCCGCACTGCAGTCTTTGCAGGCCGGTCTGAACCAGTCTGACGATCCGGCTGAAATTGCCAAATACCTGAAAGCAAACTCAGTGGAAACCGTGATGGGGCCGCTGTCATGGGATGCGAAAGGCGATCTGAAAGGCTTCGAATTTGGCGTGTTTGACTGGCATGCTAATGGTACGGCTACAGATGCCAAATAATTTTCCCGGCGCCTTTCGCGCTGCAGATGCGTTGGCTACGTTATTCAACCCCGGTCACTTACTTATGTAAGCTCCCGGGGACTTCATAACTTGCCGCCTTCCTGCAACGTGAAATTCTTGGAAAATTGCGAGATGGTTTTTTATTTTTTGCTCCCAGCATGTAGGCCGGATAAGCGTCAGCGCCATCCGGCTTTTTTATCTTTTTTCCCAGCCATCCGCCTGCGCTGTAAACCCTAACGCCTGCATAAACGCCGCCATCACGCTGCGGTCTTCAACGCCAACATCCGCCATCCACCATGAACTCACGTCCGGGTTTTCGCGGAGAGTTTCTTCAACCAAATACTGCCCAACGCCACGACGACGGGTGATATCGCGTACGCGTAAGGAATCCAGCGCGCCTTGCGTACCGCTCAGGGTGACGCGTACTGCGCCAAGCAGGCGCTCGTTAAAGCGTGCGGCATAGATCCGGTGCGTTTCATCTACGCTTAATGATGAGACGGAATATTCCGGCCAGATTTTGCCAAGATCGATGAGATCCTGAGCACTGAAGTTTTCTAAACGAACGATGGTCAGCTTCATTAACAGCATGTCCAAATCACAAAAGATGGAATCAGTGTACCGAAATAATTTACTCGGATGCTTTCTCTTTTTTATGCGATTAACCAGGTTAATCGTTTTGTGACAACAGTAATGGCAGTTTGAAACAGCAAAGATTGAAAAACAGGCAGAATAATACCCTGGAATGCAGCATTTTATTCGGCTCTTTGTACCGTTATTTTATGCTGACAAACGCACTTTTTTTTGTTTATCTATAGTGAAAAGCAGAATATTATCTTTTCTTAATCGACTGAAATATAGAGATTTTAGCCTGATTTTGCTTAAAAAACTGTGCTAAACCATTAATGAGACTGGTAAAAATAGTACAGTTCAAAAAAAGCACAGTCTGCTTTTTAACCATATAAATACAAAATATTAATTACGTCACGAATGGGGATTCAGGTAATGAAACGGAATGCGAAAACAATCATCGCAGGGGTGATAGCACTGGCAATGTCGCACGCTGTTATGGCGGAGGATATCAAGGTCGCTGTTGTTGGCGCGATGTCAGGTCCGGTCGCGCAGTGGGGCGATATGGAATTTAATGGCGCACGCCAGGCGATTAAAGATATCAATGCCAAAGGCGGGATCAAAGGCGACAAGCTGGTTGCCGTGGAATATGACGATGCCTGCGATCCGAAACAGGCCGTTGCCGTCGCGAACAAAATCGTCAATGACGGCATTCAGTACGTAATTGGTCACCTGTGTTCTTCATCGACTCAACCGGCATCAGATATTTACGAAGATGAAGGCATTCTGATGATTTCTCCGGGAGCGACTAACCCGGAACTGACGCAGCGTGGTTACGCGCACATCATGCGCACCGCGGGTCTGGATTCCTCTCAGGGGCCGACTGCCGCGAAATACATCCTGGAGAAGGTGAAACCACAGCGTATCGCCATCATTCATGACAAACAGCAGTACGGTGAAGGCCTGGCGCGTTCGGTGCAGGACAGCCTGAAAGCAGGTAAAGCCAACATCGTCTTCTTTGATGGGATCACCGCCGGGGAGAAAGATTTTTCTGCGCTGATCGCCCGCCTGAAAAAAGAAAATATCGACTTCGTTTATTACGGTGGCTACTACCCGGAAATGGGGCAAATGCTGCGTCAGGCGCGTTCAGTTGGCCTGAAGACGCAGTTTATGGGACCAGAAGGTGTAGGCAATGCCTCACTGTCTAACATTGCCGGTGATGCCGCGGAAGGCATGTTGGTTACTATGCCAAAACGCTATGACCAGGACCCGGCGAATAAAGCTATCGTCAATGCGCTCAACGCTGACAAGAAAGATCCAACCGGACCTTACGTATGGATCACCTATGCAGCCGTTCAGTCACTGGCGACAGCGATGGATCGTAGCGGTAGCAAAGAGCCGTTAGACCTGGTGAAAGATCTGAAAGCACACGGGGCTGATACCGTGATTGGGCCGCTGAAATGGGACGAAAAAGGCGATTTGAAGGGATTTGAGTTTGGTGTCTTCCAGTGGCACGCGGATGGTTCATCGACCGTCGCGAAGTAATACCTGAAGACGCGTTATCCCACCGCCCGTGCAAAACGGGCGGGTTTAAAAAGGTTACCTTATGTCCGAGCAGTTCCTCTATTTCTTGCAGCAGATGTTTAACGGCGTCACGCTGGGAAGCACCTACGCGCTGATCGCCATCGGTTACACGATGGTGTACGGCATTATCGGCATGATCAACTTCGCCCACGGCGAGGTGTATATGATCGGCAGTTATGTCTCCTTTATGATCATCGCTGCGCTAATGATGATGGGCATTGATTCCAGTTGGCTGCTGGTTGCCGCGGGATTCGTCGGTGCCATTGTGATTGCCAGCGCCTACGGCTGGAGCATTGAACGCGTGGCGTATCGGCCCGTGCGCAGCTCCAAGCGCCTGATCGCGCTGATTTCCGCTATCGGGATGTCTATCTTCCTGCAAAACTACGTCAGCCTGACTGAAGGTTCGCGCGATGTGGCGCTGCCCAGCCTGTTTAACGGCCAGTGGACTGTCGGCAGCAGTGAAAACTTCTCTGCATCCATTACCACCATGCAGCTGGTTATCTGGATTGTGACCTTCCTTGCGATGCTGGCGCTGACGCTGTTTATCCGCTATTCGCGTATGGGACGCGCCTGTCGTGCCTGCGCGGAAGACCTGAAAATGGCCAGTCTGCTCGGTATTAACACTGACCGCGTGATCGCGCTGACTTTTGTGATTGGCGCAGCAATGGCGGCGGTAGCAGGTGTATTGCTTGGACAGTTCTACGGTGTAATTAACCCCTATATTGGCTTTATGGCCGGGATGAAAGCCTTTACCGCGGCGGTTCTTGGCGGTATCGGTAGCATTCCTGGGGCGATGATCGGCGGCCTGATTCTGGGCGTGGCGGAAGCGCTCTCCTCTGCTTATCTGAGTACGGAATATAAAGATGTGGTGTCATTCGCACTGCTGATTCTGGTGCTGCTGGTAATGCCGACCGGTATTCTGGGTCGCCCGGAGGTAGAGAAAGTATGAAACCGATGCATTTTGCAATGGCGCTGCTTTCAGCGGTCATGTTTTTCATCCTGGCGGGCGTCTTCATGGGCGTTCAACTGGAACTGGATGGCACGAAGCTGGTGGTGGATACCGCTGCGGATATCCGCTGGCAGTGGGTGTTTATCGGTACCGGCGTGGTCTTTCTTTTCCAACTGCTGCGTCCCGTTTTCCAGAAGAGCCTGAAGAGCGTCTCCGGACCGAAGTTCATTCTGCCGGCGATTGATGGCTCAACCGTTAAACAGAAGCTGTTCCTGGTGGCGCTGCTGGTTATTGCTGTCGCATGGCCATTTATGGTGTCGCGCGGCACGGTGGATATCGCTACGCTGACGATGATTTATATCATCCTCGGCCTCGGCTTAAACGTGGTGGTCGGCCTTTCCGGCTTGTTGGTGCTGGGCTACGGCGGCTTCTATGCCATTGGTGCGTATACCTTTGCGCTGCTGAACCACTATTACGGTCTTGGTTTCTGGACCTGTTTGCCGCTGGCTGGGCTGGTATCGGCGGCGGCTGGTTTTCTGCTTGGCTTCCCGGTTCTGCGTCTGCGTGGCGACTACCTGGCGATAGTGACCTTAGGCTTTGGCGAAATCGTACGTATCCTGTTGCTCAATAATACTGAAGTCACCGGTGGCCCGAATGGTATCAGCCAGATCCCTAAACCCACCTTTTTCGGTCTGGAATTCAGCCGTAGCGCCCGTGAAGGCGGCTGGGATACCTTCAGCAACTTCTTTGGCGTGAAATACGATCCCTCTGACCGTGTGATTTTCCTCTACCTGGTGGCGCTGCTGCTGGTGGTCTTCTCGCTGTTTGTCATCAACCGCCTGTTGCGTATGCCGCTGGGCCGTGCATGGGAAGCGCTGCGTGAAGATGAAATTGCCTGCCGCTCACTGGGCTTAAACCCTACGCGCATCAAGCTGACCGCCTTTACCATCAGCGCTGCGTTTGCCGGTTTTGCCGGAACGCTGTTTGCCGCGCGCCAGGGTTTTGTCAGCCCGGAATCGTTCACCTTTGCTGAGTCGGCCTTTGTGCTGGCGATTGTCGTGCTGGGGGGGATGGGATCGCAGTTTGCGGTGATCCTGGCGGCTATCCTGCTGGTGGTCTCACGTGAACTGATGCGTGATTTCAATGAATACAGCATGTTAATGCTGGGTGGTTTGATGGTACTGATGATGATCTGGCGTCCGCAGGGCTTGCTGCCGATGACCCGTCCACAGTTGAAACTGAAAAACGGGGAAGCAAAAGGAGAGCAGGCATGAGTCAGCCATTATTATCGGTTAGCGGCCTGATGATGCGTTTTGGCGGCCTGCTGGCAGTCAACAATGTGTCTTTGGATTTGCATAAAAAAGAGATTGTCTCTCTGATTGGACCGAACGGCGCGGGGAAAACCACGGTCTTCAACTGCCTGACCGGGTTCTATAAGCCGACCGGCGGGACGATTAAGCTGCGCGACCAGCACCTTGAAGGGCTGCCGGGCCAGCAAATTGCGCGTATGGGCGTGGTGCGTACCTTCCAGCATGTGCGCCTGTTTCGCGAAATGACAGTGATTGAAAACCTGCTGGTGGCGCAGCATCAGCAACTGAAAGCTGGGGTTTTCTCCGGGCTGTTAAAAACTCCGGCTTTTCGCCGCGCGCAGGATGAAGCGCTGGACCGCGCCGCCACCTGGCTTGATCGTATCGGCCTGCTGCAACATGCTAACCGGCAGGCGAGCAACCTGGCCTATGGCGACCAGCGCCGTCTTGAGATTATCCGTTGCATGGTCACTCAGCCGGAAATTCTGATGCTCGATGAACCTGCTGCGGGCCTTAACCCGAAAGAAACCAAAGAGCTGGATGAGCTGATTGCCGAACTGCGCGATCATCATGACACCACCATCCTGCTCATTGAGCACGATATGAAGCTGGTGATGGGTATTTCTGATCGTATTTACGTGGTGAACCAGGGGACGCCGCTGGCGAACGGGACACCGGAGCAGATTCGTAACAACCCGGACGTGATCCGCGCCTATTTAGGTGAAGCATAATGGTGGTGAGGCATAAGATGGAAAAAGTCATGTTGTCTTTTGACAACGTCAACGCCCACTACGGCAAGATCCAGGCACTGCACGATGTCAGCCTGTACATCAATCAGGGTGAAATCGTGACGCTTATCGGTGCCAACGGTGCGGGGAAAACCACGCTGCTCGGAACGCTGTGCGGCGATCCTCGGGCTACAAGTGGGCGTATTGTCTTTGATGGTAAAGATATTACCGACTGGCAGACGGCAAAAATCATGCGTGAAGCGGTGGCGATTGTCCCGGAAGGGCGTCGCGTATTTTCCCGTATGACGGTAGAAGAGAACCTGGCGATGGGGGGCTTTTTTGCCGAGCGCGACCAGTTTCAGGAGCGTATTCAATGGGTATACGACCTGTTTCCACGTCTGCATGAACGTCGTATCCAGCGTGCGGGAACCATGTCTGGTGGTGAGCAGCAGATGCTGGCGATTGGTCGGGCTTTGATGAGTCAGCCGCGTTTGTTGCTGCTCGATGAGCCGTCTCTGGGGCTGGCACCGATCATCATCCAGCAGATCTTTAACACCATTGAGCAATTGCGCGAGCAGGGGATGACGATTTTCCTCGTCGAACAAAACGCCAACCAGGCACTGAAACTCGCTGACCGTGGTTACGTGCTGGAAAACGGTCACGTGGTGCTGGAAGATACCGGTGATGCATTGCTGGCGAACGAAGCGGTGCGTAGCGCTTATTTGGGCGGATAACAGTTATCTAAGTAGACAAGGGGCTCATCAGGCCCCTTTTTTATTGCGCTATGTTATTATTGATAATGATTATCAATAATAAAAATGAACATGGAGAAAGGATGACACGTTCAGGTGCCTGTATGGCTATTGGAAGTCTGCTCGTGGCCTGCTCATTCAGTGCGCAGGCAGTGAAAGAGCAAACTTTCGATCCGCGCGATCCTGCAATCTGGCAAGAAAAGCCGGTCAACCCGTTAGCACAATCCAACTCACCCTGCGAGGTATTCAGCAGTTCAGTGTGTCCGGGTTGGGAAGATGAAAAATCGGATATCCAGCGTGACCGTGAGCGGCGGGAGCAGCAGCGTTTACAGAACGAATATGAACGCCGCTGGCGTAGGGATTAACGTTACCGGAGTTGATGGGCAGAGTGTCGGGCTACGTCGTTATCTAAATCTGCAGGTATTGCGAGCCTTGTCCCAGCAAGCATAGGCTATTTACTGCATAATCAACGGCTTGATATATATCTTGTGCCAATGGTAACTGAATGAATGATTTACCGCGTCAAACTGACGTGCTGCCCATGCCCGCGATTGATGGTGCCACTGTCTCTTTTAATGGGCTGAACTATCTTCGCCCGGAACTGCTGCTGGACTTTGTCAGCATCAGCAGCGCGCCGTTGCTTGCCGTTACGCCAGTTGCCCTGCTGTACTCCTGTGTGGGGGTGCTCCAGCAGGTCGACTTACGCAAGCTGCCGGTCGAAGTCGTTGGGCGTGTGGTTTATCCCATCACTTCGCTGAAGCTTCCTGCATTACGGGGAAAACTCATCATCAACGCCCAGTCACGGCGACTCAAGTTTCTGGAAAGCCTGGTGGCGATATCTCCGGAAGATAACATTCATGGTATGCAGATCCTGGGCCTGGCGCTGGAGTTTACGTTCGCACAACCTGAGTGATGCTTCTTTTTTGTACACAGTAGTTGTACAATTCAGTTGTACATGTGAGGAGATTTTGATGCGTACCATGAACTATAGCGAAGCCCGACAGAATCTGGCGGAAGTGCTGGAGAGCGCTGCCACCGGCGTTCCTGTCACCATTACACGCCGTGGTCATAAGCCTGCGGTCATCATCAGCGCGGAAGAGTTCGAACGCTATCAGGCCGCAAGGCTTGATGATGAATTTGCCGATATCATGATGGTACATGGTAATGAAATCAGGGAGCTGGCGGATAAATGACCCTACAAATTATCTCAGCGGAAGAGATAATACTGTTTCACGACAGGCTGCTACGTGTAACCCCTGGCGTCACGGGCATGCCCGATCCTGGTCGTGCTGAAGCGCTGATGTATCGGGTGTTAAATCAAATTGAATATGAAGGTGTGACCGACGTGTGGTTGCTGGCCGCAATGCATTTGCTGGCTATCTCTCGCGGACATATTTTTAATGACGGTAACAAACGTACCGCTTTGTTTATTACGTTGCTGTTTTTAAAGCGTAACGGGATAGCTTTGCCTGCAAACCCGGATTTTGTCGCCATGACGGTTGAAGCGGCTGCGGGCCAGCTGACGCTGGAACAAATAGCCTCCCGCCTGCGAGGATAACCCCGGCGGAAGCCATTGTAGGCCGGATAAGATGCGTTAGCATCGCCATCCGGCGGTTCGTAGGCACTTTCGCTGTACGTGTCACAGCTCCCACTTTCCTTCCTTAGCACAGTCACCGCCTTGCCATCTGTTTGTCGCCTTACTATCTTTTTTTTGTAATAAAAAAGTTATTTTTCTGTCATTCGAGCATGTCATGTTACCCCCGCGAGCATAAAACGCGTGATATCGCGCATACGGCACAACAAGAGAGATAACCGATGATATCGTTACGACATACAGCTTTAGGACTGGCACTTAGCCTGGCATTTGCAGGTCAGGCACTGGCCGTTACCACCATCCCGTTCTGGCATTCAATGGAAGGCGAACTGGGTAAAGAAGTTGATTCGCTGGCGCAACGTTTTAATGAGGCTCATCCTGACTACAAAATTGTTCCGCAGTACAAAGGCAACTATGAGCAGAGTCTGAGCGCGGGTATTGCCGCCTTCCGTACCGGAAACGCACCTGCACTGCTGCAGGTTTATGAAGTCGGTACCGCCACGATGATGGCCTCCAAAGCCATTAAACCGGTCTATGAAGTGTTTAAAGAGGCCGGGATTAACTTCGATGAATCTCAGTTCGTGCCGACGGTTTCAGGTTATTACACCGACTCTAAAACCGGACACTTGCTCTCTCAGCCGTTTAACAGTTCCACTCCGGTGCTGTACTACAACAAAGACGCCTTCAAAAAAGCCGGTTTAGATCCTGAACAACCGCCGAAAACCTGGCAGGATCTGGCGGAATACACCGCGAAGCTGAAAGCCGCAGGTATGAAGTGCGGGTATGCCAGCGGCTGGCAGGGCTGGATCCAGATTGAAAACTTCAGCGCCTGGAACGGATTACCGGTTGCGACTAAAAATAACGGTTTTGACGGTACTGATGCAGTACTGGAGTTCAACAAGCCGGAGCAGGTGAAACATATCGCGCTGCTGGAAGAGCTGAATAAAAAGGGCGATTTCAGCTATTTCGGGCGTAAAGATGAATCCACCGAGAAGTTCTACAACGGTGATTGTGCGATTACCACAGCATCGTCCGGCTCTCTGGCGGATATCCGGCACTACGCTAAATTCAACTATGGCGTTGGTATGATGCCATACGATGCTGATGTGAAAGGTGCACCGCAGAACGCCATTATTGGTGGCGCCAGTCTGTGGGTGATGCAGGGTAAAGACAAAGCAACCTACCAGGGCGTCGCGGAGTTCCTCAACTTCCTGGCAAAACCTGAAATTGCTGCTGAATGGCATCAGAAAACAGGTTATCTGCCCATCACCACCGCCGCCTACGATCTGACCCGCGAGCAGGGTTTCTATGATAAGAACCCAGGCGCGGATATCGCAACTCGTCAGATGTTGAACAAGCCGCCGTTGCCGTTCACTAAAGGGCTGCGCCTGGGCAATATGCCGCAGATCCGTACCATCGTGGATGAAGAGCTGGAAAGTGTATGGACCGGGAAGAAAACCCCGCAACAGGCGCTGGATGCTGCCGTTGAACGTGGCAACCAGTTACTGCGCCGCTTTGAGCAATCGACCAAGTCTTAATCGTGAAATGCCGGGTGGCGGCTACGCCTTACCCGGCCTACTCATACCCGTAGGCCGGATAAGCGCAGCGCCATCCGGCACTGCTCAGGAATAAAAACTTCATGTCCTCATCCCGTCCGGTGTTCCGCTCGCGTTGGCTTCCCTATCTACTGGTTGCCCCGCAGTTGGTTATCACCGTTATTTTCTTTATCTGGCCTGCCGGTGAAGCGCTGTGGTACTCACTGCAAAGCGTTGATCCCTTTGGTCTTTCCAGTCAGTTCGTCGGGCTGGAAAACTTTGTCGCACTGTTCCATGACCCGTACTACCTTGATTCGTTCTGGACCACTATCAAGTTCAGCTCGTTGGTTACGGTAAGCGGCCTGTTGGTGTCGTTATTTTTTGCCGCGTTGGTGAATTATGTGGTACGCGGAAGCCGTTTTTATCAAACGCTGATGCTGTTGCCTTACGCCGTTGCGCCTGCGGTTGCCGCCGTGCTGTGGATCTTTCTGTTTAACCCAGGACGTGGGCTGATTACCCATTTTCTCGGTGAATTTGGCTATGACTGGAACCATGCGCAAAACAGCGGTCAGGCGATGTTTCTGGTGGTGTTTGCATCAGTCTGGAAGCAGATTAGTTACAACTTCCTGTTCTTCTTTGCCGCACTGCAGTCGATCCCGCGTTCACTGATCGAAGCGGCTGCAATTGATGGCGCTGGGCCGATTCGCCGCTTCTTTAAATTAGCGCTACCGCTAATCGCGCCGGTTAGCTTTTTTCTGCTGGTGGTGAACCTGGTTTACGCCTTCTTTGACACCTTCCCGGTGATCGATGCTGCGACAGCGGGTGGGCCGGTGCAGGCTACCACCACGCTAATTTATAAAATCTATCGTGAAGGTTTTGTCGGACTGGATCTCTCCGCATCAGCCGCGCAGTCGGTCGTGCTGATGTTCCTCGTCATTATTTTGACGGTGGTGCAGTTCCGCTATGTGGAAAGTAAGGTGCGTTACCAATGATTGAGAATCGTCGAGGGCTAACAATATTCAGCCATACCATGTTGATTCTGGGGATCATGGTGATCTTGTTTCCGCTGTACGTCGCGTTTGTTGCGGCGACGCTGGATAACAAAGCGGTGTTTGAAACGCCGATGACGCTGGTGCCCGGCACACAACTGCTGGAAAACATGAAATACATTTGGGTCAATGGTGTGGGGGTAAATAGCGCACCGTTCTGGCTGATGATGCTCAACAGTTTCATCATGGCATTCAGTATTACGGTGGGAAAAATCACCGTCTCTATGCTGTCCGCGTTCGCCATTGTCTGGTTTCGCTTTCCTCTGCGTAACCTGTTCTTCTGGATGATTTTTATCACCCTGATGCTGCCGGTGGAGGTGCGTATCTTCCCGACGGTGGAGGTTATCGCCAACCTGAAGATGCTCGACAGTTATGCGGGTCTGACGTTGCCGCTCATGGCATCGGCTACCGCGACATTCCTGTTCCGTCAGTTCTTTATGACGCTACCAGATGAGCTGGTTGAAGCGGCGCGTATTGACGGTGCGTCGCCGATGCGTTTTTTCCGCGATATCGTGCTGCCACTGTCGAAAACCAATCTGGCGGCGTTGTTCGTGATCACCTTCATCTACGGCTGGAACCAGTATCTGTGGCCGTTGTTAATTATTACCGACGTTAACCTGGGCACCGCCGTAGCAGGCATCAAAGGCATGATTGCTACCGGTGAAGGCACTACCCAATGGAACCAGGTGATGGCAGCCATGCTGCTGACGCTCATCCCTCCGGTAATCATCGTGTTAGCCATGCAGCGTGCCTTCGTACGCGGCCTGGTCGATAGTGAGAAATAAAAATGGCTGGTTTAAAACTACAGGCAGTAACCAAAAGCTGGGACGGCAAAACCCAGGTGATTAAACCGCTGACGCTGGACGTCGCGGACGGGGAATTCATTGTGATGGTAGGCCCATCCGGTTGCGGAAAGTCTACGTTGCTGCGGATGGTCGCCGGTTTGGAGCGGGTGAGCGGCGGCGACATCTGGATTGATAATAAGCGCGTCACCGAAATGGAACCGAAAGATCGTGGTATTGCGATGGTGTTCCAGAACTATGCACTCTACCCGCATATGAGCGTGGAAGAAAACATGGCCTGGGGATTGAAGATTCGGGGAATGGGCAAGGAGCACATTGCTGAGCGGGTAAATGAGGCGGCGCGTATTCTCGAGCTGGGTGAGCTGCTCAAGCGCCGTCCGCGCGAACTTTCTGGCGGTCAGCGCCAGCGCGTAGCGATGGGACGAGCGATTGTCCGCGACCCGGCGGTTTTCCTGTTCGATGAACCGCTTTCAAACCTTGATGCAAAGCTGCGTGTGCAGATGCGTCTTGAGTTACAACATCTGCATCGCCGACTGAAAACCACCTCGTTGTACGTCACACACGATCAGGTTGAGGCAATGACGCTGGCCCAGCGTGTGCTGGTGATGAACAAGGGCATTGCTGAACAGATTGGCACGCCAGTGGAAGTCTACGAAAAACCCGCCAGTCGCTTTGTGGCGAGTTTTATCGGCAGCCCGGCCATGAACCTGCTGGATGGGTACGTCAGCGCGTCTGGCACACATTTTGAACTGGAAGGCGGTATGACGTTACCGCTTGGTAGAAGCGCCAGGGAGTCTGGTGGGCGTAATATGACGCTGGGTATCCGCCCGGAGCATATTGCGCTAAGCTCGCAGGCCGAAGGCGGCGTGCCGCTGGTGTTAGATACGCTGGAAATGCTGGGCGCAGATAACCTGGCACACGGACGCTGGGGTGAGCAAAAGCTGGTGGTGCGACTGGCGCATCAGCATCGCCCGACGGCAGGCAGCACGCTATGGCTGCATCTGCCAGACAATCATTTGCATCTCTTTGATGGCGAAACAGGACAACGCGTATGAGTAACTGGCCTTATCCCCATATTGTCGCCCATCGTGGTGGCGGTAAGTTGGCACCGGAAAATACCCTGGCGGCGATTGACGTGGGGGCGCGATACGGGCACACCATGATTGAATTCGATGCCAAATTGTCGAAAGACGGTGAGATATTTCTGCTGCATGACGACAATCTGGAACGTACCAGCAACGGCTGGGGCGTTGCGGGTGAATTGAACTGGCAGGATCTTCTGCGTGTTGATGCCGGCGGCTGGTTTAGCGGTGAGTTTAAAGGCGAGCCATTGCCGCTGCTCTCCCAGGTGGCGGAGCGCTGCCGCCAGCATGGCATGATGGCGAATATTGAAATCAAACCGACCACCGGAACCGGGACGCTGACCGGCAAAGCCGTGGCACTGGCCGCGCGTGAACTGTGGGCGGGAATGACGCCGCCGCTGCTGTCATCTTTTGAAATTGATGCACTTGAAGCGGCGCAACTGGCGGTGCCTGAGCTGCCGCGTGGTTTGCTGCTTGATGAGTGGCGAGATGACTGGCGAGAGCTCACCACCCGGTTGGGCTGTGTCTCTATTCATCTTAATCATAAGCTGCTGGATGAGGCGCGTGTGGATGCGTTGCGCGATGCGGGGCTGCGGATTCTGGTGTATACCGTCAACCGACCCCAGCGTGCGGCAGAACTGCTACGCTGGGGAGTAGACTGCATCTGTACCGATGCGATTGATGTCATCGGGCCGGATTTCCAGCCCTGTTAAGGTCCAAGCGTTTTTAACGGAACGTTAGGTTGCGGCGTGCTGGACGGTTTTAGCATGTCGCCATTCTTTTTTTCCGGCAGCATCTGTTGCTGTTTATTCAGCGAGTTGTCCGGGTTATGCGTTCCGCTTAACATCCCGCCATTGCTGTTGGGCAGCATTTGCTGCTGGCCGGAATTCAACTCGCCAGGCTGAGACTGACGTACTCGCTGGGAGTTGGTGTTGATTTGGTTTTCCATATGCTGTTGCTGCATGCGTGTCTGCGTTTGCAACTGCTGGTTGAGCATCCCTTTCTGCTGAATTTGCTGCGTTTGCATTTGTGTTTGCATACGCTGTTGACTCGGGATCTGATAACCGGGTTGATTCGGGTTATTCATGGTGTTGATTGGCTGTGCAAAGCCTGCAAACGGCAATAGCATGGCTAAAAGTAAGAGTCGTTTCATCGCTTTTCTCCTCTCGGGGATCTCTTAAGTTTACTCCTTTCTCGCCGTTACGATGATTATTTCAGAGTTATGCACCAGGCTTAGTGGGGGCCGACCCCATAAATCTGGAGAATAACGATGATAAAACCGACGTTTTTACGCCGGGTAGCCATTGCTGCTCTGCTCTCAGGAAGTTGTTTTAGCGTTGCTGCCGCGCCAGCTGCGCCACCGCCGGTATCTTACGGAGTCGAGGAAGATGTGTTTCATCCCGTACGCGCTAAGCAAGGGATGGTGGCCTCCGTGGATGCTTTAGCTACCCAGGTTGGGGTGGACATTCTTAAACAGGGCGGGAATGCCGTCGATGCTGCCGTCGCCGTTGGTTACGCGCTGGCGGTGACGCATCCGCAGGCGGGTAACCTGGGTGGCGGCGGCTTTATGATGCTGCGCACCAAAGACGGGAAGACGACAGCAATTGATTTCCGTGAAATGGCGCCAGCTGGCGCGACTCGCGATATGTTCCTTGATGAACAGGGTAACGCCGATGCGAAAAAGTCGCTGACGTCGCATCTGGCTTCCGGTACGCCAGGCACCGTGGCGGGTTTCTCGCTGGCGCTGGAGAAATACGGTACGCTGCCGTTGAATAAAGTGGTACGTCCGGCAATGAAGCTGGCGGAAGAGGGCTTTGTGGTTAATGACGCGCTGGCCGACGATCTGAAAACCTATGGCAGCGAAGTGCTCCCTAATCACGAGAACAGCAAAGCCATTTTCTGGAAGGACGGCGAGCCGCTGAAAAAGGGCGATAAGCTGGTACAGAAGAACCTGGCAAAAAGCCTGGAGATGATTGCCGAGAATGGCCCTGATGCGTTTTATAAAGGGGCGATTGCCGATCAGATAGCTGAGGAGATGAAGAAGAACGGCGGGCTTATCACCAAAGCGGACTTAGCTGACTACAAAGCCGTAGAGCGTGCGCCAATCAGCGGTGACTACCGTGGTTATCAGGTCTTCTCGATGCCGCCGCCATCTTCTGGGGGGATTCATATCGTGCAGATCCTCAACATTCTCGAAAACTTCGATATGAAAAAGTACGGGTTTGGCAGCGCCGATGCCATGCAGGTCATGGCTGAAGCGGAAAAATATGCCTATGCCGACCGTTCCGAATATCTTGGCGACCCGGATTTTGTGAAAGTGCCGTGGCAGGCGCTGACCAACAAAGCCTATGCTAAAACGCTTGCCGATCAGATTGATATCAACAAAGCGAAGCCTTCCAGCCAAATCAAGCCTGGCAAACTTGCTCCCTATGAAAGTAACCAGACCACTCACTTCTCGGTGGTGGATAAAGACGGGAATGCCGTGGCGGTGACCTATACCCTGAATACCACCTTCGGAACCGGTATTGTGGCGGGTAACACCGGTATTCTGCTCAATAATGAGATGGATGATTTCTCTGCTAAACCGGGTGTGCCGAACGTTTACGGACTGGTGGGCGGCGATGCCAACGCCGTCGGACCGAAGAAACGTCCGTTGTCGTCGATGTCGCCGACAATTGTGGTTAAAGACGGGAAAACCTGGCTGGTGACCGGCAGCCCTGGCGGGAGTCGAATTATCACTACCGTGCTGCAAATGGTGGTTAACAGCATTGATTTTGGGATGAACGTCGCTGAGGCCACCAATGCCCCGCGCTTCCACCATCAGTGGTTGCCGGATGAACTGCGTGTTGAAAAAGGTTTTAGCCCGGACACCGTCAAGCTGCTTGAGCAGAAAGGACAGAAAGTGGTGCTGAAAGAAGCAATGGGCAGCACTCAGAGCATTATGGTTGGACCGGATGGCGCACTGTATGGCGCGTCCGACCCGCGTTCCGTGGATGATTTAACGGCGGGATATTGATGGTATTGCCGGGTCTGCCGTTGATGCAGGCCCGGCGAGTGCTTTCTGGTGGTTTCTTACCCGTTATTTCACGCGCGCCATAAAGTAAGCATCAACGTACTCACCGTTGCGCAGGCCATATTTCTTGCCGGTGCCTTCGATTTCAAAGCCGTACTTCTTATAGACTGCGACCGCAGGCTCATTATCAACAAACACCGTTAGCTCAATACGATCGACGCGCAGCCAGTTGTCGCACATGTCGATCATTGTGCGAATCAGGGCGCTGGCAACGCCGCGGTTCTGCCAACGAGCATCAACACAAATACCAAAATCAGCGACGTGGCTGCGGCGCGGGCGTTGGGCGACGGCAATGGAAAGATGTCCCACGACGATATCATCAATGCAGGCAACCAGTTGTTTGACGCCGGGCTGCTCGGCGAGTCGCACTTGCCACATCTCCATGGAAGGATGAGGAACCTGTAGCGTGTTGTGGTACACCTCCGGCTGCGCATGGATCTGACGAATGGCGTCGTAATCTTTTGGTTCAGCGTGGCGTATCACTATCTCACTCATTCCTTATCTCCTTCAGGGGTAATTGTGCATTTACACTCGCTGAGATTAAAAAATCCGTCAACTGCATTTTTTTGCAAAAATAAGTAGACAAGTGCGAATGAGAATGATTATTATTGCTCTGCGTTCAGGGGAACCCCTACGGAGAACCTGAAAGCACGACATTGCTCACATTGCTTCCAGTATTACTTTAGCCAGCTTTTGCTGGCTTTTTTTTTGGGCTGGGTTTCGGGCTAGTTTGCTTGTCAGCTTAATCCCGGGCTGTGCTCGCAATCCTCACGAACTCAGTGTACGCTCCGGTTGCTGCGCGCAGGCCGTGAATAATCTGCCTACGCCACTTACGCCCGATCTTTTGGCTGTATAATGCGGTAGGCCGGATAAGGCAACGCCGCATCCGGCATGATAACAGGATGGATTCAGTTTTGTAGGCCGGATAAGGCAACGCCGCATCCGGCACGATGACAGGATGGATTCAGTCTCCAGCCGCTTTGCGCTATGGTGTAGACATTCACCTTCAGAAGGATTGTCTCATGGCCTTACATTGCGCATTTATTGGTTTTGGCAAAAGTACCACTCGCTACCATTTACCTTATGTCCTGAACCGCAAAGACAGCTGGCATGTCGCACATATTTTTCGCCGCAACGCGAAACCGGAAGAGCAGGCGCCGCAGTATTCACATATCCACTTTACCAGCGACCTCGACGAGATCTTAAATGATCCACAGGTGAAACTGGTGATCGTCTGTACACATGCTGACAGCCATTTCGAATACGCCAAACGTGCGCTGGAAGCCGGGAAAAGCGTGCTGGTTGAGAAACCTTTCACCCCGACGCTTGCGCAAGCCAAAGAGCTGTTTGAGCTAGCGCAAAGCAAGGGATTGACCGTTACGCCATATCAGAATCGTCGTTTTGACTCCTGTTTCCTCACCGCGAAAAAGGCGATTGAGAGCGGCAAGTTGGGCGAGATTGTTGAAGTTGAAAGCCATTTTGACTATTACCGCCCGGTCGCTGAAACCAAACCAGGTCTGCCTCAGGACGGCGCATTTTATGGTCTGGGCGTACACACTATGGATCAAATTATCTCCCTGTTCGGCCGCCCCGACCATGTGGCCTACGACATCCGTAGCCTGCGTAACAAAGCGAACCCGGACGATACTTTTGAAGCGCAGCTGTTTTACGGTGACCTGAAAGCCATTGTCAAAACCAGTCATCTGGTGAAAATCGATTATCCGAAGTTTATCGTCCACGGTACAAAAGGCTCGTTTGTGAAGTATGGCATCGATCAGCAGGAAACCAGCCTGAAGGCCAATATCATGCCGGGAGAACCCGGTTTTGCCGCTGACGACTCCATTGGGCTGCTGGAGTACATCAATGATGAAGGCGTCTCAGTGAAAGAAGAGGTGAAACCGGAAGTCGGCGACTATGGCCGCGTCTATGATGCGCTGTATCAGACGCTGACAGTGGGTACACCTAATTACGTCAAGGAATCTGAAGTTCTCATCAACCTGGAAATCCTCGAACGCGCCTTTGAACAGGCAACGCCTGCCACGATAACCCTCGCTAAATAGCGTTGATGGACTCCTCTGTGATTGTTCATATTTTTTGAACAGAGGAGTCAATTTTCACCCTCTATGATCCCGACCGGATTGAGTCCACACTTACTCCATCGAAAACATCTGGGGGTGAACACAATGATCTATTTACGCAAAGCTAACGACCGTGGTCATGCTAATCATGGTTGGCTCGATTCCTGGCATACTTTCTCTTTTGCCAACTATTATGACCCGAATTTTATGGGATTCTCGGCACTGCGCGTGATCAACGATGACGTGATCGACGCAGGTCAGGGCTTTGGTACTCATCCCCATAAAGACATGGAAATTCTGACCTACGTGCTGGAAGGCGCAGTCGAACATCAGGACAGCATGGGCAATAAGGAGCAGGTTCCGGCAGGTGAATTCCAGATTATGAGTGCCGGGACGGGGATCCGTCATTCGGAGTACAACCCGAGCGACACCGAGAAACTGCACCTGTATCAGATTTGGATCATTCCGCAGGAAAATGGCATTACACCGCGCTACGAGCAACGTCGTTTCGATGCTGTTCAGGGCAAACAGTTGGTGCTGTCACCGGATGCACGAGAGGGTTCGCTGAAAGTGTATCAGGATATGGAGTTGTATCGCTGGGCGCTGCTTAAAGATGAACAGTCGGTGCATCAAATCGCCGCTGAACGCCGCGTCTGGATCCAGGTGGTAAAAGGTAACGTCACCATTAACGGGACCAAAGCGACCACCAGCGACGGTCTGGCAATCTGGGATGAACAGGCAATTTCGATTCATGCCGACAGCGACAGCGAAGTGTTACTGTTTGACCTGCCACCAGTATAAAAATACACGTCATCCTTCAAGCCGCATCTGTGTTGGCTTTCCTCGCTCACCCCGGTCGCGTACTTAATGTACGCTCCCGGGGATTCACTGCGTCGCCGCCTTGATGCAACTCGAATGATTTTGTGTATTTATCACAATAAAAACTCCTTTTTTTCTCTGCAAAGGTTCTCGCACGTCCGTGGTAAACTGGGGGAATCTATCCCTTTTTAACGCTTCAGGACGATGAAAAAGAAAAGACCCGTACTTCAGGATGTAGCCGACCGCGTGGGCGTGACTAAAATGACGGTCAGTCGCTTTTTGCGTAACCCGGAGCAGGTCTCCGTGGCGCTGCGGGGCAAAATTGCCGCTGCACTTGATGAGCTGGGTTATATTCCCAATCGTGCTCCTGATATCCTTTCTAATGCCACCAGCCGTGCAATTGGCGTGCTGTTACCGTCTCTCACCAACCAGGTTTTTGCTGAAGTCCTGCGCGGCATAGAAGCCGTCACCGACGCCCATGGCTATCAAACCATGTTGGCGCACTACGGCTATAAACCGGAGATGGAACAAGAGCGCCTGGAATCAATGCTGTCGTGGAATATCGATGGTCTGATCCTCACCGAACGTAGCCATACACCCCGGACGTTGAAAATGATCGAAGTGGCGGGGATCCCGGTCGTTGAACTGATGGACAGCCAGTCTCCGTGTCTGGATATTGCCGTCGGCTTCGACAACTTTGAAGCCGCACGTCAGATGACGGCCGCCATTATCGCGCGTGGCCATCGCCATATTGCCTATCTGGGTGCGCGTCTTGATGAACGTACTATCATCAAACAGCGGGGCTACGAACAGGCCATGCGCGACGCCAATCTGGTGCCCTATAGCGTGATGGTGGAACAGTCTTCATCCTACTCCTCCGGTATCGAGCTTATCCGTCAGGCGCGGCGTGAATACCCGCAGCTTGATGGCGTCTTCTGTACCAACGATGACTTAGCGGTAGGCGCAGCGTTTGAATGTCAGCGTTTGGGATTAAGAATACCCGATGATATGGCGATTGCCGGTTTTCACGGTCACGATATCGGCCAGGTGATGGAACCGCGCCTGGCGAGCGTACTGACGCCGCGTGAAAGAATGGGCAGTATTGGCGCAGAACGTCTGCTGGCGCGCATCCGTGGTGAGGTAGTCACACCTAAAATGTTAGATTTAGGTTTCACCTTGTCACCGGGCGGATCTATTTAACCCAACAAGTTTGAAGTAGCTCACACTTATACACTTCGAGCACGAATGGATATTGCTTCTCTATTTATCCGGCTGGACAATGTTACCGATAACAGTTACCCGTAACAATTTCCTGATTCTTGTACCAGTGGGGGCAACGCTTTGAGCACGACTAATCATGATCACCACGTTTACGTTCTGATGGGCGTATCGGGCAGCGGTAAATCTGCTGTCGCCAGCGAAGTGGCGCATCAACTGCAGGCCGCGTTTCTTGATGGCGATTTTCTCCATCCGCGCAGCAACATCATGAAAATGGCTTCCGGTGAGCCATTAAACGATGACGACCGTAAACCGTGGTTACAGGCGCTGAATGACGCCGCCTTCGCGATGCAGCGCACCAACAAAGTTTCGCTGATCGTCTGCTCTGCCTTGAAAAAAGACTATCGTGACCAGTTGCGTGACGGTAACCCGAATCTCTCTTTCATCTACCTGAAAGGGGATTTTGACGTTATCGAAAGTCGTCTGAAGGCGCGTAAAGGTCACTTCTTCAAAACGCAGATGCTGGTAACTCAGTTTGAAGCGCTGGAAGAACCGGGTGCGAATGAAAACGATGTTCTGGTAGTGGATATCGATCAGCCGCTGGACGGTGTGGTAGCTAGCACCATTGAGGTTATTAACCAGGGCAGTAAGTAGTGACTACATTAACGCTTGTTTTAACAGCAGTAGGGTCCGTTTTATTACTGCTGTTTTTAGTGATGAAGGCGCGTATGCACGCCTTTGTCGCTTTGATGGTGGTGTCCATTGGTGCAGGTCTCTTTTCCGGTATGCCGCTCGATAAAATCGCGGCAACGATGGAAAAAGGGATGGGAGGCACGCTCGGCTTTCTGGCGATTGTGGTGGCGCTGGGGGCGATGTTCGGCAAGATTTTGCATGAGACGGGCGCGGTCGATCAGATTGCCGTTAAAATGCTGAAATCCTTCGGTCACAGCCGTGCGCATTATGCGATCGGTCTGGCCGGTCTGATTTGCGCGCTACCGCTGTTCTTTGAAGTGGCGATTGTGCTGCTGATAAGTGTCGCATTCTCAATGGCGCGCCATACGGGAACTAACCTGGTGAAGCTGGTTATTCCACTGTTTGCGGGTGTGGCTGCTGCTGCCGCGTTCCTGCTGCCAGGGCCGGCGCCAATGCTGCTGGCTTCGCAAATGCACGCTGACTTTGGCTGGATGATCCTGATTGGCCTGTGTGCGGCGATTCCGGGCATGATTATCGCCGGGCCGCTGTGGGGCAACTTTATCAGCCGTTACGTTGAACTGCATGTACCGGAAGACATTACCGAGCCGCATCTGGGCGAAGGCAAGATGCCATCCTTTGGCTTCAGCCTGTCGCTGATCCTGCTGCCACTGGTGCTGGTTGGTTTGAAAACCATCGCCGCACGCTTTGTGCCGGTCGGTTCTACTGCGTATGAATGGTTCGAATTTATCGGTCATCCGTTCACTGCGATTCTGGTCGCTTGTCTGGTCGCTATTTATGGTCTGGCCATTCGTCAGGGTATGGCGAAAGACCGGGTGATGGAGATCTGCGGACACGCGCTGCAACCGGCGGGGATTATTCTGCTGGTGATCGGTGCCGGTGGCGTGTTCAAACAGGTGCTGGTGGATTCCGGCGTCGGTCCGGCGCTGGGCGAAGCGTTAACCGGTATGGGCTTACCGATTGCCATTACCTGCTTTGTGCTGGCGGCGGCGGTACGTATTATTCAGGGTTCCGCGACCGTAGCCTGCTTAACGGCTGTGGGTCTGGTGATGCCAGTGATTGAGCAACTGAATTTTTCCGGTGCGCAGATGGCGGCACTGTCTATCTGTATCGCGGGCGGCTCTATCGTGGTCAGCCACGTGAACGATGCCGGTTTCTGGCTGTTCGGTAAATTTACCGGTGCAACTGAAGCGCAAACGCTGAAGACCTGGACGATGATGGAAACCATCCTCGGTACGGTCGGTGCAATTGTCGGGATGATTGCTTTCCAGCTGTTGAGCTGAGTCTTGTTGCTCGGTGGCGTTTACGCTTACCGGGCCTACATCAAGTACATATCCGCATCGTAGGCCGGGTCAGGCGAAGCCGCTACCCGGCTTTTTTATAGCACGACCAGCCCTTCTTCTGTTTTCAGCCAGCGCGGCGCTTTTAGCGTATCGGCGAAATAGCCCACCAGATCTTGCAGTAAGTCACCCGCCACGCGTTCCATCTCGTCAGACAGCGTTTTACTCATCAGCAGGTGCGTTAATAACTGACAGTAGCGCCCCATCTGGTCGGGTTCAGGCTCAAAGAGCGGAGAACGGGTGGGGAATGTTTCCACCGTCAGGCTGGCTTGCAGGTGATGCGGTACGGGTTCCGTTAAGGTTGGTTGCAATAGTGCCAGACAGGCCGACAGGCGCGCACATATCGCCAGTTTTTCAACCGGGTCATGGCATTCAACAAGTCCTTCGACAAAACGCTCGCAGTTATCCGCCAGCTCGGTGAAATCCGTGGCATGGCTAAAGGGCAGGGTAAATAAAGAGTGTGAAAAGAGAGGGGTAGTCGCCATAGGGCAGCCTCCGATGAGTGATTTTCATCCACCACTGGAGAGGCTAATCTCACTGGCGGTGGAACCGAGCAGGGTTAGCCTTACCGGCCTCATCGGATACCGGCGCGTCTTGCGACGCCCCCGCCCGGTCCACCATTGAAGTGTACCTAAGCGTGCGACACAAAAATACTTGCGTCACCGATGAAGGAGTTCAGAAGGCTAATTCTGGCACCTGATTTTGCAGGTGCAGCGAGAAGATAATGCTAATCCGCGATGCTGACAAGAGGGCATTCCGGAAGGCTCCTCGCAGAAATGAAAATACGCTTTTTCAGCGAGTTAAAAGCGTAAGGAATACCTGAAATTACAGCGCAATGCCGTTCAGTTAAGCATGTAGGGTGAACATGTGACTATTGCTCAGGTTTCCGTTCACCTCAGTGGTGTCATTTCTCTGAAACTCTGATACCCGTGAACGTGCAAGGGAGGCTCACCGCCGCCTCCCTTGCAACCCAGGCTCCCGGCGGGAAAATCGTCGCTGCGCGAGTTATTCGTCTTATTCCGTCTGCCTGTCGGGTCGGGGCCGAGCCTGCATCCATGCAGGCCGTCCCCTCTGCCCGCATCCCTGCGGGCAGACCCGGTCAGCCGTCAACACCTCATCGATTTTCAGCCGGACCAGGGTGTCGCTTCAGCGCTCTGGCTTTCAGCTATATCCGTTTTGCTGTGCAGACCGAAAATGCTAATGGTGAGGTGTGGGCTGGTCCGGCTGAAAATTGCCGACGCGTTTCCGTAAGGCCGGGAGAACCCGCAGGGATGCGGGTTCAGGGCGCGTTTTGCATGGACGCTGCCTCGCGCCCGGCCCGGTAGCCTGAAGGAATAAGCGGAGGGAACCACGAAGTGGCGATTTTCCTGCCGGAGAGCCGGGATTGTTAAGGGGGCTGCGTAGCCCCCTTAACACGTTCACCGGTGACTAGATCTCAGAGAAGCAATGAACATAATGTGAACGGAACCGTTATCCGGGTAACATGTCATCCAGTCCAAAAGGATAAATCACCCCTTCATCCACATCCGTACGCCATCGAGGAACATCTGGGTGGCCATCATCACCAGAATCAGTCCCATCAGGCGCTCAAGGGCGTTAACCCCTTTCTCACCCAGCAGACGTAAAAACAGCGAAGACTGCAACAAAATCACAAAGGTACCGCCCCAGGCGATCAGTAGCGCAATCACCAGATGCCCCATCTGATTCGGGTACTGGTGCGATAGCAGCATCAACGATGCCAGAATTGTTGGACCAGCAACCAGTGGAATCGCCAGCGGCACGATAAAGGGTTCTTCGCCTGCCGGAAGCCCGGTGCTATTCCCGGTGGCGCTGGGGAAAATCATTTTGATGGCAATCAGGAACAAGATGATGCCTCCGGAGATGGAGACGGTTTCTGCTCGCAGGTTAAGAAATGCCAGAATTTTCTCGCCCGCAAACAGGAAAATGAACATCACCAACAGAGCAATGAACAGCTCGCGAATCATAATCGCGCGACGGCGTTTTGGTTCGGTATGTTTCAATACGGACATGAAAATGGGCAGATTTCCGAGCGGATCCATAATCAGGATCAATAAAACTGCCGCTGAAATGATTTCATTCATAACTCAAATTCCCTGATAATTACCGCGGACTTTCTGCTTGCTTGCGCAGCGGGATAAGTCGCATTACTGATGGCTTCGCTATCATTGATTAATTTCACTTGCGACTTTGGCTGCTTTTTGTATGGTGAAGGATAGGCCAGTAGGATACTGGTTAGCATACACAGCACACATCTCTGCAGGAAAAAAACGCTATGAAAAATGTTGGTTTTATCGGCTGGCGCGGTATGGTCGGCTCTGTTCTCATGCAACGCATGGTTGAAGAGCGCGACTTTGACGCCATTCGCCCTGTTTTCTTTTCTACTTCCCAGCTCGGGCAGGCGGCACCGACGTTCGGTGGTTCGACTACCGGCACACTTCAGGACGCTTTTGATCTGGACGCGCTGAAGGCGCTGGACATTATCGTGACCTGTCAGGGCGGCGATTATACCAACGAAATCTATCCAAAGCTTCGTGAAAGCGGTTGGCAGGGTTACTGGATTGACGCGGCTTCTTCATTGCGCATGAAAGACGATGCCATCATCATTCTCGATCCGGTTAACCAGGATGTCATTACCGACGGTCTGAACAAAGGTATTAAGACTTTTGTCGGCGGTAACTGCACCGTTAGCCTGATGCTGATGTCGCTCGGCGGCCTGTTTGCCAATGATTTGGTTGACTGGGTATCCGTGGCAACTTACCAGGCGGCCTCCGGCGGCGGCGCACGCCATATGCGTGAACTGCTGTCGCAGATGGGGCATCTGTATAGCCATGTGGCCGATGAACTGGCGACACCTTCCTCTGCTATCCTCGACATCGAACGCAAAGTCACGACCCTGTCCCGTAGCGGTGAACTGCCGGTTGATAACTTTGGCGTACCGCTGGCCGGTAGCCTGATTCCGTGGATCGACAAACAGCTCGATAACGGCCAGAGCCGTGAAGAGTGGAAGGGGCAGGCGGAAACCAACAAAATTCTCAACACGTCTTCGGTGATCCCGGTTGATGGTTTGTGCGTGCGCGTCGGTGCGCTGCGCTGCCATAGCCAGGCATTCACCATTAAACTGAAAAAAGATGTGTCTATTCCGACCGTTGAAGAACTGCTGGCTGCGCACAATCCGTGGGCAAAAGTAGTGCCAAACGATCGGGATATCACTATGCGTGAGTTAACCCCAGCGGCCGTTACCGGTACGTTGACCACGCCAGTAGGCCGTCTGCGTAAGCTGAATATGGGACCGGAGTTCCTGTCAGCCTTTACCGTAGGCGACCAACTGCTCTGGGGTGCCGCGGAGCCACTGCGCCGTATGCTGCGTCAGCTGGCGTAATGCTGGACTGCCTGATGGCGCTACGCTTATCGGGCCTGTAAATGACGCGAGTCAGCAGGTCGGGTAAGGCAACACCGCCATCTGGCAGACACATATTGTGAATAAACATTGGGTGCTGAGTCGCCCTTTTTTTTGCGTAATACAGGAGTAAGCGCAGATGTTTCATTTTTTACCGGGAGTAAGATAAAGCATTGGCTATTCTTTAAGGGTGACTTAGTACCGGAGGTATTAAGTTGTTGCCTGAAGGTGGGACGACGCAGAGAGGATGCACAATTGTGCTGCGCCGTTCAGGTCAAAGAAGTGTCGCACCTGATGTCGAAAATCAGTTGGAAGGGGTGACACCATAAAACAGGAAGACAACCATGTCCGTTCGTATCGATAGAGACGTGATTAATGCGCTAATTGCAGGCCATTTTGCGGATCCTTTTTCCGTACTGGGTATGCACCAAACTGAAGCCGGACTTGAAGTCCGCGCCCTATTACCCGATGCCACCGAAGTGTGGGTGATCGAACCAAAGACCGGACGTAAAGTGGGCAAGCTGGATTGCCTCGACTCTCGCGGTTTTTTTTGTGCTGTACTTCCCCGCCGTAAAAATTTCTTTCGCTATCAGTTGGCCGTTGTCTGGCATGGACAGCAGAATCTGATTGATGACCCTTATCGTTTTGGCCCGCTAATCCAGGATATGGATGCCTGGCTGTTATCTGAAGGTACGCATCTGCGACCTTACGAGACGCTGGGGGCGCATGCAGACACCATGGATGGCGTTACCGGCACGCGTTTTTCCGTCTGGGCGCCGAATGCACAGCGTGTTTCAGTCGTGGGACAGTTCAACTATTGGGATGGCCGCCGCCACCCCATGCGCCTGCGTAAAGAGAGTGGTATCTGGGAACTGTTTATCCCCGGAGCCCAGCAGGGTCAGCTGTATAAATACGAGATGATCGATGCAAACGGTAAGCTGCGTATTAAAGCCGACCCCTACGCGTTTGAAGCGCAAATGCGCCCGGAAACTGCATCGCTTATCTGCGGTTTGCCGGAAAAAGTGGTGCAAACTGAGGAGCGCAAAAGAGCTAATCAGTTTGATGCGCCAATCTCTATCTATGAAGTGCATCTGGGTTCATGGCGTCGCCATACCGATAACAACTTCTGGCTGAGCTATCGTGAGCTGGCAGATCAGTTGGTTCCCTACGCAAAGTGGATGGGCTTTACCCATCTCGAACTGCTGCCGATCAACGAACACCCGTTTGACGGCAGTTGGGGTTACCAGCCTACCGGCATGTACGCGCCGACCCGCCGTTTCGGCACGCGCGATGACTTCCGCTATTTTGTCAATGCCGCCCATCAGGCGGGGCTGAACGTGATCCTCGACTGGGTTCCGGGTCATTTCCCGTCGGACGACTTTGGTCTGGCTCAGTTTGATGGCACCAGTTTGTATGAACACAGCGACCCGCGTGAAGGCTATCACCAGGACTGGAATACGCTGATCTACAACTATGGCCGCCGTGAAGTCAGCAACTATCTGGTGGGCAACGCCCTGTACTGGATTGAGCGCTTTGGTATCGATGCGCTGCGCGTGGATGCCGTGGCATCAATGATTTATCGCGACTACAGCCGTAAAGAAGGCGAATGGATCCCGAATGAATTTGGTGGTCGCGAAAACCTCGAAGCCATTGAGTTCTTGCGCAATACCAACCGTATTCTTGGTGAACAGGTTCCTGGTGCCGTGAGCATGGCGGAAGAGTCCACCGATTTTGCCGGTGTCTCCAGACCGCAGGATATGGGCGGTTTAGGTTTCTGGTACAAGTGGAACCTGGGCTGGATGCACGACACGCTGGATTACATGAAGCTGGACCCGGTTCATCGTCAGTATCACCACGATAAGCTGACCTTCGGCATGCTGTACAACTACACCGAAAACTTTGTTCTGCCACTGTCACACGATGAAGTCGTACACGGTAAGAAATCGATTCTCGACCGCATGCCGGGAGACGCATGGCAGAAATTTGCCAACCTGCGTGCCTATTACGGCTGGATGTGGGCCTTCCCTGGTAAGAAACTGCTGTTTATGGGGAACGAATTTGCTCAGGGACGCGAGTGGAACCACGACGCCAGCCTTGACTGGCATTTGCTGGAAGGGGGCGACAACTGGCACCACGGTGTACAGCGACTGGTACGCGACCTGAACCACACCTATCGTCATCATAAAGCGTTGCATGAGCTTGATTTTGATGCCTATGGCTTTGAGTGGCTGGTGGTGGATGACAACGAACGGTCGGTGCTGATTTTTGTCCGCCGTGACAAGGCCGGTAATGAAATTATCGTCGCCAGTAACTTCACGCCAGTGCCGCGCCATGGCTACCGTTTCGGCATCAATCAACCGGGCAAATGGCGTGAAATCCTCAATACCGACTCGATGCATTACCACGGCAGCAATACCGGTAATGGTGGGGCAGTTCACAGTGATGAAATCGCCAGCCATGGGCGTCAACACTCACTGAGCCTCACGTTGCCACCGCTGGCAACGATTTGGCTGGTTCGGGAGGGGTAATGACGCAACTGGCAACCGGCAACGCCACACCCCATGGTGCAACGTATGACGGCCATGGCGTCAATTTCACCCTTTTCTCGGCCCATGCCGAACGCGTTGAGTTATGCGTATTCGACGAGCAAGGTTGCGAACACCGCTATGACCTGCCGGGGCGTAGCGGGGATATCTGGCACGGCTATTTGGCCGATGCCAGACCAGGTCTGCGCTACGGTTATCGCGTGCATGGACCGTGGCAGCCTGGGCAGGGTCACCGCTTCAATCCGGCGAAGCTGCTTCTCGACCCTTGCGCGCGTCGGGTTGAAGGTGAATTAAAAGATAACCCTCTGCTGCACGGCGGGATTGATGAACCGGATCATCACGATAATGCCGCCATCGCCCTGAAAAGCGTGGTGGTGTCAGACCGGTATGACTGGGAAGACGATACCCCGCCACGCACGCCGTGGGGCAATACCGTGATTTACGAAGCGCATGTCAAAGGGCTGACGTATCTGCATCCTGATATCCCTGAAGAGATACGCGGTACCTACAAAGCGCTCGGTCATCCGGTGATGCTCGACTATTTCAAGCGTCTTGGCATTACCGCGCTGGAGCTGTTGCCCGTTGCACATTTCGCCAACGAACCGCGCCTTCAGCGGTTGGGGTTGTCGAACTACTGGGGGTACAACCCGGTGGCGATGTTTGCATTGCATCCAGCCTATGCCTGCTCGCCAGAGAGTGCGTTGGATGAGTTTCGTGATGCGGTAAAAGCACTGCATAAAGCGGGTATTGAGGTCATTCTCGATATCGTTTTGAACCACAGTGCCGAACTGGATCTTGAGGGGCCTGTCTTCTCGCTGCGCGGAATTGATAACCGTAGCTATTATTGGATCAGGGACGATGGTGATTACTACAACTGGACCGGCTGTGGGAACACCCTCAATCTGAGCCATCCTGGTGTCGTGGAGTATGCCTGTGAATGCCTGCGTTACTGGGTTGAAACCTGCCACGTCGATGGTTTTCGTTTTGATTTAGCTTCCGTCATGGGGCGTACGCCTGCGTTTCGTCAGGATGCACCCCTGTTTACCGCGATCCAAAACTGTCCGCTGCTCTCTCGCGTCAAACTGATTGCGGAACCGTGGGATATTGGTGAAGGCGGATATCAGGTGGGTAATTTCCCACCGCCGTTTGCCGAGTGGAATGACCATTTTCGCGATGCCAGTCGACGCTTCTGGCTTCAGCGTAATCTGTCTTTGGGAGAGTTTGCCGGACGTTTCGCCGCATCCAGCGATGTGTTTAAACGCAATGGCCGCAAACCCAGCGCTACCGTCAATCTGGTGACCGCGCATGACGGTTTTACGCTGCGCGACTGTGTGTGCTTCACAAATAAGCACAATGAAGCGAATGGTGAGGAAAATCGGGACGGCACTAGCAATAACTACAGCGACAATCATGGTAAAGAAGGATTAGGCGGCTCGCTGGACCTGATTGAACGGCGGCGCGACAGCATTCATGCGCTGTTAACCACGCTGCTGCTCTCCCAGGGGACGCCGATGTTGCTGGCAGGCGATGAGCATGGTCATAGCCAGCACGGTAACAATAACGCTTACTGCCAGGATAACGCGCTAACCTGGCTGGACTGGCAGCAGGCAAACAGTGGGCTAACGACATTTACCGCCGCCCTGATTCATCTCCGCCAGCAAATCCCGGCTCTTACCGGAGATTGCTGGTGGGAAGAAGGCGATGGCAATGTCCGCTGGCTGAATAAGTACGCACAACCCTTAAGTGCGGATGAGTGGCAAAACGGCCCGAAACAGATGCAAATCCTGCTTTCAGACCGTTTCCTGATTGCAATAAACGCCACGCTTGAGGTGACAGATATCGTTTTACCTGAAGGGGAATGGCATGCCATTCCCCCATTTGCCGGAGAGGACAATCCGGTGCTTACGGCTGTCTGGCAGGGACCTGCGCACGGACTGTGTGTGTTCCAGAGAAGATAAAAAAGGAGTTAGTCATGGTGAGTTTAGAGAAGAACGATCGTGTAATGTTGGCGCGCCAGCTGCCATTAAAATCTGTTGCCCTGATCCTGGCCGGTGGCCGCGGTACCCGCCTGAAAGATTTAACCAACAAACGTGCTAAGCCTGCCGTGCACTTTGGCGGTAAATTCCGCATTATTGATTTTGCCTTATCCAACTGCATTAACTCCGGGATCCGTCGTATTGGCGTGATCACGCAGTACCAGTCACATACCCTGGTGCAGCATATTCAGCGTGGCTGGTCATTCTTTAGCGAAGAGATGAACGAGTTTGTCGATCTGCTGCCCGCCCAGCAAAGGATGCAGGGCGAAAATTGGTATCGCGGCACGGCGGATGCGGTGACCCAAAACCTGGACATCATTCGACGCTACAAAGCGGAATATGTGGTGATCCTTGCAGGTGATCATATCTATAAGCAAGACTACTCGCGCATGCTGATCGACCACGTTGAGAAAGGTGCACGTTGCACCGTTGCCTGTATGCCAGTGCCTATCGAAGAAGCCAGTGCGTTTGGCGTAATGGCTGTTGACGAAAACGAAAAAATTATCGAATTCGTTGAAAAACCAGCGAATCCACCTGCTATGCCAGGTGACCCCACTAAATCTCTCGCCAGTATGGGGATCTACGTTTTTGACGCCGATTATCTGTATGAATTGCTGGCAGAAGATGACCTGAATGAAACCTCCAGCCACGATTTTGGTAAAGACCTGATCCCGAAAATCACCGAAGCTGGCATGGCTTATGCACATCCATTCCCGTTGTCCTGCGTGCAGTCTGATCCGGAATCCGAGCCATACTGGCGTGATGTGGGAACGCTGGAAGCCTACTGGAAGGCGAACCTCGATCTGGCCTCGGTAACGCCTGAACTGGACATGTATGACCAGAACTGGCCAATCCGTACACATATGGAATCACTGCCGCCAGCGAAATTCGTGCAGGACCGTTCCGGTAGCCACGGAATGACGCTGAACTCGCTGGTTTCCGGTGGCTGTATTATTTCTGGTTCGGTGGTGGTGCAGTCCGTACTGTTCCCGCGAGTGCGGGTGAATTCTTTCTGTAACATTGATTCGGCAGTGTTGTTACCTGAAGTCTGGGTTGGACGTTCGTGCCGCTTACGTCGTTGCATTATCGATCGCGCCTGCGTCATTCCTGAGGGCATGGTGATTGGCGAAAATGCGGAAGAAGATGCTCGTCGCTTCTACCGCTCAGAGGAAGGCATTGTGCTGGTCACGCGTGAAATGCTACGCAAACTGCAAATCAAACAGGAGCGATAATGCAGGTTTTACACGTTTGTTCAGAGATGTTCCCCCTGTTAAAAACCGGGGGACTGGCGGATGTTATTGGGGCGTTACCTGCGGCACAAATTGCGGACGGCGTGGATGCCCGCGTGTTGCTTCCGGCGTTTCCTGATATTCGTCGCGGCATTCCTGATGCGCAGGTCGTGACGCGTCGGGATACTTTCGCCGGACGGATAACGCTGTTGTTCGGACATTACAACGGCGTCGGCATTTATCTGATTGATGCGCCGCATCTCTATGACCGTCCCGGCAGCCCGTATCACGATACGAACCTGTTTGCTTACTCCGATAACGTACAACGTTTTGCGCTGCTCGGCTGGGTAGGCTGTGAAATGGCCTGTGGGCTTGATCCATTCTGGCGCCCGGATGTGGTGCATGCGCATGACTGGCACGCTGGCCTGGCGCCGGCGTATCTGGCGGCGCGCGGCCATCCGGCGAAATCGGTGTTCACCGTACACAACCTGGCGTATCAAGGCATGTTTTATGCAAAGCATATGGATGACATCCAATTGCCATGGTCGTTCTTTAATGTGCACGGACTGGAGTTTAACGGGCAGATTTCATTCCTGAAGGCCGGTTTGTACTACGCCGACCATATTACGGCGGTGAGTCCGACCTACGCACGGGAAATTACCGAGCCGCAGTTTGCCTATGGCATGGAAGGGTTGTTGCAACAGCGTCATCGTGAGGGGCGTCTTTCCGGCGTACTGAACGGTGTTGATGAAAAAATCTGGAGCCCGGAAACCGATCTGTTATTGGCATCGCGGTATACCCGTGACTCGCTGGAAGAGAAGGCCGAGAACAAACGGCAGCTACAGATTGCGATGGGACTTAAGGTTAACGATAAAGTGCCGCTGTTTGCTGTTGTGAGCCGTCTGACCAGTCAAAAAGGGCTGGATCTGGTGCTGGAAGCGCTGCCTGGGTTGTTAGAGCAGGGCGGACAACTGGCGTTGCTCGGCGCGGGCGATCCGGTATTGCAGGAAGGGTTCTTAGCGGCGGCCGCGGAACATCCAGGCCAGGTTGGCGTGCAGATTGGTTATCACGAGGCCTTCTCGCATCGCATCATGGGCGGGGCCGATGTGATATTGGTGCCCAGCCGTTTTGAGCCGTGCGGCTTAACGCAATTGTATGGACTGAAGTACGGCACGTTGCCGCTGGTGCGGCGTACCGGTGGGCTGGCTGATACGGTGTCTGATAGTTCGCTGGAGAACCTGGCGGACGGTATCGCCAGTGGGTTTGTATTTGAAGATAGTAATGCCTGGTCGCTGCTACGGGCGATCCGGCGTGCTTTCGTATTGTGGTCCCGGCCTTCGCTTTGGCGGTTCGTACAACGTCAGGCCATGACCATGGATTTTAGCTGGCAAGTCGCGGCGAAGTCTTACCGTGAGCTTTACTATCGCTTGAAATAGATATCCAGGAATCACCTATATGAATGCTCCATTTACTTATGCATCGCCCACACTCAGCGTAGAGGCACTTAAGCATTCTATTGCCTACAAGCTGATGTTCACGATTGGTAAAGACCCGGTCATTGCCAATAAACATGAGTGGCTGAACGCCACATTGTTCGCGGTGCGCGATCGTCTCGTGGAGCGCTGGCTGCGTTCTAATCGTGCGCAATTATCCCAGGAAACTCGCCAGGTCTATTACCTGTCTATGGAGTTCCTGATTGGCCGCACGCTTTCCAATGCACTGTTATCATTGGGTATTTATGATGATGTCAAAAATGCGCTGGAAGGCATGGGGCTGGATCTTGAAGATCTGATTGACGAAGAGAACGACCCTGGTCTTGGTAACGGTGGCCTTGGTCGTCTGGCGGCCTGCTTCCTTGACTCTCTGGCAACGCTGGGCCTGCCGGGACGCGGTTACGGTATTCGCTATGACTACGGGATGTTCAAACAGAACATTGTCGATGGCCGACAGAAAGAGTCGCCGGACTACTGGCTGGAATACGGTAACCCGTGGGAATTTAAACGCCACAATACGCGTTACAAAGTGCGTTTTGGTGGGCGTATTCAGCAGGAAGGCAAGAAAACGCGCTGGATTGAGACCGAAGAGATCCTCGCGGTGGCGTATGACCAAATTATCCCTGGTTACGACACAGACGCCACCAACACGTTGCGTCTGTGGAATGCGCAGGCCAGTAGCGAAATCAACCTCGGTAAATTCAATCAGGGCGACTACTTTGCGGCGGTGGAAGATAAAAACCATTCCGAGAACGTTTCCCGCGTGCTGTATCCGGATGACTCCACCTATTCAGGACGCGAGCTGCGCTTGCGCCAGGAGTATTTCCTGGTCTCCGCCACGGTGCAGGACATTTTGAGTCGTCATTATCAACTGCACAAAACCTACGATAATCTGGCAGATAAAATTGCTATTCACCTCAATGACACCCATCCGGTGCTGTCGATTCCTGAGCTGATGCGCCTGCTGATTGATGAGCACAAGTTTAGCTGGGACGATGCCTTTGAGGTGTGCTGTCAGGTCTTCTCGTATACCAACCACACGCTAATGAGCGAGGCGCTGGAAACCTGGCCGGTGGATATGCTGGGTAAAATTCTGCCGCGCCACCTGCAAATTATCTTTGAGATTAACGATTACTTCCTGAAAACGCTGCAGGAGCAGTATCCGAACGATACGGGTCTGTTGGGGCGTACTTCGATCATTGATGAGTCGAACGGCCGTCGCGTGCGTATGGCGTGGCTGGCCGTCGTGGTGAGCCACAAAGTTAACGGTGTGTCGGAGTTGCACTCTAACCTGATGGTACAGTCGCTGTTTGCTGATTTTGCAAATATCTTCCCAACCCGTTTTTGCAACGTTACCAATGGTGTGACACCGCGTCGTTGGCTGGCGCTGGCGAACCCGCCGCTTTCCAATGTGCTGGATGAGAACATTGGCCGTACCTGGCGCACCGATCTCAGTCAGCTCAGCGAGCTTGAGCAGCACTGCGATTACCCGCTGGTGAACCAGGCGGTGCGTCATGCGAAGCTGGAGAACAAAAAACGCCTGGCGACGCTCATTGCCCAGCAGCTTAACGTGGTGGTGAACCCGAAATCGCTGTTTGATGTGCAGATTAAGCGTATTCACGAGTACAAGCGTCAGTTGATGAACGTGCTGCATGTGATTACCCGCTACAACCGCATTAAGGCCGATCCTGATGCCGAGTGGGTGCCGCGTGTGAATATTTTTGCCGGTAAGGCGGCTTCGGCCTATTACATGGCGAAGCACATCATTCACCTGATCAACGACGTCGCGAAGGTGATCAACAACGATCCGCAAATTGGCGATAAGCTGAAGGTGGTGTTTATTCCTAACTACAGCGTCAGCCTGGCGCAGGTGATTATTCCTGCCGCCGACCTGTCTGAGCAAATCTCACTGGCCGGGACCGAAGCCTCCGGGACCAGTAATATGAAATTTGCTCTTAACGGTGCGCTGACCATCGGCACGCTGGATGGTGCTAACGTTGAGATGCTGGAGCATGTGGGGGCAGAGAATATCTTTATCTTTGGAAATACTGCGGAAGAAGTGGAGGCGCTGCGTAGTCAGGGTTACAAGCCGCGTGAGTATTACGAGAAAGATGAAGAACTGCACCAGGTGCTGACGCAAATTGGCAGTGGCGTATTCAGCCCCGAGGAGCCGGGACGCTACCGTGACCTGGTGGACTCACTGATTAACTTTGGTGACCACTATCAGGTGCTGGCGGACTATCGCAGCTACGTTGATTGCCAGGACAAAGTTGACGAACTGTATCGCCACCCGGAAGAGTGGACCACGAAGTCGATGATAAATATCGCCAATATGGGCTACTTCTCATCGGACAGGACGATCAAAGAGTACGCCGAGAACATCTGGCATATTGATTCGGTGCGGTTGTAACACACGATGCCGGGGGCGCTTCGCTTGCCCGGCCTACGTTTATCTACTTTTGTAGGCCGGATAAGGCGTTAGCCGCTATCCGGCAAAATGCCCGGGGGCGCTTCGCTTGCCCGGCCTACATTTATCTACTCTTGTAGGCCGGATAAGGCGCTAGCCGCCATCCGGCAAAATGCCCAGGGGCGCTTCGCTTGCCCGGCCTACATTTATCTACTCTTGTAGGCCGGATAAGGCGTTAGCCGCTATCCGGCAAAATGCCCGGGGGCGCTTCGCTTGCCCGGCCTACGTTTATCTACTTTTGTAGGCCGGATAAGGCGTTAGCCGCCATCCGGTAAAATGCCTGGGGGCGCTTCGCTTGCCCGGCCTACGTTTATCTACTTTTGTAGGCCGGATAAGGCGTTAGCCGCCATCCGGCATTTTTATCAGGAGGCCAGAGATAGCTGGTGTTTCTCAACGTATTCTGCCAGCCACTGTGTCATGCGGGACTGCTGTTCGGCAGTTAGCCACATCCCTTCTTTCGTACGACGCCACAGTGCATCTTCTGCACGGCGAACCCACTCGTGCTCGACCAGGTATTTCAGCTCGGCTTCATAGAATTCATGGCCAAAGTCTTCGCCCAACTCGGCAACCGAAGTCGCTTCGCCGATGATCCATTCCGTGTTGCTGCCATAGGTGCGTGAATAATGGCGCGCCAGCGACTCGGTCAGGAACGGATAGCGACGGCGCAGTTTTGCCGCGTAATCCTCACGATCGCCACCAATATCACCGCCTGGCAGGATGCACTCTTTGGTCCATGCTGGCCCAATGCCCTGATAGTAAGACGACAGTTTTTCCATCGCGTGTTCGGCCAGTTTACGGTAGGTCGTCAACTTGCCGCCGAAGACGGACAACAGCGGAGCTTTGCCGTTTTCATCATGGATATCCAACGTGTAATCACGGGTGATAGCCTGTGGTGAGTCTGATTCGTCATCGCACAGCGGACGCACACCTGAATAGGTCCAGACGATATCGTCACGGCCCAGCTGTTTCTTAAAGTGCGCGTTGTAGACTTTCAGCAGGTAATTGATTTCGCTTTCATCAATTTTCACCGCTTTGGGATCGCCTTTGTACTCCACGTCGGTCGTCCCGATAATCGAGAACTCATCCATCCATGGGATAACAAACACAATACGTTTATCTTCGTTTTGCAGGATGTAAGCCTGCTTCTGGGTATGCACGCGCGGCACCACAATGTGGCTGCCTTTAATCAGGCGGATACCGTATGGTGATGGCAGATGCATGCCGTCGTCGAAGAACTCTTTTACCCACGGGCCGGTGGCGTTGACCAGACCGCGCGCCTGCCAGGTGTGTTTTTTACCGGTATCGATATCTTCAGCTTCAACAACCCACAGACCATTTTCACGACGAGCGGAGGTGGCGCGGGTACGGGTTAATACTTCCCCACCTTTACGCACCACCATTTGGGCGTTTGCCAAAACCAGACGTGCATCGTCTACCCAGCAGTCAGAATATTCGAAACCGCGCACAATCTCGGGTTTCATTACGGAATCCGCGCCAAAACGCAAACCGGTCGAGCCCGGCAAACTGGTGCGTTTGCCCAGATGATCGTACATAAACAGACCAATACGGATCATCCATGCCGGACGCAGGTGCGGGCGGTGGGGCAGGCGAAAGCGCATTGGGAAGGCGATATGCGGTGCCATTTTCAACAGCACTTCACGTTCGGCCAGCGCTTCGCTAACCAGGCGGAATTCGTAGTGTTCCAGGTAGCGCAGGCCACCGTGGATGAGTTTGGAACTGGCGGAGGAGGTCGCGCAGGCTAAATCCTGTGCTTCCAGCATCAGCACGGATAAACCGCGTCCAGCGGCATCTGCCGCGATACCGGCACCGTTGATGCCTCCACCTATCACAATCAGATCTTTGGTTTCCATGCTGGCCTCTCGCACTTTCGTTATAGCTCATTAATGTTCGTTATCGAGCATAATAGCAAAGAATCGCGCCATTGGTAACATCGGATAAACAATTTACAGTGATACATATAACATTATGGCGTTTACCTGCTCAGGCAACGTACACTGGAGGGTAATATTGGTTACCTGCCAGAACATAAGTAGAACTTAAAAAGAGAACACCATGGATCAGTTTGAATGTATCAATGTCGAAGAAGCCCATCAGAAACTACTGCACGGAATGGCGGTGCTGGTGGATATTCGCGATCCGCAAAGTTATGCGATGGGTCACGCGCCCCAGGCGTTTCATCTGACGAACGATACGCTGGGGACGTTTATGCGTGACCACGATTTCGATACCGCCGTGATGGTGATGTGTTATCACGGCAACAGCAGTAAAGGTGCGGCGCAGTATCTGCTTCAGCAAGGTTATGATGCGGTTTACAGCGTCGACGGCGGCTTTGATGCCTGGCATCGACATTTTCCTGCAGAAGTGGCATACGGTTCGTAAGCTAACAAAGATGCAGCCTGAAACAGGCTGGGTCTATATACTGTCCTCTTTTGTGTGGAATAAGCGACAGCAACAATGTTGATGATTACTTCTTTTGCTAACCCCCGCGTGGCGCAGGCGTTTGTTGATTACATGGCGACACAGGGCGTTATTCTGACGATTCAACAACATCAGCAAACGGATGTCTGGCTGGCGGATGAGTCCCAGGCCGAGCGCGTGCGGGCTGAACTGGCGCGTTTTCTGGAGAATCCGGGCGATCCGCGTTATCTGGCGGCAAGCTGGCAGTCGGGCCAGACTGACAGTGGTTTGCGCTATCAACGCTATCCGTTTCTTGCCACGTTACGCGAACGTGCGGGGCCGGTGACCTGGGCGGTGATGGCCGCGTGTGTGCTGGTGTTTATCGCGATGAATGTGATGGGTGACCAGGCGGTTATGCTCTGGCTGGCATGGCCGTTTGATCCTACGCTGAAATTTGAATTCTGGCGTTATTTCACCCACGCGTTTATGCACTTCTCTCTGATGCACATTCTGTTCAACCTGTTGTGGTGGTGGTATCTCGGCGGTGCGGTTGAAAAGCGTCTGGGTAGTGGAAAACTGATTGTTATTACCGTGATCAGCGCCCTGTTGAGCGGCTATGTTCAGCAGAAATTTAGCGGCCCGTGGTTTGGTGGACTGTCTGGCGTGGTATATGCGCTGATGGGCTATGTGTGGTTGCGCGGCGAGCGTGATCCGCAAAGCGGTATTTTCCTGCAGCGTGGTTTGATTATCTTTGCTTTGATCTGGATTGTTGCCGGCTGGTTTGATCTATTCGGCATGTCGATGGCGAATGGCGCTCATATCGCCGGGTTGGCCGTGGGTCTGGCAATGGCGTTTGCCGATACGATGAATGTGCGGAAACGAACTTTGTAGGCCGGATAAGCGTTAGCGCATCCGGCAAAATTTCAGGGAACAATAATGAAGCAAACACAACGACATGACGCGATCATCGAGCTGGTAAAAAAACAGGGATATGTCAGCACCGAAGAGCTGGTGGAGCATTTCTCCGTCAGCCCACAAACGATTCGCCGGGATCTCAACGATCTGGCCGATCAGAACATGATTCTGCGCCATCACGGCGGTGCAGCGTTGCCGTCCAGTTCTGTGAATACCCCGTGGCATGACCGTAAGGCGACACAGACGGCGGAAAAAGAGCGTATTGCCCGTAAAGTGGCCACGCAGATCCCGAACGGCTCCACGCTGTTTATCGACATTGGCACCACGCCGGAAGCGGTCGCTCACGCGCTGCTTAATCACAGTAACCTGCGCATTGTGACCAACAACCTCAATGTGGCGAATACGCTAATGGCAAAAGAGGATTTCCGCATTATTCTGGCTGGTGGCGAACTGCGAAGCCGCGATGGTGGGATTATGGGCGAAGCGACCCTCGACTTTATTTCACAGTTCCGTCTGGACTTTGGCATCTTAGGGATAAGCGGTATCGACAGCGATGGTTCGCTGCTGGAGTTTGATTATCACGAAGTTCGCACCAAACGCGCCATTATTGAGAATTCACGTCATGTGATGCTGGTGGTGGATCATTCGAAGTTTGGTCGTAATGCGATGGTGAACATGGGCAGTATCAGCATGGTCGATGCGGTATATACCGACACGCTGCCGCCTGCTGGCGTGATGCAGGTCATTGCTGACCATCATATCCAGTTAGAGCTGTGCTAAGCGAATTCCAGGCCTGATACGCGTAGCGCATCAGGCGTTAACTAAACGCCATACCCCATCATTTTCAGCAGCTTCTGCGCATGTTGCACCGCATCCTGGCGGTGCGCCACGCCAAGTTTTTGGTACAAGTTGCGGATATGCGTCTTAATGGTCGTCGCAGCAACAGCCAGCTCACCGGCAATCTGCTCGTTGCTGTAGCCAGAATAAATCAGACCGAGAACCTGCCATTCACGTTGGGTCAGCGGGCTGGTACGGATCAGCTCCGGGACGTCCGGGTGGGTGAGCAGGCGTTCAACGAACCCTTCATCAAAGTGGGCGAATTTGTGGCGGTGATGCTGGTTAATCTCGCGCAAAATACGCTGCGCACGATGCTGCTCAAGTTCCGGTAATGTGTTGAGCTGAATCAGCTGGCGTAGCTGCTGCGCCATGGCCTCGCCTTCGATCACAAAGTGGCTGATGAACCCGGTGCGGTTCGCCAGTTGCAGGGCATCGAGCAACACCCGCTGTGCATCATTTTTACGCCCCGCTTGCCAGTACAACTGGTTAAGCAGCAGCAGGTTACGGTTAAGATCGCTCATCAGGCGCAGGTTACGCGCATTTTCGTTTAGTTCTTCCAGCACAATTTCTGCTGGTTCAAACTCACCCAGCAGGATCTGCGCGCGGGCAATGTTACGCCACTGGCTTTGCAGGAAGTGGTTGTTAGCGAATTCTGGTTTCGGCGTGTGGCGCAGCCAGTTGGCGGCGGAGTTTTTGTCACCGACCATTTGCCAGTAAATGACGCGCACCTTATCGGCGTTGGAGATCCAGTCGCTGTGATAGTGGCCGTTGCCCAGCAGGTTTTCCAGACGGTTGAGCAGGCTGCGAGCGTTATCAAGATCGCCCCGAGCCAGTGAACACTGAACCAGCAGCGCCAGGCACTGAAGCTGTTGCTGCGGCTGGAAGGTTGCAAGCAGTTCAATGCCGCTGCGGGCAGAGGCCTCTGATTCATCCAGACGCGCCCATGCCCACAGGAGTTGCGCCCGTATACGCACCAGAAATTCGTGCATCGGCAGCTGTTCCAGATGCTGCTCTTTAATCAGCTGGAACGCTTTTTCCTGTGTCTCCCAGGCGGCCTGTAAAAAGCCCTGGGCAAATAAAATTTCGCTTTGTTGGATCAGACTCCACAGCGCGTAATGCCAGACGTCATGATGACGCGCCATTTGCTCTGTTTGCTGCATCAACGCCAGAGAACGCGTGAGGTCGCCTTTACAGTGCAGGACTTCACCGTGCACTGACGTGGCAACGATACGACTATAAAACCAGGCAATCGGTAATTCATCCAGTGCCAGTTTTGCCAGACGTTCTGCCTCGTCCGGGTTGCCGTCGTTAATCGCTACCTGCGCACGCAAAGCGTTAAATTCGGCATGTAGCGTCTGTTCCATATCGCCTTTCATTTCCTGCTCTGCGCGAGCCAGCAGGGTGTTAACTTCGCTGTAGCGGTGTTGGCTTTGCATCAGCCAGGCCTGCAGCAGCACCAGGCGTGGATTTTCCAGCAGGCTTTCCCACGGCAGAGCTTTCAATGACTCTTCAAGTAATGCCAGTTCGCTGTGGTTAAACAGTCCCCACGCATGGTTCAGCAGAATGTCGCGCAGCATATGGGCGTCACCTGCCGCCAGCGCGTGGTGGATGGCTTCCGTCGGAAAACCTTGCGCCATCCAGCTTTCAGCGGCGGCGCGGTGTATTTCGGGAAGTTCGGTAGCTAACTCCCACTGGCAACGCTGGCGTAAAAAACTGCCAAATAGCGGGTGATAGCTAAACCATTCGCCGACATCATCCATCCGCTGCAGGAATAATCCCTGGCGCTCAATTTCCTCCAGCCGCATTTGGCCGTTTTCTTCGCCCGTGACCCGAACAATTAGCGCATCGTTCATCGAACGCAGGATGGCACTTTTTAGCAGGAAATGGCGGGTTCCGATATCGACGCTGTCCAGGACTTCATCGACCAGATAATCGGACAAATGGCTGGCGTTGATACCGGCCAGACGTCGTGCCGACTGGTGGGCGGAATGGTTGTTCTGACGGGCAGATAGGGCGATCAGCTGTAACGCCGTGGCCCAGCCTGCAACGTCATCGCACATGCGGCTACTTTCCGCAGCCTCAATTGGGGAGGACAGGCGGCGGTCAAAAAATTGTTTGGCTTCCTGGTGGTTAAAGGCCAGCTGCTGGCTGCCGATTTCCAGCAGTTGATCGCGTACGCGCAGGTTGGCAATGCCCAGTTGTGGTAGGTTACGCGACAGCACGACTAACGTCAGATTTTCCGGCTGATGGCGCAGGAAAAAACGCATTGCTTCGTGGATGGCTGGATTGGAGATCAGATGATAATCATCCACGACCAGATAGAGTGGACGATGCCACTCCGCCAGTTCAATGAACAACTGGGCAAACAGTGAGGTCAGGCTGGCATACTGGCGTTTTTGCACCATGGCTTCGCTGGTGGTGCAGTGCCCACCGGTCGCCTGTTGGATTGCCGCAATCAAATAGCTGGCGAAGCGCTCTTGCTGGTTATCGCCTTCATCCAGGGAGTACCAGCCTAATTCGTTCTTCCCCGCCGCCCATTGTGAAACAAGCGTTGTTTTTCCATAACCAGCAGGACTTGTTATCAGGGCAAGCCTGAAATTGTTCGCGCCGGAAAGTTTAGCCAGCAGGCGCTCACGAACCACCGTATGGTCGAGTCGAACCGGACGACTTAATTTAGACGGAATCAACATAAGTTAGTCACTTCACTGTGTGAATATGGGGGAAAACGATTTTTTTTGCGCTTCGTAATTAATAGATATAAGGTCGGCCAGATCGGGATTTATTGCAAGCTAAGCGGACTTTTTGTGTGTCTGATTTTGCACTATGTCACAAATCTATACATCTATTGCAATAATTGTTTTAAAGAGTCGCAACAGGCATGGTGACTGGATCCAGCGTTATTTTTACGGGGTGGAACAATTCCTCTTTTTTAATGTGGCTACTGTGGCGATGAATAAAAATCGATGAATTTTGTGCTCGACTTAAAACTTTCATGTGAAATATCTCAAGCAGAATATGTATTTCAGGTTAGAAACTATTTCTCCGTTTACATATTTTTTCTAAATGTCATCTTCCTGTTTGATATTGTCTGGATAATCTCTTTTGATTAATGCGAAAACCGCGATGCATTTCAGAGGGTATGCGGATAACCTGCGTATTTATCGGCCATAATTCCCCTCTTAAAGTGGCGGCGATCACATTTTAACGCTCATCCCCGCTCCTCCTCCCTGTCTAATCCCTGGCAGGATGAGGAAGGTCAACAACGAGCCTGGCAAACTAGCGATAACGTTGTTTATTACCTAAGGACCTGGAATCCCTATGTCACAGCCTACTTTCAACAAAGATCAATTTCAGGCTGCCCTGACACGTCAGTGGCAGCGCTTCGGTTTATCGTCGGCTCACGAAATGACGTCGCGCCAGTGGTGGCAGGCCGTGAGTGGGGCGTTGGCTGAATTACTCAGTGCCCAGCCTGCGGTGAAACCGGCAAAAAATCAGCGTCATGTTAACTACATCTCAATGGAGTTTTTGATTGGTCGTCTGACGGGGAACAACTTGCTCAATCTGGGCTGGTATCAGGCGGTGAGCGACGAGCTGAAAGCACACGACATCAACCTGACCGACTTGCTGGAAGAAGAAACCGATCCGGCGTTGGGGAACGGGGGGCTGGGGCGTCTGGCAGCGTGTTTCCTCGACTCGATGGCAACGGTTGGCCAGTCGGCGACGGGTTACGGCCTCAACTATCAGTACGGTTTGTTCCGTCAGTCATTTGCTGATGGTCAACAGATGGAAGCGCCGGATGACTGGCATCGCGGCAGCTACCCGTGGTTCCGCCACAATGAAGCACTGGATGTGCAAGTCGGGATTGGCGGTAAAGTTACCAAAGAGGGTCACTGGGAGCCGGGATTCACCATCACCGGCCAGGCCTGGGACCTGCCGGTACTGGGCTACCGCAACGGCGTGGCACAACCTCTACGTCTGTGGCAGGCCACTCATGCGCACCCGTTTAACCTGACCAAATTTAATGACGGTGATTTCCTGCGTGCGGAACAGCAGGGGATCGACGCCGAAAAACTCACTAAAGTGTTGTACCCGAACGATAACCATACGGCAGGCAAAAAGCTGCGCCTGATGCAGCAGTACTTCCAGTGTGCCTGCTCCGTGGCAGACATTCTGCGCCGTCATCATCTGGCAGGACGTAAACTGCACGAACTGGCCGACTACGAAGTTATTCAACTGAACGACACCCACCCGACTATTGCGATCCCTGAACTGCTGCGCGTGCTGATCGATGAGCATCAGATGAGCTGGGACGATGCATGGGCGATCACCAGCAAGACGTTTGCTTACACCAACCATACTCTGATGCCTGAAGCGCTTGAGTGCTGGGATGAGAAGCTGGTGAAAGCGCTGCTGCCGCGTCATATGCAGATCATCAAAGAGATTAATGACCGCTTTAAAAAACTGGTCGATAAAACCTGGCCAGGCGATGCCGCCGTTTGGGCGAAGCTGGCGGTGGTGCACAATAAACAAGTGCGCATGGCGAATATGTGCGTGGTCAGCGGCTTTGCGGTTAATGGTGTGGCGGCGCTGCACTCTGATCTGGTGGTGAAAGATCTGTTCCCGGAATACCACCAGCTGTGGCCGAACAAATTCCACAACGTGACTAACGGGATTACCCCGCGTCGTTGGATCAAGCAGTGCAACCCGGCGCTTGCAGCGCTGCTGGATAAGTCGCTGAAAAAAGAGTGGGCCAACGATTTAGACCAACTGATTAACCTGGAAAAATACGCCGACGATGCGAAATTCCGTCAGCAGTACCGCGATATCAAGCTGGCGAACAAAGAACGGCTGGTGAAGTTTATTAAAGCGCGTACCGGTATTGAGATAACGACTAACGCTATCTTTGATATTCAGATCAAGCGCCTGCATGAGTACAAACGCCAGCACCTGAACCTGTTGCATATTCTGGCATTGTACAAAGAAATCCGTGAAAACCCGCAGACGGATCGCGTACCGCGCGTATTCCTGTTTGGGGCGAAAGCGGCTCCGGGTTACTACCTGGCGAAGAACATCATTTTCGCCATTAACAAGGTAGCGGAAACCATCAATAACGACCCGAAAGTTGGCGATAAGTTGAAGGTCGTGTTCCTGCCGGATTACTGCGTCTCGGCGGCGGAAATGCTGATCCCAGCGGCGGATATCTCCGAGCAGATCTCGACGGCGGGCAAAGAGGCCTCCGGCACCGGTAACATGAAACTGGCGCTGAACGGCGCGTTAACGGTGGGTACACTGGATGGCGCTAACGTCGAAATCGCTGAGAAGGTGGGTGATGAGAATATCTTTATCTTTGGCCACACGGTGGAAGAGGTGAAGGCGCTGAAAGCGAAAGGCTATGACCCGGTGAAATGGCGTAAGAAAGACAAAGTGCTGGATGCGATTCTGAAGGAGCTTGAAAGCGGTAAATACAGCGACGGCGATAAACATGCTTTTGACCAGATGCTGCACAGTATAGGTAAGCAGGGCGGTGACCCGTATCTGGTGATGGCGGACTTCGCGGCCTACGTTGAAGCCCAGAAGCAAGTTGATGTGTTGTACCGTGACCAGGATGCCTGGACGCGGGCGGCGATCCTGAATACCGCGCGCTGCGGCATGTTCAGTTCAGACCGCTCAATCCGCGATTATCAGGCTCGTATCTGGCAGGCGAAACGCTAAGGAATCGCGATGGAAAGCAAACGTCTGGATAATGCCGCGCTGGCGGCGGGGATCAGCCCCAATTACATTAACGCTCACGGCAAACCGCAGTCTATTGGCGCCGAAACCAAGCGGCGTTTGCTTGAAGCCATGCATCGCACCACCGCCGCCACGCAGGTGGCGGTGACGCCGGTGCCCAATGTCATGGTGTATACCGCGGGTAAGAAAATGCCACTGGCGGTTGAAGGTTGCGGGGAGTTTAGCTGGCTGCTGACCACTGAAGATGGTGTGCAGCACAAAGGGCATGCCACCGGCGGCAAATCTTTTCACCTTCCGACGAAACTGCCGGAGGGCTATCACACGCTGACATTGACGCAGGGCGAGCTGCGCACTCACTGTCGCGTCATTGTGGCGCCAAAGCGCTGCTATGAACCGCAGGCGCTGCTGGAGGGGCAAAAACTGTGGGGCGCGTGCGTTCAGCTCTACACCCTGCGTTCAGAGAAAAACTGGGGGATTGGGGACTTTGGCGATCTCCGTACCATGCTGGTGGACGTGGCGAAACGCGGAGGGGCGTTTATCGGTCTTAATCCGATTCATGCGTTGTATCCGGCGAATCCGGAGAGCGCCAGCCCGTACAGTCCGTCTTCGCGTCGCTGGTTGAACGTCATTTATATCGACGTCAACGCAGTGGAGGATTTTCATCTAAGCAAAGAGGCGCAAAGCTGGTGGCTGAAACCCACAACTCAGCAAGCCCTGCAACGTGCGCGGGATGCCGAATGGGTTGATTATTCTGCCGTTACCGCACTGAAGATGACCGCGCTGCGCATGGCGTGGAAAGGCTTCTCCGCTCGTGATGATGAGCAGATGGCGGCATTTCGCCAGTTTGTGACTCAGGAAGGCGACAGCCTGTACTGGCAGGCAGCCTTTGATGCGCTGCATGCGCATCAGGTGAAAGAGGATACGTTGCGCTGGGGATGGCCGGTATGGCCGGAAGCTTTCCAGTCGGTAGATTCGCCGGAGGTCAAACAGTTCTGCGCAGAGCATCGTGACGAGGTGGATTTCTACCTGTGGCTGCAGTGGCTGGCGTATACCCAATTTGCGGATTGCTGGGAAACCAGTCAGGGCTTTGCCATGCCGATTGGGTTGTATCGTGATCTGGCAGTTGGTGTGGCAGAAGGTGGGTCAGAGACCTGGTGTGACCGTGAACTGTATTGTCTGAAAGCCTCCGTTGGTGCGCCGCCGGATATTCTTGGGCCGCTTGGGCAAAACTGGGGGCTGCCGCCGATGGATCCGCACATCATCACGGCACGGGCCTACGAACCGTTTATCGAACTGCTGCGTGCCAATATGCAGAACTGCGGCGCGTTGCGTATCGATCATGTGATGTCGATGCTGCGCCTGTGGTGGATCCCCTACGGAGAGACTGCCGATCACGGCGCCTACGTCCATTATCCGGTTGATGACCTACTCTCTATTCTGGCGCTGGAAAGTAAACGCCATCACTGTATGGTGATTGGTGAAGATCTGGGTACTGTGCCGGTAGAGATTGTCAGCAAACTGCGTGATAGCGGTGTGTATTCCTACAAGGTGCTCTATTTTGAGAATGACCATGAGAAGAATTTCCGCGCGCCAAAAGCGTACCCGGAACAATCAATGGCAGTCGCGGCGACGCATGACCTTCCTACGCTTAAAGGCTATTGGGACAGCGGCGACCTGACGTTGGGTAAAGCGCTGGGGCTGTATCCGGATGAGGTTGTGCTGCGGGGGTTGTATCAGGACCGGGAACTGGCCAAGCAGGGGTTGCTGGATGCGCTGCATAAGTACGGTTGTCTGCCAAAACGTGCCGGGCATAAGGCATCGCTGATGTCGATGACGCCGATCCTCAATCGCGGGATGCAGCGTTATATCGCCGACAGCAACAGTGCACTCCTGGGTCTACAGCCTGAAGACTGGCTGGATATGGCGGAACCAGTCAATATTCCGGGCACCAGCGATCAGTACAAAAATTGGCGACGTAAACTCACCGCCACGCTGGAGCAGATGTTTGCCGATGAGGGCGTGAACAAGCTGATTAAGGATTTGGACAGACGGCGAAAAGCGGCTGCGAAGAAAAAGTAAAAAAGCCGGGGATTTCCCCGGCTTTTTTATGGTGATAGCTCGTAGTATGTAGGCCTGATAAGCGTAGCGCCATCAGGCTGCCGGATGGCGGCTTTGCCTTATCCGGCCTACAAGCCGTCTCGATTAAACCACCATACCCAGCAGCAGACACCCTACCAGACCGCAGACGGAGATAATGGTTTCCAGCATTGACCATGACTTAATGGTTTCACCGATGGTCAGGTTGAAGTACTCCTTGAACAGCCAGAAGCCAGGATCGTTCACGTGGGAGAAAATGACGGAACCGGAACCTACTGCGATAACCATCAGCTCTGGGCTTACGCCGGTGGTCGCGATCAGCGGTGCCACAATCCCACCTGCAGTGATTGCTGCAACGGTTGCAGAACCCAGTGCGATACGCAGTACCGCAGCAATAGACCATGCCATCAGCAGCGGAGAAACGTTAGAGCCGTGCATCATTGAAGCGATGTATTTGTCGACGCCGCTATCAACCAGGACCTGTTTGAAGGCACCGCCACCACCGATGATCAACAGCATCATCGCGATGATTTTGATTGAGGACACCAGCGTGTCGTTAATCTGATCCATCGAACGTCCACGGTTCAGACCAAACGTGAACATCGCAATCAGCACCGCGATAAGCGTAGCCATGACCGGGTCACCGAGGAATTCTGCCACCGTCAGGAAAGCATGACCTTTTGGCAGAATCATCTCCGCGACGGCGCGCATCGCCATCAGAATGACCGGTACCAGAGAGGTCCAGACGCTGACGCCAAAGCCCGGCATTTCTTCCTCAGTGAAGGTTTTCGCGCTGTACAGACCTTCCGGGATCGGTTTATCGATGCCTTTCAGGAAACGTGCGTAGACCGGACCTGCGAGAATGACGGTCGGGATTGCCAGAATCGTACCAAACAGCAGGGTTTTACCCATATCGGCGTGGAAAATGGTCGCGATAGCGGTCGGACCCGGGTGCGGCGGCAGGAAGCCGTGAGTCACGGACAGCGCAGCGGCCATCGGCACACCCACGTACAGCAGCGGAATATTTGCAGCAGCAGCGATGGTGAATACCAGCGGCAGCATCAGCACGAAGCCGACTTCGTAGAACAGGGCAAAACCAACAGTGAAGCCGGTTAATACCACCGCCCATTGAATGTGTTTTTTGCCGAATTTAGCAATCAGCGTGGTCGCAATACGCTGCGCGCCGCCGCAGTCTGCCAACATTTTGCCCAGCATGGCGCCAAAACCCATAATCAGGGCGAGGCTGCCAAGGGTTCCGCCGACACCGGCTTTAATAGAACCAATGACTTTATCCAGTGGCATCCCTTGCATCAATCCGACAGCAAGCGCCACCAGGACGAGAGCGATAAAACCGTTCATTTTGAAACGGATCATCAGGAGGAGTAACAAGATTACACCGATAGCAACGATGACTAATGGCATGATTTACCTGGCCTTTGCTTTGTTATGGGTAACGTCAGTGTTTAGATGACAAATTCCGATTGTCCCGACCGGGAACAGAGTATTCACAGCACCAATGCTGATTGCCTGTAAAACTAATCAGTTTAGCTGGCTGTTATGTGCGTCTTGGGTGCTGATATGAATGATACGGGTAACATACTGCGCTTGAAAATCACCTGGACAGGCAAAATTTAAATTATGAGAAGCGGGTCAAATTATGGAGGGTTTTATTGCAGGAATGTAACAGAGGAATGTTGGCCTGGTTAGGTCGAGGGCCGGATAACGCGTTAACGCGACTATCCGGCATCAATGCCCGATGACGACGCTGATGTGTCTTATCGGGGCTGCGAATACTCTACTGGCCTGGTCGTTAGTAGTAAGAATGCTCGCCACGCTGGTGTTCGGTTAAATCACGAACGCCTTTCAGTTCGGGGAATTCAGCCAATAGCTGTTTTTCGATACCTTCTTTCAACGTAACGTCGACCATTGAACAACCGTTACAGCCGCCGCCAAACTGCAGAATGGCGAAGCCTTCATCGGTAATTTCCATCAGAGAGACACGACCACCGTGGCCAGCCAGCTGTGGGTTGATCTGCGATTGCAGCATATACTCCACGCGTTCCATCAACGGCGCATCATCGGCAACTTTGCGCATTTTTGCGTTCGGTGCTTTCAGGGTCAGCTGAGAACCTAATTGGTCAGTGACGAAATCGATTTCTGCATCTTCCAGATACGGTGCGCTCAGTTCATCAACATATGCGGTCAGCAGAGAAAATTTAATGGCGGTGTCGGTTGCTTCCACGGCGTCCGGCGGACAATAAGAAACGCCACATTCAGCGTTAGGCGTGCCGGGATTGATCACAAATACACGGATTTGTGTCCCTTCTTCCTGATTTGCCAGCAGTTTGGCAAAGTGCGCTTGTGCAGCATCGGAAATATGGATCATAGTAATGGCCTAATAGTTGACTATTTTACTTGGTTATAATACGCCCATCATCGAGGCTCTACAAGGTTCGACACAGGCACCATACCTGGACAGTCGCCGCGCCGTTGCGTAAAAGCAGCTGCGCGATTTCCGCGACGGTACTTCCGGTAGTGACGACATCATCCACAATAACCATATGGAGTCCCTGCACCGGCAATTCAAGGCAAAAGGCGTTTTTCAGGTTACGTTTGCGTAACCGGGCGCTGAGATGGTGTTGTGTGGCGGTCGCCCGCACCCGTGTTATGGCCTGGCTGTTCCAGTCACAGCCTAGCCAGCGTGCTAAAGGACGGCATAGCAAGTCACTTTGATTAAATCCCCTGCGCCAATGACGACGTTGCCAGAGCGGTACGCTGATGAGCCTGTCTGGCAGGGGGGAACCGTGAGTGCGTCGGGCCTGCAATACCTCCAGCAACAGCAGACGTGCAAGCGCAGGGGCTATTTCGTTGCGTCGTGAAAATTTAAGCTGGTGGATAAGCCCGCTTACTGGAGGAACATAGTCACTGACTGAAACCAGGCGCTGCCACGGCGGCGGTTTTTGCAGGCAACGACCACAGGGAACCGAGGTGTGAATGGCTGGTAGTCCGCACTGTGGGCACAGACTGTCATGCTGGCGTATTGCCTGTGTGCAGACTGAGCAAATCCCCCAATGCCCCAACCTCAGCGGCATTCGGCATAGCCAGCATAATCCTGGTACTGTTAGCATAGAGACATCCTTGTTAGCTAAAAGAGAACAGTAACTGATGAATGACATCTGGTGGCAGACCCAGGGTTCGGGAAATTGCCATCTTGTGCTGCTGCACGGATGGGGACTGAATGCAGAGGTGTGGCATTGCATAAGCGAGGAACTGAGCTCGCATTTTACACTGCATCTTGTCGACTTACCGGGATTTGGCCGTAGTCAGGGTTTTGGCGCGATGTCGCTGGAAGAGATGGCTGAACGGGTATTAAGACAGGCTCCGGGGGAAGCCATCTGGCTCGGCTGGAGTCTGGGCGGTCTGGTGGCGAGTCAGGTAGCATTGACCCATCCTGAGCGCGTTCAGGCGCTGGTGACGGTTGCCTCTTCTCCCTGTTTTAGCGCGCGCGAAACGTGGCCGGGCATTAAACCAGAGGTACTGGCTGGCTTCCAGCAGCAGCTAAGCGAAGACTTCCAGAAAACGGTAGAGCGTTTTCTGGCATTGCAGACGATGGGCACGGAAACCGCGCGTCAGGATGCACGGGCGCTGAAGAAAACGGTACTGGCGCTCCCCATGCCGGACGTCGACGTGCTCAATGGTGGACTGGAGATCCTGAAAACGGTCGATCTACGTGAACCGCTGTGTGCGTTAAACCTGCCGTTCCTGCGCTTATACGGTTATCTCGATGGCCTGGTTCCGCGTAAAGTGGTGCCAATGCTGGATGCTCTGTGGCCGAAGAGTGAGTCACTGGTGTTTGCTAAAGCCGCTCATGCGCCGTTTATCTCGCATCCTGCCGAGTTCTGCTCTGCGCTGGTGACGTTAAAACAGCGGTTATAAATCCGTTGCGTTGCCCGGCACAGCCACGCTTGCCGGGCCTGAGATTAATGGCTACGCGTAGCCAGATCCTCAGCGGTCAGACCGGTAATTCTGAAGATGGTCAGCGGGTCTATACCATCAGCCTGCATGGTTGATGCAATACGTAAAGCTTCCTCTCGTTTACCTTGTTGCAGACCCGTTTGTAACCCCTCTTTTAACCCTTTTCTATGACCTTCCTGAAGACCATTAAGGTGCCCTTCCTGACGTAATCTTTCGGCGATAGTCATCAACTTTTCCTTATGTTGGGGTAAACGTTCGGCGACTTCATGAAGAAATTCGCTAAAATGTGTGGTGTTCCCGGCCTGGATTAAATAATTAAACAAGGCTTTCAGCTGGTTGTCATTAGCGTGTCCTTTAACAAGCAGGATGGCCAGTTTTTCTACCAGCCCCATCAAATCGCGTTTACGAATATGTTTTTGGATAAGTTCCAGCAGCGCCATCCGGCGATGCTGCATGATCTCGTCATCGGGCACGACGGTGATATCGATCAGTGGAAACGCGGTGCTATAAAGTTGTCTGGCGGATTTTGGGTCATCAAACTCGTCCAGCCAACAAAGTGAGTAGGGGTATGGGCTTGCTGAGCCATGATAAAAAAGCATAGGTATCACCAGCGGGAGTTTCTTGTGGCCTGCAGCCAAATGCCGATGCATTACCGCAATGGCATAACGCATTAGCCGAAACGCCATATGGGCATCGGCGGTACTCTGATGCTCAATGATGGTGTAAATATAGCCATCGCCTTCGCATGTTTTTAACGACCACAGTACATCAGAGTAGTATGCGCGCAAATCGTCCTCAATAAAGCTGCCCGATTCCAGTTGTAGCGTTTTCAGATCGCACAGTTTTTGCAAAGAGGCTGGAAGATGGAGCTGAAGAAAGTCACGTGCGGTCGCTGGGTGGTTTAAGAACGTTTTGAAAATCGCATCATGTGGCGTAGTAGAAGTGTCAGTATTCATGGCGATCCGTCACCTGAGAAACAAGATGACGAGACTCTACTTTCCTGGTCGCCAGTAATCATCCATGAGTTGATAATGATGCGCGGCAGGCTGAAGGATAAATCTGTTTTGCTGAAACAAAGACCTTTTAGTGGAATCCATTACGCAAAAAGCCGGATATCAGCGTAAACGCTTTATCCGGCCTGAACATTTGCAGTTATTTGTAGGCCGGATAAGCGTAGCGCTATCCGGCAAAGAGCAGCTGATTAGCGCAAAGCCCACCACTCGCGCAGGCAAGCTTTGCCTTCCGGACAACTCTTGCAACTTCCGGACAGACACCCATCAGCATCCTCCTGAATCCGCACCGCTTTGCCCATCTTCTCTAACTGATTCAGCATGGCGTCAATCATTGGCTGCGGGGTATGCAGCGTGTGGCTAATTTGTTTCGCCTCCATACGCCCCCGCAAAGCCAATAAATCACGAACCTGAATAAGTGATGCCATTGTCGATAACCTTAGTGGCAATCGCCAGTCGTGCTGGAACAGCAGGAACTCGCCGTTCTGTTGGTTGCCAGCAGTGCGAGGTCCACGCGGCTACGAGCTCGACGCAGCAGGCCCAGCAACACGATGTTAAACAGGATGACCGCTAAAATGCACACCAGGCTGTAGGTCGGGTGCTCTTTGTAGCTGACCGTCTGATAAAACAGCGTCGACAGAGAGTAGGCGATATTCAGGCCCCACAGAATCGAGAAGCTCATCCAGCCACGGCTGGATTCACGTGCGATGGCGCCCATCACTGAAATGCACGGTACATACAGCAGAACAAAGATCAGGTAGCTGTATGCGGCGGCGGCGCTGCCAAATTTCTCGCCCATCACGCCCATTGCGCCGGTAGCCATTTCACCGTCGCCTTTGCTGGCTTCGATAGGGTTAGCCAGCACGCTCAGGCTGAAAGTGTCTTTCAGGCTTTGCCAGGTTTCATCTACCGCACTGAGCAGCTCGTCACCGAGGTGGAAATCTGCCGGGTTGAACTCTTCTTCCTGAATGTTTTCTGCGGTATAGAGCGTGTTCAGCGTACCGACAACCACTTCTTTCGCCATCGCGCCGGTGAACAGACCTACGGTTGCCTGCCAGTTATCTTCGTGAACACCAATCGGTTTAAAGACAGGGGTAATAACGCGGCTAACGGAAGCCAGAGCTGAGTCGTTGATGTTGTCGACGATTTTTCCGCTCAGTGAGAAGCTGTTAAAGGCGCTGAGGAAAATACTGACGATGATGATGACTTTACCTGCACGCAGAACGAAGCCTTTCAGACGTTGCCAGGTCTGAATAATCAGACTTTTGATGTGCGGTACGTGGTAAACCGGCAGTTCCATCACAAACGGCGTTGCTTCACCACGCATGATGGTGTGTTTGAGCATCAGGCCGGTCAACACCGCCATAACGATACCTAGTACGTACAGCGAGAAGACCGCCAACGCGCCGTTCTGACCAAAGAACGCGGCGGCAAAGACAGCGAAAATCGCCAGACGTGCGCCACAGGACATAAACGGTGCCATCATGATGGTCATCAGACGCTCACGCGGGGCGTCCAGCGTACGTGCGCCCATCACTGATGGTACGTTACAGCCAAAGCCGACGATCAGCGGGACGAACGATTTGCCCGGCAGTCCCAGCGCCTGCATTAGTCGGTCCATCACAAACGCGGCGCGTGCCATGTAACCTGAGTCTTCAAGGAAGGAGAGGAACAGGTACATCATGCCGATTTGCGGTACCAGCGGTAGCACGGTGTTAATCCCGCCGCCAAGGCCCTGGGCCAGGAAGATGGTTAGCCAATCCGGGAAATGTAGCGTATAGCCAATCCACTGAATACCATGGATAAAGAGCGCTACGGAGCCAACATCAAACAACGGTTGCAGCGCGCCGCCAATGTTGATGGCGAGCAGGAACATCAGGTACATCACGAACAGGAAAATCGGCAGACCGAGGAAGCGGTTGAGGATAATTTTATCTACCGCGGTGGTGAAACGGCTCGGCTCTGCCGTCAGGGTATTACTGACGGTATCGCAGATAGCGGCAATGCACTGGTAACGCGCATCGGCAATATGCAGCGCCGGGTCGTCCATTGTCTCGCTCAGACGAGCAACCGCGGCATCAAGATTTTGTGCTGCATCACCGGCGTAAGCACGGCTGTAGATATCGCCTTCCAGCATCTGCAGGCCCAGCCAGCGGCGCTGTTTAAGCGGCATATCTTTAGCCATCGCATCGGCGAGGGTATCAGCTTCTTGCAGCAGTGGCTGGGCATAATGGACCAGCTCGACGGTGTCGTTTTCTTTGTAGCGATCGATCGCCAGCTTCAGTGCTTCAATGCCGCGGGCGCGGGTGGAAACCAGCGGAACCACCGGGCAGCCAAGACGAGCGGAGAGGGCGTCGATATCGATACGGATTTGCTGCTTCTCAGCAATGTCCAGCATGTTCAGCGCGACGATGCAGGGGATGCCCAGCTCAAGCAGTTGCAACGTCAGGTAGAGGTTGCGTTCAAGGTTTGAAGCATCGACCACGTTGATCAACAGATCCGCATCACCGCTTAAAATGTAGTGACAGGCAATTTGCTCATCGAGAGAGGTTTGAGATGAGATCGTCGTCAGAGAATAGGTGCCGGGTAAATCGACCAGCGTGACCTGATGGTCAGTGGTCGCGAAATGACCTTCTTTACGCTCGACGGTCACACCAGCCCAGTTACCCACACGCTGACGTGCACCGGTGAGTTGGTTGAATAAGGTTGTCTTGCCGGAATTAGGATTACCAATTAAACCAATGGTTAGTTTTTTCATTTTTATAGACTCACTGTATTAACAGGAAACCGCTTCCACTTCTAATAACGCCAGATCCTTCTTACGCAATACCAGACTTACACGACGCGTTTCAATATGAATAGGATCGCCGAGCGGGGCGACGCGAACCACATTGAAGGACGACCCGGGCAGCATGCCGAGGGATAACAGTTTCTGTCGATAAGCCGGGCTGATTTCACGAGCAAAACCGGTAATTTTCCACGCACTGTCAGGAGTGAATTGCATAGGGACCTACTTATATCTCGCTAACTGGATGATTACCTCATGGGGCGACAGGGCGGCATGAGACCAGATGATTAGCCAACGTAAGGAAAGAGTAAATAATCAACAAATCAATGATAATGAGAATGGTTTCTATCATCAATAGAATAAATGTGACGGAATGTACAATTGGATAATAATTTGAGCCAATTTTGATATTCCTCAATATTTATTCTGGTTGGGAACGAAGGATGCGCGGAAGTAATTATTGGGGATCTTAATGTTTAATTAAGGTTTCATCTGTTAATAAAGTGATAAATATATTGTGGAACAAAGCGAGGCATAGATTAAATATGCCGGATGTCGACGCTCATGCGTCTTATCCGGCCTACGAATTAATTGCGCCAACCCGGCCGGACAGGGCGTTTACGCCGCCATCCGGCACATGGTTTAAACTTAGCGCTTTTTACCCATTGCCGCCGCCAGCGCATCCATCATCGCGCTGTTGCCCGCAGGCTGTGCCTCACGGCCACGCGGTTTCGCCGCTTTTGGTGCCGGGCGATTGCCCTGAGTGCGTTCGTTATTCCCGCCGCCGCGACGCGCATTAGTTTCACCCGGCTGCTCGTCCAGACGCATGGTCAGCGCGATACGCTTACGCTGCAGGTCAACTTCCAGCACTTTCACCTTCACAATGTCGCCCGCTTTCACCACGGTGTGTGGATCTTCGACGAACTTATTCGACAGTGAAGAGATATGCACCAGACCATCCTGATGAACGCCGATATCAACAAACGCGCCGAAGTTGGTGACGTTGGTGACTGCGCCTTCCAGAATCATTCCCGGCAGCAGATCGTTCATGGTTTCTACGCCATCGGCAAACTGCGCGGTTTTAAACTCAGGACGCGGATCGCGGCCCGGCTTTTCCAGCTCTTTGATGATGTCGGTGACGGTCGGCACCCCGAAGCGTTCGTCGGTGAAGTCGGACGCTTTGAGATGACGCAGCGCGTCGCTGTTGCCCATCAGGTCACGCAGCGATTGCTCGGTGGCGGCCAGAATGCGTTCCACTATCGGGTAGGCTTCCGGGTGAACCGTGGAAGCGTCCAGCGGGTTGTCGCCGTGGTTGATACGCAGGAAGCCCGCGCACTGTTCAAAGGCTTTTGGCCCCAGACGACTGACTTTTAGCAACTGCTGACGGTTCTGGAACTGGCCGTTCTCATCACGCCAGGCGACGATGTTTTGCGCCATCATGCGGGTCAGGCCGGCAACGCGGGTCAGCAGGGGGACGGAGGCGGTGTTCAGATCAACGCCGACGGCATTTACGCAGTCTTCCACCACCGCATCCAGCTTACGGGCAAGCTGAGTCTGGCTAACGTCGTGTTGATACTGGCCCACACCGATGGATTTCGGATCGATTTTCACCAGCTCAGCCAGCGGATCCTGCAGACGGCGAGCAATAGATACTGCGCCACGCAGCGACACGTCGAGATCCGGGAACTCCAGTGCAGCCAGTTCAGAGGCAGAGTAAACTGATGCACCAGCTTCGCTGACGATCACTTTCTGCGCGGTGACTTGCGGGAACTGTTTTTGCACATCAAGGTAGAAGCGTTCGGTTTCGCGCGACGCCGTACCGTTACCAATTGCTACCAGCTCTACGTTGTACTTCTCACATAACGCCGCAACGGCAACGGCGGCTTTGGCAGCCTGACCGGTATGTGGATAAATAGTGTCGGTGGCGACCAGCTTGCCGGTACCGTCAACAACAGCCACTTTTACACCGGTACGCAGGCCCGGATCGAGACCCATTGTGGCGCGCAGTCCGGCCGGGGCCGCCATCAGCAGGTCGTGCAGGTTACGGGCAAAGACGTTGATTGCTTCATCTTCCGCGCGTTCGCGCACAGTGCCCATCAGTTCGGTTTCGAGGTGCATCAGCACCTTAATGCGCCATGTCCAGCTGACAACGCCTTTACGCCAGCTGTCTGCCGGTGCGTTGTTCAGTCGCAGGCCAAGGTGATCCTGAATGATTTGCTCGCCGTGGCTCTCTTTCGGTGGCTCATCGAACTGCGGATCGGCATTTAGAGACAGCTGTAAGATGCCTTCGTTACGGCCGCGGAACATAGCCAGCGCACGGTGAGACGGCACGGTAGAAATCGGTTCGTGGTGATCGAAGTAGTCGCGGAATTTCGCGCCTTCCTCTTCTTTACCGCTTACCACGGTGGAAACCAGATGCGCGTTTTTCCACAGGTAGTCACGCACTTTCGCCAGCAGTGCGGCATCTTCAGCGAAGCGTTCCATCAGGATGTAACGTGCACCGTCAAGGGCCGCTTTGGTATCCGCCACACCGTTGTCGGCGTTGAGGTATTTGGCCGCTTCTGTTTCCGGGTCGTGAGACGGCGCGTTCCACAACAGGTCTGCCAGCGGCTCCAGTCCGGCCTCAATGGCGATTTGCCCACGGGTGCGGCGTTTAGGTTTGTACGGCAGATAAAGGTCTTCGAGTTCGGTCTTACTTAACGTGCCGTTGATAGCGTTTGCCAGGTCGTCGGTCAGTTTGCCTTGCTCGCCGATAGATTTCAGGATCGCCTGACGGCGGTCTTCCAGTTCACGCAGATACCCCAGACGGGTCTCCAGATTACGCAGTTGCGTATCATCCAGACCGCCGGTGATTTCCTTACGATAACGTGCGATAAACGGCACGGTGTTCCCTTCGTCAAGCAGGCGAACGGCAGCTTCTACCTGTTCTGCACGAGCCTGAATTTCACCTGCGATAATGCGGCAGAAAGAATCATTCATCATGGATAGCTTCGTCTATAGGATAAAAAATCAGGGGATAGTTATACGGACTGACTGGCAAAAATGCCAGTCATCTACAGGGGCTTCGGATTGTTCCGGTCTCACTTCACGTATTCGATCTCATTGACGTACCAGCTGGCTTCCCCGGCAGGGGTGTTCACCACCGCGAGATCGCCGACCTCTTTTTTCAGCAGCGCACGCGCCATGGGGGAATCGATAGAGATGTAATCCTTACGGCCAAAAATTTCATCGTAGCCAACAATGCGGAATTTGCGGATATCGCCATTGTCGTTTTCAATCTCGACCCACGCGCCAAAGAAGACTTTACCCTCTTGCTGTGGGGAGTAATCGACAATTTTCAGATTCTCCATGCACTTGGTCAAATAACGGACGCGACGGTCGATCTCGCGCAGGCGCTTTTTATTATACTGGTAGTCAGCATTTTCGCTGCGGTCGCCCAGACTTGCGGCCCAGGTAACCTTCTTGGTGACTTCCGGGCGCTCTTCACGCCAGAGATAATTGAGCTCTTGTTTGAGTTTTTCATACCCTTCACGGGTTATCAGGGGCGTTTTCATCTTATTGTTTTACCTTCGACTCTGTGATGATGCGCACAATTAGTATTACATGAGCATATCAACAGAATAAATAATGTATTGCGAGAAACATTGTATACTTAAGCTGCTGTTTAATATGCTTTGTAACAATTTAGCCTGGAATTCATACCAGAATTTGCTGGTGACTCACGCGAGCTTTCTTAAGAATATACACTTAATTGTTGCGAACCTTTGGGAGTAATAACAATGCAAGAGAACTATAAGATTCTGGTGGTCGATGACGACATGCGCTTGCGTGCGCTTCTGGAACGTTATCTGACCGAGCAGGGCTTCCAGGTTCGAAGCGTCGCAAACGCTGAGCAGATGGACCGTCTGCTGACCCGTGAGTCCTTCCACTTGATGGTTCTGGATTTAATGCTGCCAGGGGAAGATGGCCTGTCAATTTGCCGCCGCCTGCGCAGTCAAAGCAACCCAATGCCGATCATTATGGTGACGGCGAAGGGCGAAGAGGTTGACCGTATCGTTGGGCTGGAAATCGGTGCTGACGATTACATCCCGAAACCCTTTAACCCACGTGAACTGCTGGCGCGTATTCGCGCGGTGTTGCGTCGTCAGGCGAACGAACTGCCGGGCGCGCCTTCTCAGGAAGAAGCCGTTATCGCTTTCGGTAAGTTTAAGCTGAACCTGGGGACGCGTGAAATGTTCCGCGAAGATGAGCCGATGCCGCTCACCAGCGGTGAATTTGCGGTGCTGAAAGCGTTGGTAAGCCACCCACGTGAACCGCTGTCCCGCGATAAACTGATGAACCTGGCGCGTGGTCGTGAGTACTCCGCGATGGAACGTTCCATCGACGTGCAGATTTCTCGTCTGCGTCGTATGGTGGAAGAAGACCCGGCTCATCCTCGTTATATTCAGACCGTATGGGGTCTGGGCTACGTTTTTGTTCCGGACGGTTCTAAAGCATGAGGCGAATGCGCTTCTCGCCACGAAGTTCGTTTGCTCGCACGTTATTGCTTATCGTCACCTTGCTGTTTGCAAGCCTGGTGACGACCTACCTTGTGGTGCTGAACTTCGCGATTCTGCCGAGCCTCCAGCAGTTTAATAAGGTCCTGGCCTACGAAGTCCGTATGCTGATGACTGATAAACTGCAGCTGGAGGACGGTACGCAACTGGTCGTGCCACCTGCATTTCGTCGGGAAATTTACCGTGAGCTTGGTATTTCCCTTTACTCCAACGAAGCCGCTGAAGAAGCAGGTCTGCGTTGGGCGCAACACTATGAATTCTTAAGCCATCAGATGGCGCAGCAGTTGGGTGGTCCAACGGAAGTACGTGTTGAGGTCAACAAGAGCTCGCCTGTCGTCTGGCTGAAAACCTGGCTGTCACCCAATATCTGGGTACGCGTGCCGCTCACTGAAATCCATCAGGGTGACTTCTCACCGCTGTTCCGCTATACGCTGGCGATCATGCTACTGGCTATCGGTGGCGCGTGGCTATTTATCCGTATTCAGAACCGGCCGTTGGTAGATCTGGAACATGCGGCGTTACAGGTGGGAAAAGGCATTATTCCGCCGCCGCTGCGCGAGTATGGCGCCTCTGAGGTGCGCTCTGTTACCCGAGCCTTCAACCATATGGCCGCCGGCGTAAAACAGCTGGCTGATGACCGTACACTGCTAATGGCGGGCGTGAGCCATGATTTACGCACCCCGCTTACGCGTATCCGTCTGGCGACGGAAATGATGGGTGAAGAAGATGGATACCTCGCGGAGTCTATCAACAAGGATATCGAAGAGTGTAATGCCATTATCGAACAGTTCATCGATTATCTGCGAACGGGTCAGGAGATGCCGATGGAGATGGCCGATCTGAACTCGGTATTAGGTGAAGTGATCGCGGCAGAAAGTGGTTACGAGCGTGAAATTGAGACTGCATTACGTCCTGGCGTCATTCAGGTGAAGATGCACCCACTGTCTATCAAACGCGCGGTTGCTAATATGGTGGTTAACGCCGCCCGCTACGGTAATGGCTGGATTAAGGTCAGCAGCGGTATGGAACCGCATCGCGCCTGGTTCCAGGTCGAAGATGACGGGCCGGGTATCAAACCGGAACAGCGTCAACACCTGTTCCAGCCGTTTGTACGCGGCGATAGCGCGCGTAGCACCAGCGGCACGGGCCTGGGACTGGCGATTGTGCAGCGTATTATCGATAACCATAACGGTATGCTGGAAATTGGTACCAGTGAACGGGGCGGGCTGTCGATACGCGCCTGGCTTCCGGTGCCCTTCACGCGTGCGCAGGGGACAACGAAAGACGCGTAGAAAAGGGAGGCTAAATGCCTCCCTTTTTATTTCGCTAACCGCCTGATGTTGCTGCGCTTATCAGTTGCTGTAGGCCGGATAAGACGAAGCCGCCATCCGGCACTTTTCGTTACAGCTTCGGACCGGCGCTGACTAACGCGGCGCCCGCAGGCGTGTCGGTGTACTTCTCGAAGTTCTCAATAAACAGTTTCGCCAGCGCATTGGCTTTTTCCTGCCACTGCTCCGGGGATGCGTAGGTATTACGCGGATCGAGAATACGTGTATCCACGCCCGGCAGTTCGGTTGGGATTGCCAGGTCAAACATCGGCAGACGGAACGTTTCCGCATCATCCAGCGACCCGTTCAGGATGGCATCGATAATGGCACGGGTATCTTTGATTGAGATACGTTTGCCGGTGCCGTTCCAGCCGGTGTTAACCAGATAAGCCTGTGCGCCAGCCGCCTGCATGCGTTTTACCAGCACTTCTGCGTACTGCGTTGGGTGCAGTGACAGGAATGCTGCGCCGAAACAGGCAGAGAAGGTTGGCGTTGGCTCAGTAACGCCACGCTCGGTGCCAGCCAGTTTGGCGGTAAAGCCAGACAGGAAGTGATACTGCGTTTGATCGGCCGTCAGGCGAGAAACCGGTGGCAGTACGCCAAATGCGTCGGCGGTCAGGAAGATGACTTTGGTTGCATGACCCGCTTTTGACACCGGCTTAACGATATTGTCGATGTGATAAATCGGGTAGGAAACGCGGGTGTTCTCGGTTTTGGAACCATCATCGAAATCGATGGAGCCATCTTCGCGCACGGTGACGTTTTCCAGCAGGGCATCACGGCGGATCGCGTTGTAGATTTCCGGCTCAGCATCTTTAGACAGTTTGATGGTCTTCGCGTAGCAACCGCCTTCAAAGTTAAACACGCCGTCGTCATCCCAGCCATGCTCATCATCGCCAATCAGGCGGCGTTTCGGGTCGGTGGACAGCGTGGTTTTACCGGTACCGGACAGACCAAAGAAGACTGCAACATCACCTTTTTCACCGACGTTTGCTGAGCAGTGCATCGATGCAATGCCTTTCAGCGGCAGCAGGTAGTTCATGACGGAGAACATACCTTTCTTCATCTCGCCGCCGTACCAGGTGCCGCCAATTAACTGAATGCGTTCGGTCAGGTTGAACGCCACGAAGTTTTCGGAGTTCAGACCTTGTTCTTTCCACTGTGGGTTAGTGCATTTTGCACCGTTCATCACGATGAAATCAGGTTTGAAATCAACCAGTTCTTCGTCGCTCGGGCGGATGAACATATTTTTGACAAAATGTGCCTGCCAGGCGACTTCAGTAATGAAGCGCACGGAAAGGCGGGTATCCGCATTAGCACCGCAGAAAGCATCAATGATAAACAGACGTTTGCCGGAGAGTTGATGGGTGACTAACCCTTTCAAATGCTGCCAGGTTTCCTGGGAAAGTGGTTTGTTGTCGTTCTTACCTTTACCTTTGTCGGACCACCAGAGCGTGTCTCGTGTGGTGTCGTCACGGACAATGTACTTATCCTTTGGCGAACGCCCGGTAAAGATACCGGTATCAACTGCAACGGCGCCCAGATTCGTTAACACGCCACGCTCATAACCTTCCAGGTTTGGATCAAGTTCTTCCTGATAAAGCGTGTCGTAGTCTGGATTGTAAACGATATCCTGAACGTCATTGATACCATAAGCCTTGAGATCTTGCGGGGTTAAACTGTTGTTCACACGCATTTCACTGCTCCTTAGCCAATATGTATTACCTGGAATAGTAAGGTTTTTTAGGGATTGCTAACCGCGACAAGGCTCATAGATTTACGCATCCGGTAATTCCACGAATAACCGAATACGCTGCGACTCCTGTCACAAAGAGGCGGATATTATGGCAGGAAACCCTTTTTTGTTGTGGAAAATGTTCTTAAAACGTTAATGGAGAGTGTTTTTGGCGGGAATCTTGTGAGTGTAATCGCATTCATGTAAGAAATAAACGTAACTCAAACATAAACAATATCGATTCACCTCGCGCAGCTGAGGTCCGAAATGGGCTGACGAATACTCATATTTGTGAAGTTGATGCGATAATTAGATTTTATCTTCTTTCTGGAAAACGACATGGACAGTGTTGAGCTTTCACCAACGACCCGCTGGGGCATGGTCTTTATCGGACTGCTACAAGGGTGTGTGTGCTACCTGCTGATGGCGTATCTTGCGCCGCAGAACAGTGACTGGCTGTTCTACGGGATGCCCGTAACGATTGCACTCTCCTCAGCGCTTTTGCTGACTGTCGTCTCATTTAAGCAACGTGCGCTATGGTGCTGGATGGCGCTGATCTGCGTGGTTGTGCTGGCGATGAGTGTGTGGCTGAAGTGGAGTGTGGCGGACAGTGACAGATGGCGACAGGATGACATTTTTTTTGCCTACGGTTGGCGCTTATTGTTGATGGCGATGCTGGCTTTGCCGTGGATTCAATATCAACTTCACGCCCGTCGTGAACAGGCTCGCTATCCACAGTTTTATACCTACCTGTGGCTTAACTCGCTGACGTTGCTGATCGCTTTTGTGGCCAACGGCCTGTTCTGGCTGGTGCTCCTGCTGTGGAGTGAAATGTTTCAACTGGTCGGAATCACTTTCTTCAACACGCTTTTCTTTGAGACTGACTGGTTTGTCTATCTGGCGCTTGGCCTGATCACTGCACTGGCAGTGGTGCTGGCGCGTACGCAGTCGCGCCTGGTTGCTGCGGTGCAAAAGTTGCTGACGTTCCTCGCCACAGGTTTACTCCCACTGGTTGCACTGTTAGCGCTGATGTTTATGCTGACCCTGCCTTTCACCGGACTGGATGCTATCTCACAGCGCGTGTCAGCGGCGGGTCTAATGTCTACGTTGACGCTGATCTTCCTGTTGCTGATGGCCATCGTGCGCGAGCCGCACAAAGAGGCGTTACCTTATCCTGGTGCATTACGATATTTGATTAACGCTTCACTGGTTGTTGCTCCTCTCTATATGCTGATTGCCGGTTGGGCAATGTGGCTGAGAATTCATCAGTATGGCTGGACGCCTGAGCGTTTGTATGGCGCATTAGTGGTCTTTGTATTACTGGTGTGGTCCCTCGGTTATCTGGTCAGTATTTTGCGCGCTGGAGGCAATCCGCTCGATATTCAGGGAAAGGTCATTCTTGGCGTTTCGCTCCTGACATTGGGCCTGTTGATTCTGCTGACGTCGCCGGTCATTGATGTCTGGCGTATTAGCGTCAATAGCCATATGGGGCGCTACTACAGCGGGAAAATTACGGCTGACCAGGTCAGTCTGTATATGTTGGATCACAGCGGAAAACCCGGTCGCGCCGCACTGGAAGCATTACAAAAAGATGATGCGTTCAACAAAGACAGCAAACGCAGGCGTGATTTAAATGCCATTCTGCGAGGGCATCGCGATCCGGTAAATGAGCTGACGGCAACGCAGTTAGCGCCGAAGGTGATGATTGCACCGGGAAGCAAGAAGCCCGATGACGCGTTTTGGACGTTTTTACAGGGACAACGCTACCGGATCGCTTCCTGTATCGAGCAGGATGCATGTGTGTTGGTGGATCAGGACCTCAACGCGGATGGGCAGCCCGAGCAAGTATTGTATGCTTTTGGTGATGGGGAGAGTCTGGTCTTTGGCGTTAAGGAGAACAAATGGATGTTGATTGCGACAGCCCGACTACCGGAGGGATTCAATAAAGAGCAACTGCTGCAGGCGCTGGCGAATCATCAACTGGATTCGGCCCCCAGAGTCTGGCGGGATATCACCATTAATGGCAAAAGACTGCCAATGACTTATTACAATGAGTGAATCTGTTGCCGGATGGCGGCGCGAGCGCCGTATCCGGCCTACAACAGTTTTACCGTAGGGCTTAAAGCTGCGCGCCACCGGCAAAACGGGGATTAATGCACCTGTGGATCGGCAGGGGAGGCGTTGCTGCGGATCTCTGCAATATCCATGGCGTTAAACAGATAGTGGCTACCGCAATAATCGCAGTGCATATCGATCTCACCTTCTTCTGCCAGAATGCTGTCAACTTCTTCATCCGGCAGCGTTTTCAGAGCGCCTGCGCAGCGTTCGCGCGAACAGGTACATTTGAACTCAACATCCTGCGGATCGTAGAGGGTGACTTCTTCTTCGTGGTACAAACGCCACAGAACTTCGTTGGCTGGCAGCGTCAGCAACTCTTCGGCTTTGATGGTTTCTGTCAGTGCTGCAAGGTGATCGAAATCATCTGCCTGTGCGTTTTGCGCTGGCATGACCTGCAACAGCATACCGCCAGCAGCAGGTTTACCGTCGACGTCGCCAGTACGGATAAACAGACGCGTCGGCAGCTGTTCTGAACGCATGAAGTAATCTTCCAGGCAGGCCGCCAGCGTGTCACCTTCCAGACCGACCACGCCCTGATAGCGTTCGCCTTCTTCCGGTGTAATGGTGATCACCAGGTAGCCGTTGCCAACCAGTGTTTTCAGATCGGCATCTTCAGGGATATCACCCTGTATACGAGCCACTCCGCGCATTTGCTGGTTGTTGTTGCCGTTAATGACCGCCAGGCTCAACGGACCGTCGCCTTGCAGTTGAACGGTGATATCACCGGCAAACTTCAGCGTCGCGGTCAGTAGACTGGTGGCAACCAGCAGCTCCGCCAGCACGGTTTTGACCGGCTGCGGGTAAGTATGATTTTCGAGGATCTGTTGTAGGGTTTGTGAAACGGTTACCAGCTCGCCGCGCACGGCAAAGTTTTCAAACAGATAACGATGTAATTGGTCATGTTGCGGCATAATCATCTCTCTTGCAGGTGACAGTCACTCGCTGTCGCCGTGTTTAAATCGTAACAGGTCGCGGCGCTCTTTTTTGTCCGGTCGCCTGTCCGGATGCGGCATGGTTAACGCGTTAAGTTTACGCGCCAGCGCCATTTTTTCGCGTTTTTCCACGCTTTCCGCGGTTTCTTCATACAGCAGAACGGCTTCAGTTGCCGGGCGACGCTGCTCGCTAATGGCTTTAATAATGACCGTCCGTTCGTCATTTCCCTGGCGCAGGGTGAGGGTCGCATTTAGCTCGACAATCTTACTCGGCTTGCTGCGCTGCCCGTTGTAATGCACCTTACCGCCTTCAACCATTTCGCGGGCGACTGCGCGCGTTTTATAAAAGCGTGCTGCCCACAGCCATTTATCCAGCCTGACTTCGACAAGGGGCTTCTCTTTCATGGCATCTCCTTCACATCAGTGAGGGGATCAGTCGGCGGTAGTCATTGAGTGACGGATGGCGTGCATACTGTTTTTCCGCTGTACCGGAGTCGGGGTTAGTTACGCCGAGGCAGTAACGAATGCCGAATTGAGCAGCGGCGTCGAGAATGGGTTCGCTGTCATCAATAAACAACGTCTTCTCTGCACTCATTCCCGTTTCTTCAGCGACAGCGTGCCATAACCGCTGATCCTCTTTGGGATAACCAAATGTGTGGGTGGAAAGTAATAAATCAAGGTGTGAAGCCAGACCGGTATGCTGAAGCTTCACCGCCAGGTTATGCGGATGCGCATTGGTGAGCAAAATACGACGTTTGCCGCTGGCTTTCAGGGCATCAAGGAACGGTACCGTATCTTCACGCAGTACGGCACGTGGTCCCTGTGCGGTTGTCATAGCGCATATATCCAGACCCAGGCGTTCGCTCCAGTAATCCAGACAGTACCAGTTTAGCGTATGCTGTACGGCATGATACTGCTGACGGATAAATTCCTGGGCTTCCTGGGGAGAGATACCCTGTTGCGCGCCGTAGGTTTCCGGCACCAGTTTTTGCCAGAAATAGTTATCGAATGCCAGATCGAGCAGCGTACCGTCCATATCCAGCAGAACGGTGTCGACGTCCTGCCAGGCAATATCTATGTGCATGGAAACTCCCCAGAGGAAAACAAGATGCGCGACAGGGTAGCATATTCCGTCGCGCGGGCGTGTTATCGAATCAGGCTTTCTGGGGCCTCAATCAGCGTTGGATTCAGGCAACTCTCGTAATATTCCTGAATCTCCGTGATGCGGGAACGATGACGCTGGTAACGTCTGAATGCCTGAACGCTGTTGTAGATAGCGCATCCCAGCATGGAGAGCATCAGCAACGTGGTGCCAAGATAGCGCCATAAACCTGAACGATCCGGGATTCGGTGCAGGCCAATGTGCTGGGTACCGTTGGCGTCGGTCGAGATGTTGGTGACAATCCCTTCAGCGCGAAATGGCGTTTGCATAAGCATCTGGGCAAGACGCTGGAAGGCGTTCCATTGTTCTTGTGGCGGATAGTCGTACAACGAGGTCGCCGGCCAGGGCTGATCAACCAGGTCGCTGCCTTCGTCACTGATAATCAGGAAACCACCGGGGGCAGGGCTATTCAGTGCCTGAGCCGCCCGGGCGGTCTCGCGTGAAATGAACGGTGCCGTAGAGGTATTCACCAGGTTATCCAGTGATTCGGCGCTTACCGGGCGCAACAGCACATTTACACCATCCAGTTTCCCGGCGTTTGCTCGCTTAACGAGAGCGTTCCAGTCCTTACTGTTACCCAGGTTAACCAGGGCATTTTTCAGGCGTACGCATTCATCTTCGGCGGCACATAGATCGGCGGTTTTCAGGACAATATCGCCAAAATCATCCAGCAACACCATGCCGGACTTCTGAATGGCTGAGCGTAACGATGAGCTGACGCGAGAGTCATCGTCGGGTTTGGGGTGCAGTTGGCGGTTAACACTTTGGGTCAGCGCGGTTGCCTTATTGACCAGGTCGGACTCGGGCAGCGGCAGGGCGCGCGCGTCATTCCAGATAATCTGCGAACAATCAAATGGCATAAAAGGTGTCGCAGGTTGTGCGTTCCAGCTCCCCTGAGTATGGATGTTACACATCCCCGTGCCACTCAGATGCAGCGTATCGCCCACGCGTACGCCTGCCTTTTCCAGTTGCTTAACGCTGGTGGCCTCAATAGTTTGCGCCCCTTTCATCCAGGAAAGCGTAAGTTTAATCGGCATATCCAACGGGACCCAAAACAGCAGCATTAGCAATACCAGCAACGAACCGCTGGCAATGACGGCGCTGCGTAGCCAGTGCTGCAACGGGAAGTTTTTCACCTCGTCATGCAACGATAAAAAACGCCCCTGGCGGACAACATGGCGATCCAGATAGATATCAATATCCGTTTGCTGGCCAAGGTCCTGTGCAATGTAAGGCTGCCAGTGTGGTGGATAAATCAGGTCAATAATACCCAGGGAGATATTATTAATTTGCTCCTGATCGTTTTCACCAAACAGCCCCCAGCGACGTGGAGTGCCACGCAGACAGTGGATTTCTCGTAAGGCCGTTTTAGACGGTGGTGCAAACAGGCCCCACAGACCCGCAGCCAGCAGCAACACTGCGCCACCGGCGGTCCACGGTACGAACGTGTCTGGCATGATTAAACAGAAAAAGAACAGCAGGAATGATGCGGCAATCAGTAACGCTTCGCGCAATCCCGACGGGCGGCTGAGCGCATACTCTTCATGCGTTTCCTGGCGAATATTCAGCAGTTCAATCTGCTCGCTTTCTTCACCGCGTATGGACGCCTGAGTAGACGCGGTATGCTGTAGCGCATAGCCACGCGCTTCCTGCATATACTCTTTCAGCGTGTGACCGTTCAACGAGATAACCAGCGGCAGCGTATTGGTGTGGATCAGCTCAACGCTGTTTTCATCATTGATGTATTGTTCCCAGAAGGGAGGCAAATGTACTTCGACGGAGTCGAGATAGTAGCGCCATTTGTTCGGATCGTCGGTGGTGATGCCATAGCGCGTAATTGAATGCGTCAGTACGATGACGCTATTACTTTGGGCATTCAGGGTTAACGATACCGGTGCCGAACTGGCACCTGTTGGGCCAGGCACCTGCTGAATTTGACTGAGGTTTTCGAGATAGTTTTCGACCGCACCACGTTCTTCGGGTGTTAGTTTACGCTTAGAGGCGTCAGAGAAGACGTTGCTCAACGGTAATTTTTGTTGTCTGAATTTTGATCTGAATCGCCACCCTGCAAGCAATGAGCAGGCCAGCAAAGCAGCTAAAAAAATCAGAATGGTGCTCATGCTTTCCCCATCTTACTTAGTCTGTCAGGCGTGGTCAGTCGCACCCTGTTCAATATTCGTGATTCTGTGGTTGGCTATCGGCAAGTGTGGAGTTGAACTTGAGCATCTTTAAGTACAGCCCAATAAATGCGAATAATAGCAAAATCACCAAAAACGGAATATCAGCAAATTCCTGGAGTTATTTCAACCTATTGACTTTTAATTTGAAATAGGGATTAACTTTTAGTACGTTACATAAATGTAAATAAACGGCAATTCACATTGCCGAAACCGTGCTGTATATCGCACAATAACCCCAGATTTCACAGCAAAGATCCTCATGATGAGCAAATCATTACAAAAACCCACGATTTTGAAAGTGGAAACCGTCGCACAATCCCGACTCTTTAAAGTCGAAAGCGTGGACCTTGAGTTCAGCAACGGCGTACGTCGTGTTTATGAGCGTATGCGCCCATCCACGCGCGAAGCGGTAATGATTGTGCCGATTGTGGATGACCACCTGATCCTCATTCGCGAATATGCGGTCGGAACCGAATCCTACGAGCTTGGTTTTTCCAAAGGGTTAATCGATCCGGGTGAAAGCGTGTTTGAAGCGGCTAACCGGGAACTGAAAGAAGAAGTAGGATACGGTGCGAAGGACCTGACGTTTTTGAAAAAACTCAGCATGGCGCCTTCCTATTTCTCCAGCAAGATGAATATTGTGGTCGCAGAGGATCTTTATCCTGAGTCGCTGGAAGGTGATGAGCCTGAGCCATTGCCACAGGTGCGCTGGCCGCTGGCGCATTTGATGGATCTGTTAGAAGACCCTGACTTCCACGAAGCGCGTAATGTCAGCGCGCTGTTCCTGGTTCGTGAATGGCTGAAAGGGCAAGGGCGATTGTAGTTTATGTTGCCGAATGTCGGCTGACGCCTTATCCGACCTACAACATCCAGCAATATCAAATGATTGCGCCGAAAATGTAGGCCGGATAAGCGAAACGTCATCCGGCAAAAGATTAGAACAACTCGTGCGTCTCACCATTATCGATAATGGTTGTCCCCACCTCATGTACCGCCTGTTGCGTTGGCTGAGTACCTTCAATGAAATACTCCGCACGGCTGTTACCACCGTTCGCCAGTTGGCCGGTGCTACGATCGATATTGACTGTAACGATACCCGGTGGTGGCGTCAGCGGCTGCTCAGGAACACCTTCTAATACACTCTTCATGTAGGCGTCCCACGCAGGTTGTGCACTCTTCGCACCGCCCTCGTAGCCGGAGATTTGGTCTTTGATCGCGCCGGATGCCGTCGTATGTCCGAGATCGCGACGATGATCATCAAACCCGATCCATACCGAGGTCACTACTCCTGGGCCATAGCCGGAGAACCATGCATCTTTCGAGCTGTTGGTGGTCCCGGTTTTCCCGCCGATGTCATGGCGCTGTAAATCACGTCCTGCACGCCAGCCGGTTCCCATCCAGCCTGGTTCACCAAAGATATTGGTGTTCAACGCGCTCTTGATCAGGAAGGCCAGCGGCGTGTTGATGACGTGTGGTGCGTATTCTTGCGTTCCGCTTTGTGCGACCAGCGCCTGGTTAGCTTGTTCCAGCTGTGGCATGGGCACGGCGGCATTTTGTTGTTCCTGGGATACCGCAACATCTTCGACGTTACTGTTTTCCAGTACATTAGACTTCTGCGTATCGCCATAAATTACCGGGATATCACATTCCGGGCAGGCAATTTTTGGCTTCGCCTCAAAGATAACGCCACCCATATCGCTTTCAATCTTACTGATGAAATACGGGTCGACCAGGAATCCACCGTTCGCCATTACCGCGTAACCGCGAGCAACCTGCAGCGGAGTGAACGAGGCTGAACCCAGCGCCAGTGATTCAGTATGCACAATGTTCTGTGCCGGGAAGCCGAAACGTTGCAGATACTCTGCCGCGTAATCCACACCCATTGCGCGCATGGCACGAACCATCACCACGTTTTTCGACTGACCCAGCCCCTGACGTAAGCGGATAGGGCCAGCATATTGCGGCGGTGAGTTTTTCGGCTGCCAGTCAGAACCTGCACCGGCATCCCAACGGGATATTGGTACGTCATTCAACATACTTGCTAGCGTCAGGCCTTTATCCATCGCGGCGGTATAGAGGAAGGGTTTGATGTTCGAACCCACCTGGCGTAATGCCTGGGTCGCACGGTTAAATTTGCTCTGGTTGAAATCAAAACCACCCACCAGTGCCAGCACTGCGCCGTTTTGCGGGTTAATCGAAACCAGTGCGGAGTTAACATCCGGCACTTGTGCCAGCCACCAGGCGTCGCCAACCTGGCGTACCCAGATTTGCTGACCGGCCTGAACCACATCGGTTACTTTACGTGGCGTCGGGCCTTGCTGTGTATCGGAACGATAAGGACGCGCCCAGCGCATACCTTCCATACGTAATGAGACCGAGGTTCCATCCGCCAACGCAGCGGTCGCTTCCTGTGGGTTGGCGCTGGTGACAACCGCGGGCAGCAGTGGGCCATAGGTCGGTAGCGCTTTCAGCGTATCGGTGATTTTCTTGCTATCCCAACTGGCTTCACCGACTTTCCACAGGACATTTGATGGGCCGCGGTAGCCGTGGCGCATGTCGTAATCCATGACATTGTTACGTACCGCCTGCTGGGCGGCCTGCTGGACTTTGCGCGTAATGGTAGTGGTGATGCGATACCCGTCTTCATAGGCTTTTTCACCATAACGGTTATACATCTCCTGACGCACCATTTCAGACAGATAAGGGGCTGAGAAAGCGATTTCCGGCGCGTGATAGTTGGCATCGATCGCTTCACTACGCGCCTGATCGTATTGGGCCTGAGTGATGTAGTTTTCGCTCAACATACGCGATAGTACAACGTTACGGCGCGCAGTTGCCCGGTCCATCGAATAGAGCGGGTTGAAGGTCGATGGCGCTTTTGGCAGACCGGCGATTACCGCGATTTCACTTAAGCTGAGTTGATCAACGGTCTTCCCGAAATAGACCTGCGCGGCAGCACCCACGCCATAGGCGCGATACCCCAGATAGATCTTGTTCAGATAAAGCTCGAGGATCTCGTCTTTACTCAGCAATTGCTCAATACGGATAGCCAGGAACACTTCTTTAATCTTACGCATCAGCGTACGTTCCGGACTCAGGAAGAAGTTTCTTGCCAACTGCTGGGTAATGGTACTTGCGCCTTGTGAGGCATGGCCGGAGAACAACGCGACGCTGGCCGCACGGAAGATCCCCACCGGGTCCACCCCGTGGTGCTCATAGAAGCGGCTGTCTTCTGTAGCGATAAAGGCTTTAACCATTACCGGCGGCATTTGATCCAGCGTGACCGGAATTCGACGTTTCTCGCCATATTGCGCGATGAGTTCGCCGTCAGCGCTGTAAACCTGCATAGGGATCTGCAGACGCACATCTTTTAGCGTCGCAACGTCAGGTAATTGTGGCTCGATATAGCGATAGAGGCCATAGATCGAGCCTGCTCCCAGCAGGATGCAACATACTGCAAGGATTAATAAATACTTTACGAACTTCACTGGAGATTTCCCATTTAGTGGCATTTGGGCAGTTTATAAACAAACGCGCGGTAGTATAAAGGCAAGCCAGACGCATTGATATACCCGTTGAAGGAACGGGTGATAAGGAGATCATCAGCAATGGCTTTTCGTATATGGAAAATTGGTCTGCATATTCAGCAACATGACGTGTTGGCTGTCGCTATCGTTCGTGACGCGTCCGGTTGGGTCCTACAACGCTGGTGGCGTATGCCGCTGGCACATCAGGTTGTCGTCGATGGCCACATTCGTGAGCCGGAACAGCTCGCTGCGGTGCTCCTGCCGTGGAGCCGTGAGCTACCGCACAGGCACCATATTCACCTTTCTTTTCCTGCCAACAGGACGTTACAAAAAAAGTTACCCCGTCCGGCAATGATCCTGCGCGAACCAGAGCAAACGGCATGGTTGTCTGGGGCGATGGCTCGTGAACTGGATATGGAGCCGGATGCGCTGCAGTTTGATTATAGCGAAGACACACTAAACCCGGCATTCAACGTGACTGCGGCACAAAGCAAAGAAATATCGGCACTCCTGACACTGATGCATCCCCTGAAGGTACAGGTTACGGCCATTACGCCGGATGCCAGCGCCTTGCAGCGATTAATGCCTTATTTACCCGTGCATCAATCATGTCTGGCATGGCGCGATGATACCCAATGGCTCTGGGCGAGCCGCACGGCATGGGGAAGTAAATCGACGGGGGAAATTGACGATATCGGCGCGCTTGCCGCGGCATTATCTCTTTACCCTGCGGATATTGCGCTATGTGAAGCCGGTGGCTTTGATCCCTTAAATGCGGTGTCCGTCCGCCAGCCACCGATTCCTACAGAAAGCCACAACTTTGCCGTTGCGCTTGGGCTGGCGATGGGAGGAGTGTACTGATGACGGCGACCATCAATCTTTTGCCCTGGCGTCAGTCGCGGCGGTATGCCTGTCTGCAATGGTGGGGAGTGTTATTGAGTGGATCTTTACTGGCTATTGTGGGTATCGCATTGGGTTATTACGCGCTTTCTCGCGTAGATAATCGGGTCGAATTACTGTTGGCAGATGCCGAAAAAACGCGGGCTGAAGCTCTGATAGCGCTCAAACCGCACCTGCAACAGCGACAACAACAATGGCAGCAGGCGCAACAAAAAGAAAAACGGCGTGAACAGATGCGAAGCTGGCAGTCTGTTTTACAAGGGGTGGCGGAGTTGCTGCCAGAACAGGCGTGGTTAACAGGAATGACCTGGCAGCAGGATACGCTGACGCTGACAGGGCTGACGCTGAACATTACCGCACTGCAGAGACTGGAGACGCAACTACGCAAACACCCCGGGTTTCAATTGGCAAGCTCAGGGGAAACGCGACAAGATTCGCAGGGACGCTGGCAGTTTCACTATCGTCTGATACGGAGCGTTATGCATGCAGGCGCTTTGTGATGGCTGGTTAGCACAGACGCCGCGGTTTCGACTGTTGTGCTGGGGCGGCTGGATGTTGGTCCTGATCACGGCTGCGCTGCTGTGCCTTTATCCTGCAGAGCAGCAACGGAAGGCGCAGCAGGCAGCATTAGTCCGCCAACGCGTGGCGATTCAAGATCAATGGCGCAATTTGTATCTGTTGGCGTCATCGGTTGGGAAACCCTTTTCCCCCACTGAAGCGAGGCCAGTTCCTTTTTCCCCATTGCTATATCAAACCTCTCTTACACGTCTGATCCACTGGCAGCCCTCCGTACGGGGAGGTGAACTGGCGCTGAAAACTGCGTGGGATGCGGTCCCACAGGTGTTTGCCCAACTGGCGGAACAGGGGATGAGTACGAGTCAGTTTTCTCTTCGTGCAGAAGATGCTGATGTGTTGTTGACGATACAGCTGGAGCGTCGGAATGATGACTAAGCGCTGGCTGTTCGCATGTTTTAGCGTGCTGCTGCTGACCGGCATGCGCAATCCCTTTCAGCCGCCAGAGGATCACTGCCGGATGGCTGAGTTGTCGGCATGGCGTTATCAGGGGGCGGTGATCCAGGGAGGACGCTCAATTGGTTTTATTCGGGATGGTCAACACAAATGGTGGAGGGTCGAGCAGCGAGATGTTTTGAATAACATCTGGAGGGTATCTCAGGTGACAGCCCAAAGCGTAACTATCGACACAGGGAGCGATTGTGAGCCATCACAGTGGCAGTGGCAACGACAAGGAGAGGCGAATGAAGCGGTGGATAGTCATCGTGCTGATGACCGTAATACCCAGCGTGCTGGCCGGGAAGGCACAAAACGTGACGCTGGTGGTGGATGATGTTCCCGTTGTCCAGGTGCTGCAGGCGCTGGCGGTGCAGGAGAAGAAAAATCTGGTGGTGTCACCGGATGTCAGTGGCGTGCTGTCATTGCATCTGACGGATGTGCCGTGGAAACAGGCATTGCAGACGGTGGTCAAAAGCGCCGGACTGGTGTTACGCCAGGAGGGAAACATCCTGCATGTGCATACTGTACGCTGGCAAAACGAAAATGCAGCCCGCCAGGAGAGTGAACAAGCGCGGATTCAGGCCGGTTTGCCGCTGGAACATCGCAGCATAATTTTGCAATACGCGGATGCCACTGAGCTGGCAAAAGCCGGTGAAAAACTGCTGAGTGCTAAAGGAAGTATAACGGTCGATAAACGTACCAACCGCCTACTGCTGCGAGACAACCCTGTTGCGCTAAACATACTGGAACAGTGGGTGGCGCAAATGGACTTGCCCGTTGAGCAGGTCGAACTGGCGGCGCACATCGTCACGATTAATGAAAAAAGTTTGCGTGAGCTGGGGGTGAAGTGGTCGCTGGCAGATGCGCAGCAGCCAGGGGCGGTGGGGAATGTCATCACGCTGACCAGCGATCTTTCCGTGTCTACTGCAACATCGCGGGTGGGATTTAATATTGGCCGCATTAATGGTCGTTTGCTGGAGCTTGAGTTGTCTGCACTGGAGCAAAAACAGCAGCTCGATATTATTGCCAGTCCTCGATTACTGGCTTCTCATCTGCAACCTGCCAGTATTAAGCAGGGCAGTGAAATCCCGTATCAGGTCTCCAGCGGTGAAAGCGGCGCAACGTCCGTCGAATTTAAAGAAGCGGTGCTGGGGATGGAAGTAACGCCAACCGTGCTGCAGAAAGGGCGGATCAGACTGAAACTGCATATTAGCCAGAATGTTCCCGGACAGGTGCTGCAGCAAGCGGATGGCGAAGTGCTGGCCATTGATAAGCAGGAAATTGAAACCCTGGTGGAGGTTAAGAGCGGTGAAACGATCGCGTTGGGCGGGATTTTTTCACATAAAAATAAATCAGCAGCTGACAGTGTGCCGTTACTCGGCGACATTCCGTTGCTCGGCCATTTTTTTCGTCATGATGGTAAAGAAGATGAGCGGCGTGAGTTAGTGGTTTTTATCACGCCCAGACTGGTCCCAACAGAATAACTTATGCATGAAAACCCGTTGTTTTTGCGCTGAACACGTTTCAGGGATTTGACGTGCGGGTGTATTTAGCATACAAGGAGTACCGATTTGAGTGTCGGGACTTTTCTTTACTTATGCAGCAGTGAATACGCTTCGCCTTTCCGGTGGTGTGTCATAGGCTTATTTGGCGTCATTTGGCTACACGACACGTCGTCAGGTCAGATGTTTGCAGGGTAGCATGCCTGCCACGACCAGAAATGCGTAAGGTTTGGTGATTTATTCAGTTGCCAAACCCGCTTGAGTATTGAGATAATTTTCAGTCTGACTCTCGCAATATCTTATGAGGTTTCAGTTCATGTCCTGCTGCGCTGGGTGTCTGCGAAGCGGGTTTACCATTAACGAATAGTCTTAGTAGTACCGAAAAAATGGCAGAGAAACGCAATATCTTTCTGGTTGGGCCTATGGGTGCCGGAAAAAGCACTATTGGGCGCCAGTTAGCTCAACAACTCAATATGGAATTTTACGATTCTGATCAAGAGATTGAGAAACGAACCGGAGCTGATGTGGGCTGGGTCTTCGATGTAGAAGGTGAAGACGGCTTCCGTGATCGCGAAGAAAAAGTCATCAACGAGTTGACGGAAAAACAGGGTATTGTGCTGGCAACTGGCGGTGGCTCTGTAAAATCACGTGAAACACGTAACCGTCTTTCCGCGCGTGGCGTCGTGGTCTATCTTGAAACGACAATTGAAAAACAACTTGCACGTACTCAACGTGACAAGAAACGCCCGCTGCTGCAGGTAGAATCGCCGCCGCGTGAAGTTCTGGAAGCATTGGCTGACGAACGCAACCCTCTGTATGAAGAGATTGCCGACGTGACCATTCGCACCGACGATCAGAGCGCGAAAGTCGTAGCAAACCAGATTATTCATATGTTGGAAAGCAACTAATTCTGGCTGAATACACACTCGTCTGCGGGTACAAGTAACTAAGGTGGATGTCGCGTAATGGAGAGGATTACAGTCACTCTCGGGGAACGTAGTTACCCTATCACCATCGCGGCTGGTTTGTTTAATGAGCCAGCTTCATTCTTACCGCTGAAATCGGGCGATCAGGTTATGTTGGTAACCAACGAAACCCTGGCTCCCCTTTATCTCGATAAGGTTCGCGGCGTACTTGAACAGGCGGGTGTTAACGTTGATAGCGTTATCCTTCCCGATGGCGAGCAGTATAAAAGCCTGACGGTTCTGGATACGGTCTTCACTGCGTTACTGCAAAAACCGCATGGTCGCGATACCACGCTGGTCGCACTTGGCGGCGGCGTGATTGGCGATCTTACCGGTTTTGCAGCAGCCAGCTATCAGCGTGGTGTGCGTTTTATTCAAGTCCCGACAACGCTGTTGTCACAGGTTGACTCCTCCGTAGGCGGTAAAACTGCCGTAAACCATCCCCTCGGTAAAAACATGATTGGCGCGTTTTACCAACCGGCTTCCGTGGTGGTGGATCTCGACTGTCTGAAAACGCTTCCTGCGCGTGAATTGGCATCGGGCCTGGCGGAAGTGATCAAATACGGCATCATCCTTGACGGTGAATTTTTCAGCTGGCTGGAAGAGAATCTGGACGCATTATTACGCCTGGATGGTCCGGCAATGGCGTACTGTATTCGCCGTTGTTGTGAGCTGAAAGCAGAAGTTGTCGCCGCGGACGAGCGCGAAATGGGCTTACGTGCTTTACTGAATCTGGGACACACGTTTGGCCATGCTATCGAAGCTGAAATGGGTTATGGCAATTGGTTACATGGCGAAGCCGTCGCAGCAGGTATGGTAATGGCTGCCCGCACGTCAGAACGTTTGGGCCAGTTTACCTCCGCTGAAACGCAGCGCATTATTACGCTGTTGCAGCGCGCAGGTTTACCGGTGAATGGGCCGCGTGAAATGCCTACACAGGCTTATTTGCCGCACATGCTGCGAGATAAAAAAGTGTTGGCGGGAGAGATTCGTTTAGTGCTTCCGCAGGCAATAGGGAAGAGTGAAGTGCGCGGCGGAGTGTCGCACGAGGTGGTTCTTAACGCGATTGCTGATTGCCAGCAGGCGTAACAACAAGAAAGGTCAGGCTTGCGTTGTAAAGCGTAAGTCTTTTAGCTTCAGGTTATATGCAAAGTCGTAAGCATTAACCTTTGAGTGGGGTGTTAAATGGATGAATTCAAACCAGAAGACGAGCTGAAACCCGATCCCAGCGATCGTCGTACTGGTCGTTCTCGTCAATCGTCTGAACGCGATAATGAGCCGCAAATCAATTTTGATGATGTTGATCTGGATGCCGACGATCGCCGTCCTGCGCGGGCACGTAAAGAGCGTGATGAAGAGCAGGACATTGAAGAAGACTATGAATCTGATGACGATGCTGTGGATGAAGAACGTGTAGAACGTCGCCCACGCAAGCGTAAAAAAGCGGTCAGTAAACCAGCCTCCCGTCAGTACATTATGATGGGTGTGGGTGTTCTGGTGCTGCTACTGCTGATTGTCGGTATCGGTTCCGCACTGAAGGCCCCCTCATCTTCCTCTTCCAGTGAGCAGGCTGCGTCTGGTGAGAAGAGCATCGATCTTTCTGGCAGCAATGCGACGGAACAGACGAACACCACAATGCCTGCGACGGGTGCTGAGCAGACCGCTGGCAATACGCAGCAGGATGTTTCTCTGCCGCCGATTTCCTCTACCCCAACTCAAGGCCAGGCACCTGCAACAGCAGAAGGTCAGCAGCGCGTTGAAGTTCAGGGCGATCTGAACAATGCGCTGACACAGCCGCAAGGTGAGGCACAGGTTAACAACGTCGTCGTCAACTCTACGCTGCCAACTGAACCCGCTACCGTAGCACCTGTTCGCAATGGCAATGCAGGGCGTCAGACGGCGAAGACTGAGCCAGCAGAACGTACTGCAACTGCGCATCAGGAACGCAAACAGGCTGTTATTGAGCCGAAGAGCAAGCCGCAGACCACGGTAAAAGCGACGCCGGCAGAGCCAAAACCTGTCGCTCAGGCGAAACCGACTGTGACCGCGACCGCGCCGACGACAACAACGAAAGCGCCAGTGGTAACCGCGACACCAAAAGCGTCAACTGAGACAAAAGCAACGGCAAGCGCCGCGCCAGCTCAGCAGACAGCAACACCTGCACCAACGACAGCAACACCGGTTGCGGGTGGGGCGAAAAGTGCAGGGAACGTTGGCGCGTTAAAATCAGCGCCATCCAGTCACTACACGCTGCAGCTCAGCAGTTCCTCTAACTACGACAACCTGAATGGTTGGGCGAAGAAAGAGAACCTGAAGAACTACGTGGTGTACCAGACGACGCGTAACGGTCAACCGTGGTATGTTCTGGTGACGGGCGTGTATGCGTCTAAAGAAGATGCGAAACGTGCAGTGTCTACGTTACCCGCCGACATTCAGGCGAAAAACCCGTGGGCAAAACCGCTGCACCAGGTTCAGGCCGATTTGAAGTAAGATAGGATATGTTCTGCAATGGTTTGCTGTTTCGCCCAATTGCGGGACAAAGACTAAAGCGCAGGATGCTGTCGGAGCTTTCTCCACAGCCGGAGAAGGTGTAATTAGTTAGTCAGCATGAAAAAAAATCGCGCTTTTTTGAAATGGGCAGGGGGGAAATACCCCCTGCTTGATGATATCAAACGGCATTTACCTCAGGGTGAGTGCCTGATTGAACCCTTCGTGGGTGCCGGGTCGGTGTTTCTCAACACCGACTTTTCTCGTTATATTCTTGCCGATATCAACAGCGACCTTATCAGTCTCTATAACATCGTGAAGACGCGTACCGATGAGTATGTGCAGGCTTCACGTGAGCTGTTTATGCCTGAAACGAATCAGGCTGAGGTGTACTACCAGTTCCGGGAAGAATTTAATGCCTGCCAGGACCCGTTCCGACGTGCAGTGCTGTTCTTATATCTCAACCGTTTTGGCTATAACGGGTTATGCCGTTATAACCTGCGCGGTGAGTTTAACGTTCCCTTTGGTCGTTATAAAAAACCCTACTTCCCGGAAGCCGAGTTGTACCATTTTGCCGAAAAAGCGCAAAATGCAGAGTTCCATTGCCTCTCCTATGAAGAGTGCATGGATCGCGCGGATACCAACTCTGTGGTCTACTGTGACCCGCCATATGCACCGCTCTCGGCGACGGCAAATTTCACCGCGTATCATACCAACAGCTTTAGCCCGAAAGAGCAGGCGCATCTGGCCGAGATGGCAGAAAAGCTGGTCAGTAAGCAGATCCCGGTGTTAATTTCGAATCATGACACGCCGGATACCCGTGAATGGTATCGAGCGGCGAAACATTTTCAGGTCAAAGTGCGGCGCAGTATAAGCAGCAACGGCGGCACACGTAAAAAGGTGAACGAACTGCTGGCGCTATACAAACCAGGAGTCGCAACGCCTGCGAAAAACTAATTCTCAAGGAGAAGCGGATGAAACAGTATTTGATTGCCCCCTCAATTCTGTCGGCTGATTTTGCCCGCCTGGGTGAGGACACCGCGAAAGCGCTGACCGCGGGTGCTGATGTCGTTCACTTCGACGTCATGGACAACCACTACGTGCCAAACCTGACCATCGGCCCGATGGTACTGAAATCGCTGCGTAAATATGGCATCACCGCTCCGATTGATGTTCATCTGATGGTGAAGCCGGTCGATCGTATTGTCCCTGACTTCGCAGCGGCCGGTGCCAGCATCATTACTTTTCACCCGGAAGCCTCCGAACACGTCGATCGTACTTTGCAGCTGATCAAAGAGCATGGCTGTAAAGCGGGGCTGGTGTTCAACCCGGCCACTCCGCTGAGCTATCTGGACTATGTCATGGATAAGCTGGATGTGATCCTGCTGATGTCTGTTAACCCAGGTTTTGGTGGACAGTCCTTTATCCCGCAAACGTTGGATAAGCTGCGCGAAGTACGTCGTCGTATTGATGAGTCTGGCTATGACATTCGTCTGGAAGTGGATGGCGGCGTCAAGGTGAACAACATTGGTGAAATTGCGGCTGCCGGTGCGGATATGTTTGTCGCCGGCTCTGCTATTTTCGACCAACCAGACTACAAAAAAGTCATTGATGAAATGCGCAATGAACTGGCGAAGGTAAGTCATGGATAAATTTCAGGACATTCGGGGCGTAGCATTTGACCTCGACGGCACGCTGGTTGATAGCGCGCCGGGATTAGCCGCTGCGGTCGATATGGCGCTGTATGCGCTGGAGCTACCGGTGGCGGGTGAAGAGCGTGTCATTACCTGGATTGGTAATGGTGCCGATGTGTTGATGGAGCGTGCGCTTGCCTGGTCTCGTCAGGAGCGTGCGACCTTACGTAAAACGATGGGCAAACCGCCTGTTGATGATGATATTCCCGCTGCGGAACAGGTGCGAATTCTGCGCAAGCTGTTCGATAGATATTACGGCGATGTCGCCGAAGAGGGGACGTTCCTGTTCCCTGATGTCGCCGACACGTTGGGCGCACTGCATGCCAACGGATTGCCGCTGGGTCTGGTGACCAATAAACCGACCCCGTTTGTCGCGCCGTTACTTGATGCGCTGGATATTGCCAAATACTTTAGCGTGGTCATCGGTGGCGATGATGTACAGAACAAAAAACCGCATCCGGACCCGCTGCTATTGGTGGCAAGCAAGCTTGGCATCAAGCCTGAGCAAATGCTCTTTGTTGGGGATTCTCGTAATGACATTCAGGCGGCAAAAGCTGCTGGCTGCCCATCCGTTGGCCTGACCTATGGCTACAACTACGGTGAGTCAATTGCGCTGAGCCAGCCCGACGTTATTTACGACCGTATTAATGAACTACTGCCCGCTCTCGGGCTTCCGCATAGCGAAAATCAGGAATCAGAAAATGACTAAGCCCATCGTTTTTAGTGGCGCACAGCCCTCAGGTGAATTGACCATTGGCAACTATATGGGTGCGCTGCGTCAGTGGGTGAGCATGCAGGATGACTACCATTGCATCTATTGCATCGTTGACCAACATGCTATCACCGTTCGTCAGGATGCCCAGCAACTGCGTAAAGCAACTCTGGATACGTTGGCGCTGTACCTGGCGTGTGGTATCGATCCTGAAAAAAGCACCATCTTCGTCCAGTCGCACGTGCCGGAACATGCACAGTTAGGCTGGGCACTGAACTGCTACACCTATTTCGGTGAACTGAGCCGTATGACCCAGTTCAAAGATAAATCCGCACGTTATGCAGAGAACATCAACGCCGGGTTGTTTGATTACCCGGTGCTGATGGCGGCGGATATTCTGTTGTATCAGACCAACCAGGTACCAGTTGGTGAAGATCAGAAACAGCATCTGGAACTGAGCCGCGATATCGCCCAGCGCTTTAACGCCCTGTACGGCGATATCTTTAAAGTGCCTGAGCCGTTTATTCCGAAATCCGGTGCGCGCGTCATGTCGCTGCTTGAACCGACGAAGAAAATGTCCAAGTCGGATGACAACCGCAATAACGTGATCGGCCTGCTGGAAGATCCAAAATCAGTGGTTAAGAAAATCAAACGTGCAATGACCGACTCTGATGAGCCGCCGGTTGTGCGTTACGATTTGCAGAACAAAGCTGGCGTATCCAACCTGCTGGATATTCTCTCTGCCGTTACTGGCCAGAGCATTTCTGAGCTGGAACAGCACTTTGAAGGCAAAATGTATGGTCATCTGAAGGGGGAAGTCGCAGAAGCCGTCTCCGGCATGCTGACCGAACTCCAGGAGCGCTATCACCGTTTCCGTAACGATGAAGCCTTCCTGCAGAAAGTGATGAAAGAGGGTGCGGAAAAAGCCAGTGCGCGTGCCTCTGTTACGCTGAAAGCTGTGTATGAAGCTATTGGCTTTGTTGCCAAGCCGTAATGCTTTCTGCGTTGCCGAAAAAACCGGGAATTTCCCGGTTTTTTTGTATCTGCGCAAAGAGATTTATTGATTATTCAGCCGCTGCGCCGCAACCGCCAATCATTTTAGAAATCGAGATTGCCGGGTGCAGCAGGTAATCATACGAGCAGGTTTTATTACGGTTTTCAACATGACCCGTACAAGCGGTCAGCGTGGCCAGAATCCCTGCCACAACGGCAATTTTTGCAATCTTAAGCATAACGAAATCCTTGTAGATATAACTATTTATATATATGAAAAAAATGGAAAAAATCCATTTTCCGCCGGTGAAAATATCAAGTAATGGAACAGGGAGGTAGTCCAGATAAGGACTACCCAAAGACAAGGAAATATGTTTTAAAAAACAGGTGGGAAATAAAAACGGCAGCCAGGAAAGAGATTCCAGGGCTGCCGTTTATGTTAATTAGCGGAACGATTTCAGAACGGTATACGGTTGGTTATTTCGCTGAATCTGTTGTGAATCAATGGTTCGAGAACCAGTTCAGCTTATCGCGTAATCCCACAACACGGCCCACGATAATCAGCGCCGGGCTTTCAACCTGTTTCGCCAGTTCACCGAGCTGTGTCAGCACACCGCTGACGACGCGCTGTGTTACGGCAGTACCATTCTCGACCAGGGCAACCGGCATATCGGCTTGCATTCCAAACTCGATGAGTTTTTCCTGAATCGTTGCCGCCTGATTCAGTCCCATGTAGAACACCAACGTTTGTTTCTCTGCCGCCAGGTTCTCCCAGTCCAGTTCACCGCCTGTTTTCAGGTGCCCGGTGACCAGGCGTACGCTCTGCGCATAATCGCGATGGGTCAGTGGGATACCGGAGTAAGCAGAACAACCAGAAGCCGCGGTAATGCCTGGTACGACAGAGAATGGAATACCGGCATGACACAGGGTTTCCAGCTCTTCACCACCACGTCCGAAGATGAACGGGTCACCGCCTTTCAGTCGCACTACGCGTTTACCTTGTTGCGCTTCACGCAGCAGGATCTGGTTGATCTCTTCCTGCGGTACGCAGTGATAGCCCGCACGTTTTCCTACGAACACCCGGTCTGCGTCGCGACGTACGAGGTTCATGATATCGTCAGAAACCAGACGGTCATACACCACAACATCAGCTTGCTGGATCTGCTGTAGCCCTTTCAGAGTCAGCAGCCCGGCATCACCAGGACCGGCACCTACCAATACCACTTCACCCCGGTGATCCAGCGGTTCGCTGAGCAATTGCTCGGTGGTTTCCTCTACGGCTTGCTGGTCGTTGTTCGCCAGTGACTGCGCCAGGCGGTCATTAACAAACAATTTTTCCCAGAAGCGGCGACGTTCACCCATGCTGGCGAACTGTTTTTTCACGCGGGAGCGCAGTTGCCCGGCATATTGTGCGACCTGGCCCAGATGCTGCGGCAGCACGGATTCGAGTCTTTCACGCAGCAGGCGGGCAAGAACAGGGGATGTACCGCCTGAGGAGACCGCCACCATCAGCGGAGAGCGGTCGATAATGGAGGGCATGATAAAACTGGCCGCTTTTGGCGCATCGACCACGTTGCAGAAGATACGACGTGATTCTGCGGCGGTGCTGACGCTTTGGTTAACGGCATCGTCATCAGTAGCGGCGATAGCCAGCCAGCAAGAGTCGAGCAGGGCTTCATCGAATGGCCCCTCAACCAGCGTCAGCATGCCTTCATCTGCCCATACGGTGAACTGCGGAATAAACGCCAGCGCATTAACCGTTAAACGGGCGCCAGCTTCCAGCAGTAACCGCGCTTTGCGTTCTGCGACATCACCACCGCCGACGATCAAGCAGTCGCGGTCACGTAGTTGACAAAATATAGGCAAATGATCCACGACATTACCCCTTAATTATTGGCAGCAGCCTCTGGCTGATTGATTTTTGCCGGAGCCGGACGCTCCGATTTTGGCGTAGCATACCAATAACCCAATCCCATGAATACGACACCGGACAAAGTATTACCTAGTGTCACCCACAGAAGGTTATGACCAATTCCGGACAGGGTATAGGCCTCGCTGTGGTGGCCGAACCAGGAAAGGGCAAACAGCGTCATATTGGCTACGGAGTGTTCATAACCGGACGCGATAAACGCCAGCAGACACCACCAGATGGCAAGGAACTTCGCCGCGCCTTCGGTGCGGATTGCCATCCAGATTGCCAGGCAAACCAACCAGTTACACAGGGCGCCTTTAAAGAACAGTACTGTTGCAGGTGCGGTAGTTTTCGCCAGCGCGACCGTATGCACGATGCTGGTATCGACCGGCAACAGACTGCCACCGCCCCAACTGTATAGCAGAGCGACAAACACAGAGCCCACGAGGTTGCCGAGCCAGGTTTGTGGCAGAATCGCCCACATTTGACCGTGGCTGATGGTGCCCGCTTTAACGCCGAGCGTGAGAAACATCGTGTGACCGGTGAACAGTTCTGAACCGGCGATAATCACCAGCGTTAAGGCAATACCAAAGGTTGCACCCATTACCAGAGGGCGTACGGATGGATCGAGTAAATTACCGAGAGTAAAAATAAGAATGATGCCGAGCCCAACGTAGGCCCCTGCCATTGCTGAGCTGACCCAGAATCCGAGTGGATTATTTGCCGACAGGCGTGCGATGCGCGCAGCGTTAGCCGCACACTTATTAATAGTGTCTGTGAACATGTGTTGATTATCCTTGAAGTACAAAAATAAAAAGAAATCGTAACCGTAGGCCGGATAAGGCATTTATGCCGCCATCCGGCAATTGCCTGATGGCGCTACGCTTATCAGGCCTACCAATAAAAGACCTACAAATACGTCAAAAAAGGGAGGCGTTGCGCCTCCCAAAAATAAGTTAACCGCGCAGTTGCACCATGCCGTCTTTCACTCGGGCTTCGTAATGTTTCACGGAGAACTGTTCGTCTTCCATGCACAGACCGTCGCTTAAGCGAAAACGCTGTTTTTTGAGCGGACTGGCGACCCACAGCTCACCCTGATGTTCAGCAATCAACCCACGCGACAGTACGCTGGACTCAAAGAATGGGTCGATATTGCTGATCGCAAACACCTGATCGCTGTGATACGGGCGAAAAATAGCAACCTGCTCAGTACCTAACAGGGCGCAGACGCCTGTCGCAGGCAGAATGTCATCGATTTTGCAGATGTTTTTCCACTGGCTCATGCGTTTTCCTCCACCAGAGTCACCGGAATACGCTCATAAGGCGTAGCCGGACGATGTTGTTCGCGCTCAGGGACAACCTGAACATTCGGATCGCGTTGATCGCTGTTGATAAAGTGTTTGAAACGAACCTGCGCGGACGGCGTATTGACCGTTTCTGTCCACTCACACACCACCGCTTCACGCAGACGGGCCATCTCTTCTTCCAGGTGCTGGTTCAGGCCCAGTTTGTCGTCGATGATGACGGACTTCAGATACTCGATGCCGCCTTCCAGGTTATCTAACCACGGTGCAGTACGGGTCAGTTTGTCCGCAGTACGGATATAGAACATCATAAAGCGGTCAAGATACTTGAGCAGCGTTTCACGATCGACATCGGCCGCCAGCAGGTCTGCATGACGAGGTTTCATCCCGCCGTTACCACAAACGTACAGGTTCCAGCCTTTCTCGGTGGCGATGATACCGACGTCTTTACCCTGGGCTTCCGCACATTCGCGGGTACAGCCAGAAACACCAAACTTCATCTTGTGCGGTGTACGAATGCCCTTGTAGCGGTTTTCCAGCTCGACGCCGAAGCCAACGCTATCGCCAACACCATAACGACACCAGGTGCTGCCTACGCAGGTTTTCGCCATACGTAGCGCTTTGGCGTACGCATGACCCGTTTCGAAACCGGCTTCAATCAACTGACGCCAGATTTCCGGCAGATCATCTTTTTGTGCGCCGAACAGCCCAATACGCTGGGAGCCGGTGATCTTGGTGTACAGGTTAAACTCACGGGCGATACGGCCTACGGCCACCAGGCCTTCTGGTGTAATTTCTCCCCCTGCAGAACGCGGGATCACGGAATAGGTGCCGTCTTTCTGGATGTTCGCCAGGAAGTTGTCGTTAGTGTCCTGCAGCGGGGTATGCTGTGGTTTAAGAATGTATTCATTCCAGCAGGAGGCCAGCAGGGAGCCGACGGTGGGTTTACACACTTCGCAGCCGTAACCTTTACCGTGTTTAGCCAGCAATTCTTCGAAGGTTTTAATGCCTTCTACGCGAATCAGGTGGAACAGTTCCTGACGCGAATACGGGAAGTGTTCACACAGGTTGTTATTCACTTCGATACCCTGCTTCACCAGTTCGGCGTTCAGGACCTGCGTTACCAGCGGGATACAACCGCCGCAGCCAGTACCGGCTTTGGTCTCGGCTTTCAGCGCCGCAACGGTGTGGCAACCTTTGTTGATAGCGGCAATCAGCATGCCTTTGGTGACGTCAAAGCAGGAACAAATCTGTGCGCTGTCCGGGAGTTTATCCACGCCGATTGATGGTTTACCGCTGCCCGCATGTGCTGGCAGAATCAGCGAGTCCGGGTTTTCCGGCAGCTCGATGGCGTTCAGCACAAGCTGTAGCAGGTTGCCGTAATCACTGGTGTCACCGACCAGAACCGCACCCAGCAGGGTTTTGTTATCTTCACTTACGATGAGGCGTTTGTAGACTTCTTTGCTTTCATCGAGATAGACATAGCTGCGGGCACCCGGTGTACGCGCGTGCGCGTCGCCAATTCCGCCAACATCTACGCCGAGCAACTTCAGTTTGGCGCTGAGATCCGCACCTTCGAAAGCGTTTTCAGTTTCGAGGATATGATCCACAGCGACCTGGGCCATTTTGTAACCCGGCGCGACCAGACCATATACGCGGTTGTTCCAGCTGGCGCATTCGCCAATCGCATAGATATCCGGGTCAGATGTCTGGCAGCTGTCGTTAATGACAATGCCGCCGCGCGGAGCGACGTCCAGACCGCACTGGGTTGCCAGTTTGTCGCGTGGGCGAATACCGGTGGAGAAGACGATGAAATCAACTTCCAGCTCGCTGCCGTCGGCAAAACGCATGGTTTTGCGCGCTTCGGTGCCTTCCTGGACGATCTCTTTGGTGTTCTTGCTGGTGTGCACACGCACGCCCATGCTTTCAATTTTGCGACGTAACTGCTCGCCACCCATATGATCCAGCTGTTCAGCCATCAGCATGGGGGCGAATTCAATCACGTGGGTTTCCACGCCCAGGCTTTTCAGCGCTCCGGCGGCTTCCAGACCTAACAGGCCACCACCGACGACGGCACCGCGTTTGCTACGGCGGGCGCAAGCTTCAATGGCGTTGAGATCTTCGATGGTACGGTAAACGAAGCAGTCCTGGGTTTCGGAACCTTTAATCGGTGGGATCCACGGATAGGAGCCGGTCGCCATGATCAGCTTGTCGTAATAGACCGTACGGCCCGCGCTGGAGTGGATTACCTTCTCCTGGCGGTTGATGGTAATTGCACGTTCACCGACTAACACCTTAACGCCATGCTTCTCATAGAACCCTTCACGCACCAGAGAAAGCTCTTCAGCTGTGTGGTGAGAGAAGTAGGATGACAGGTGTACGCGGTCGTACGCTTTGCGGGGTTCTTCACAGAAGACGGTAATATCAAAATTGGCAGCGTCGGATTTATCAAGAAGATCCTCAATAAAGCGATGGCCGACCATACCATTACCGATAATAGCGAGTCTGACTTTGCTCATTTTTGCCTCGATTTCTTTTCTATTACTGCCTACCTTAACGATTCAGCAACCGCGCTTATTGATACAAATCAAATTCGGCCTTATATACTCCTTAAGGGGTATATAACTGATTTGCCAGCATTTTTATAAGTGACGGAATTGACAGGCTTTTCATATTTGTACAATTAGCATACAAATTAAGGGGTTTTAGTGTGTTTGGGCCGACATCGCCAGCGAAAGAAGAGGGTATGAGAATAGGCCGGATGGCGCAGACACCATCCGGCAGTGTGTAGGCCGGGCAAGCGAAGCGCCCTCCGGCACTGAGATTAATGCGTTGCTGGCGCGTTATGCAGGCGATGACGCGTGACGAACCCAAGGATAAAGCACATCACGAACACCACGGCATACAGTCCGTTCGCAGTCTGTAATGCGGCTAATGGGCCACTGTGCGCCACGATAGGACCGGTGACGACGAAGGTGAGCATGGTACCAATGGTGCCGCAGGTCAGCACAAAGTTAACCAGTTTAGGTGAGGCAACTTTGGTCTGCTGAGAACCAAGGGTAATAATGGTGGTATAAATCGCGCTGGAGAAGAAGCCCAGTGTCAGAATGAACCACGGCATATGCTCTGGCGTACCGGTGATGAACAGATACATCAGCACGGTGGCCAGTCCCGCCAGTACGGTCAGAATACGCTGCAAATCGAAGAAACGCAGAATAAAGCTAAACGCCCACATGCCGACCATGTAAGACATCCAGAAGTCACTAACCAGTTTACCGGCATCGTTCAGGCTCATGCCCAGGCTCTTGGCGTATTCCGGAACCCAGGAGATAAAACCAAGCTGACCGAGGATGTAACACAGTGCCGCAATCGCCAGGAACAGTACGCCAATGCCCCATTTTTCTTTCACGGCCGGTGCATCTGGCTGCTGCGCATGTTTGCCCAGCGCCGGGAATTCGCAGCCGAAGGTCAACAGGAAAATGGCGACATACACCAGGCCGATACAAGCATAGACCCAGTACCATTCAATGCTGCGCGCGAGCAGGAAGGCCGCAACCATAGGGAAAATCATGCCCGCCATGCTGAAGAAGGAGTCGGTAAACAGCAGGCGGGAGCCACGCTGGCGACCTTCATACATCTGAGTCACCAGGAACGTACCAATCGACATGGTGATACCACTCACCAGTCCCAGCACAAACATTGCCGCGGAGAACAACGCCAGGCTATGGCTGAGCATCAGTCCGGCGATTGCCAATACCATCAGGATGAAGCCAAAACGCAATTGCGTTTTCAGCGGCACGATTTCCATCAGCCAGGCATTCAGAAAAATAGAAATCAGGATACCTGCGTTCAGGAAGGTGAAGGTGTTACTCATGCTGGAAACGGGCAAATGGAAATAATCCGCGATGTTTCCCATCACCATCCCGGTGACAATTACCAACGCACCTGTCAGGGCGTAGGAGAGAAAGCTAATCCATGTGAGCTTAATGCGATTGCTGTTAGTCATGACTGGCCTGTATAGAAGTGTAAGGCGCATTAACGGCGCCGTGAGCGGGCAGATTTTAGGCGTTTTAGTGATGTATTTAAATATTTTTTGGTAATTACTGAGCCTGTTACATTTTTGTATGTGATCGTGATCACATTGGTATTTACGGCTATGAGGTTACATTTGTTTCAAGTACGTAAAATTAGGTAAAGGGATGGCCTTGTTCATGAAGGCTCTTTAGAATCAATCCACTTGCTTTAGTTTCTGCTCTCGTTTAAGGAAATCTCATGCTCAAATCGACTCTGGCGGCTGTTGCAGCTGTTTTCGCTCTTTCTGCTATCTCTCCCGCAGCGCTGGCAGCGAAAGGGGATCCGCACGTTCTGCTGACAACCTCTGCCGGTAACATTGAACTGGAACTGAACAGCCAGAAAGCCCCGGTTTCAGTGCAAAACTTTGTCGATTATGTCAACAGCGGTTTCTATAACAACACCACGTTCCACCGTGTGATCCCGGGATTTATGGTGCAGGGTGGTGGGTTTAACGAGCAGATGCAGCAGAAAAAACCTAACCCGCCAATCAAGAATGAAGCGGATAACGGGCTGCGTAACACCCGAGGCACGATTGCTATGGCGCGTACTGCGGATAAAGACAGTGCGACCAGCCAGTTCTTTATCAACATTGCGGACAATGCATTCCTCGATCATGGCCAGCGTGACTTTGGTTACGCCGTGTTCGGTAAAGTTGTGAAAGGTATGGATGTTGCGGACAAGATTGCGCAGGTACAGACCCACGATGTCGGTCCTTACCAGAATGTTCCGTCAAAACCGATTGTTATCCTTTCCGCTAAAGTCCTGCCGTAAGCCTATTTTGCGCGGGTAGTCCCTGCCCGCGTTCTCCCCCTTCTCTGCGTAACCCGAAATTGCTGCTTATACTTGTGGCAAGTGTCGGCTCATTCAGGGAGGTCACGTGAAAAAACTCACCGATAAACAAAAGTCCAGGCTCTGGGCGCAACTGCGAAATGCCAATTTTCAGGCAAGCCGGCGACTGGAAGGCGTGGATATTCCACAGGTTACTCTGAGCGCTGAAGACGCCCTGGCGCGTCTTGAAGAATTGCGGAGGCACTATGAGCGATAAATTCGGTGATGGACGTGACCCCTATTTGTATCCTGGGCTGAACGTTATGCGTAACCGGCTGGGGGTTCATCAGGCGCAGCGTCTGGCGCAGGCAGCTTATGAATTGACGGCGCTGCGTGCCGCCACAATTGAACTGGGGCCGTTAGTTCGTGGTTTACCCTACCTGTGCGCTATTCATCGCCAACTTTATCAGGATATTTTCGATTGGGCTGGCAAGCTACGCGAAGTCGATATTTATCAGGGCGACACACCTTTCTGCCATTTTGCCTGGATAGAGAAAGAGGGCAACGTGCTGATGCAGGATCTGGAAGAAGAGTCCTGGCTGGTGGGACTGTCGGAAGAAAAGTTTGTGGAGCGACTCGCACACTACTACTGTGAAATTAACGTGCTGCACCCGTTTCGCATCGGCAGTGGTCTGGCGCAGCGTATTTTCTTCGAACAGTTGGCGATTCATGCCGGGTATATACTCAACTGGGAGGGCATCCAGGTTGAGGAGTGGAACCAGGCAAATCAAAGCGGTGCCATGGGTGACCTGACCGCCCTGCAGGCGATATTTCGTAAAGTGGTAAGCGAAGCCCTGGAAACTGAGTAGAATAGCGCGGTTCTTCTGTACCGGAGCCGCCATGATCCTGCTTATCGATAACTACGATTCTTTTACCTGGAACCTGTATCAATACTTCTGCGAACTGGGCGCAGATGTCATTGTCAGACGCAACGACGCGCTGACGCTGGCGCAAATTGATGCGCTGAATCCGCAGAAAATCGTCATTTCCCCGGGGCCATGCACGCCGGATGATGCGGGCATCTCGCTGGATGTCATTCGTCATTATGCGGGTAAGATCCCTATGCTGGGCGTTTGTCTGGGCCATCAGGCAATGGCACAAGCCTTTGGCGCGAACGTCGTGCGGGCGGCGAAAGTGATGCACGGTAAGACTTCACCCATTACGCATACCGGGCAAGGTGTTTTTCAGGGATTGGCAAACCCGCTAACGGTGACGCGCTACCATTCGTTGGTGGTCGCACCTGAGACGTTGCCTGAGTGCTTTGAAGTGACGGCGTGGAGTGAAACGCAGGAGATTATGGGCATTCGTCACCGGGAGTGGGATATGGAAGGGGTGCAATTTCACCCGGAGAGCATCCTCAGCGAACAGGGGCATCAACTGCTGGCTAATTTCCTTAACCGGTGATTTATGGTTGCTATTCAGTGATTTTTTATTCATATTTTGTGATTATAATTTCACTAGCATTTCTGCTTAACAGGGTGGTAATGACATGGCAACTGAACAAACTGCAATTACGCGCGCAACATTCGATGAAGTGATTCTGCCGATTTATGCACCGGCAGAGTTTATCCCGGTAAAGGGGAAAGGAAGTCGAGTCTGGGATCAACAGGGTAAAGAGTACGTTGATTTCGCGGGCGGCATTGCAGTGACCGCGTTAGGGCATTGCCATCCGGCACTGGTCGAGGCATTAAAAACCCAGGGTGAAACTCTGTGGCATACCAGTAACGTGTTCACCAATGAGCCGGCGTTGCGTTTAGGCCGCAAAATCATTGATGCCACTTTCGCTGAACGCGTGTTGTTCATGAACTCCGGTACCGAAGCTAACGAAACCGCCTTTAAGCTGGCACGCCATTACGCCTGTGTGCGCCATAGCCCATTCAAAACTAAAATTATCGCCTTCCATAATGCGTTTCACGGTCGATCGCTGTTTACCGTTTCCGTGGGTGGGCAGCCGAAATACTCTGACGGCTTTGGACCAAAGCCCGCGGATATCATCCATGTACCGTTTAACGATCTGCATGCCGTAAAAGCGGTGATGGATGATCATACCTGTGCGGTGGTGGTTGAGCCTATTCAGGGTGAGGGAGGGGTTACCGCTGCCACGTCAGAATTCCTGCAGGGGCTGCGCGAACTGTGCGATCAACATCAGGCGCTGCTGGTGTTTGATGAAGTGCAGTGTGGGATGGGGCGTACCGGTGACCTGTTTGCGTATATGCACTACGGCGTGACGCCGGATATCCTGACCAGTGCTAAAGCGCTTGGCGGTGGATTCCCGGTGAGCGCGGTGCTGACCACCCAGGAGATAGCCTCCGCGTTCCATGTTGGCTCGCACGGTTCGACTTACGGCGGTAACCCGCTGGCCTGCGCGGTTGCGGGAGCGGCGTTCGATATCATCAACACCCCGGAAGTGCTGGAAGGTATTCAGGCCAAACGGCATGCCTTTGTGCAGCATTTGCAGAAAATTGATCAGCAGTTTGATATTTTCAGCGATATTCGCGGCATGGGACTGTTGATTGGCGCTGAGTTGAAGCCGCAGTTTAAAGGCCGGGCGCGTGATTTCCTCTACGCTGCTGCGCACGAAGGGGTGATGGTGCTAAACGCCGGGCCGGACGTGATGCGTTTTGCACCGTCGCTGGTGGTAGAGCAGGCGGATATCGATGAAGGGATGCAGCGCTTCGCGCAGGCGGTAGCGAAGGTGGTGGGCTGATTGCCGGATGGCGGCGCGAGCGCCTTATCCGGCCTACAGGGTAAGGTGTGATTCGTAGGCCGGATAAGCGTAGCGTATCCGGCAAATCTCTTAACCCTTCATGTCCCGCAACCGCCTGCTAAGCCAGATACCGTGGTGCGGTCGCTGGCGCCAGGCAACAGAAGAGATGGTGTGCATGGTGTTAAGATGCCCCAGTATTCGTTGTAGATGCTGCTCAAGCGTACTTAATGGGCCGTGTGAGAGCATCTCTGGTGATTCGAGAATATTCACATCACCAGAACTTCCCGGTCCGTCATATTCCAGCCGCTGTTGACAGCGCTGGAGTGCAATTTCGCAGGATTCCAGATATCGCTGCGCCAGATCCGGCGTCAATATCGTGTGCTCCCTTGCCAGGGTAGTCATTGCATTGATGTGCTCGACGATGAACTGGCTGTGTGTAACCCACAGTTTCATATCTGCCAGATAGTGCGAGTTAAACCCGGGTTCCTGCATGGCCTGGTTTAAGGAGTTAAACAACGTGTTTTGCGCCTGATTGACCCGCATGCGCTGATACGCCAACGGCGTGGCCTGCGGATCGTTGCTGAGGATGAGGCGGATGGCTTCTTGATCTGCTCCTAGTGCATCGTGAGCGTTCTTACGTAGTAAACCACTCTGCCATTGCGGCCACAGCCAGAGCGTACCGCCAAAGGCGATCAAACAGCCGATCACGGTGTCGACAAACCGGGGCACGATAAACTGTTCCCCGTTCAACGTGAGTAACTGTAGGGTATATACCGCTGTGACCGTAAAGCCCACGGTGGCCCAGCCGTAGTTTTTACGGATGATCAGATAGCTCACCAGGGTTATCAGCAGCATAGCTGCCAGCGTAAAGCCCTCAGGAATATGAAAGTGCAACGTGACGCCGGCAATGACCAGTCCGACAAGCGTGCCCACCGAGCGGTGTAAAATACGCACCCGGGTTGCGCCGTAGCCATTTTGCGTGACGAACAGTATCGTCATCAGGATCCAGTAAGGTTTTGGCAGGTGTAAAGCGCTACCCATTAGGCTTGCGATACTCAACATGACGCTGATGCGTCCGGCGTTACGCAGCGCCGGAGATTTCAACGACAAATAGTTTTTCAGTGCAGGAATTAACGGTAATCGACGCTGTTTATCAGCCATCAAATCCCGGGCATACAGTGGGCGTTGGGTACGCAGCACGCGGGCAATGCGGCTGAAATGCCAGTAGCAAAATTGTCCCACCGGATTATCCGGGTGCTGCCGGGCAATCTTCTCCAGGGTGCCGATCTGCTTTTCCATCGAAAAACGCGTCGGCAAGCGGTGATACAAAATGTCATCGGCCAGTACGCGTAGACGTTCCGCAACGGTGCGAGCATTCCAGCGAATCACCTGCTCCGCGTGGCTACGCTCGACCAGCTTTTGCACTTCTTCGGGCTGGTGCAGGCTGACGGAAATATGTTCTTGTAAATCGAGCGCCTCCTGAAAGGCACGTAGCAGTCGTTTGTATTCATTATTGTGATGTGCCGACAGCATGTGCATTTGCTGGTAGCACTGGGTAATCAGATCCACGGCTTTTTGTTGACGGACCAGCAGGGGCGGTAGCGCTTTTTCGGGATCGGCATGCTGGGTCAACATGCTGTATTTGGCCTCACAGTAATCGGCTAATTCGCGGTACAACAAACTGAGTGATTCGCGCAGCGGTTGTTCACGCCACATCCAGAACCAGAACCAGTTAAACAGGCCGTACCATACTGTCCCCAGCGCGTAGATCAGCAATGGCTCCCAGACGGGCATGTTCCCGGCCAGACTCAGTGTGAAAATCGCCGCGATCAGTGAGGCGGGCAGAAGTCGTGCATGCAACGGGCTTAGCTCAGCAGTCACACCGAGAATCAGCGTCAGGCCGGTGAGGATCAGCGGCAGCGGTATAGTCTGTGCCAGCAGTAACTGCATTATCAGGCTGCAGCCGGCAAACAGCGACGCGCCAATCACTAAGCGTTTGAAAAAGCGCTTATGTGGGGTATCAAGACCCGCAATATTGCAACAGGCAGGGACGAGGGAGAACAACAGTCCCAGATGAAGCTGACCAATGATAAGACCGATAGCCACAGGTAAACATAGCACCAGCGTCTGTCGTAGTGCGTAGTTGATCTCGGGGTGATAAATCAGTCTTCGCCACATCGGAGCAAACAAAAATGGCGCATTACGACGTAACACGCCATGTCGATGGGATTAACGCGTGCCGTAGACGACGATGGTCTTACCATGTGCGGAGATCAGGTTCTGATCTTCCAGCATCTTCAGGATACGACCAACGGTTTCACGGGAACAGCCAACGATCTGGCCAATTTCCTGACGGGTGATTTTAATCTGCATGCCATCCGGGTGGGTCATCGCGTCAGGCTGTTTCGCCAGATTCAGCAGAGTCTGGGCGATACGACCGGTTACGTCGAGGAAGGCAAGGTTGCCCACTTTTTCAGACGTTACCTGCAGACGACGAGCCATCTGAGAAGACAGGCGCATCAGAATATCTGGGTTGACCTGGATTAATTGGCGAAATTTTTTGTAGGAAATTTCAGCGACTTCACATGCGGTTTTGGCACGTACCCAGGCGCTACGTTCCTGGCCTTCTTCGAAGAGGCCTAATTCACCAATAAAATCGCCCTGATTCAGATAAGAGAGGATCATTTCTTTCCCTTCTTCATCTTTGATCAGCACTGCCACTGAGCCTTTAACGATGTAATACAACGTTTCCGCTTTTTCACCCTGGTGAATCAGCGTGCTCTTCGATGGGTACTTATGAATATGGCAATGAGACAAGAACCATTCGAGAGTCGGGTCTGTTTGCGGTTTGCCAAGCACCATGCGCGGTTATCCTCTGTTATAAGCTGTCTCCAGAGCCAGAACACGACGCTGTCTCTGGGGTTGCAAAAATGTGCTTCCCGCTACCTGGGAAGGGGGCTGCTAAAAATAGATTGCAGCCTGTAATGTGATGTCCTCTGCATACATGCAGTACGTCAATGTATTACTGTAGCATCCCGACTGTTTTAGCATAGCTTTCGCCGTGTGTCTCCTGGTGTCTCGCTTCAGCATGACGCAGGTCGCCTTCCATTGCGAGAATTGTTATGTACGCGTAATCTGTCAGGAAAATTGAAACATTGGAGTTACGAAATATGCAAGCGCGTGTAAAGTGGGTTGAGGGGTTAACCTTCCTCGGTGAGTCCGCCTCAGGCCACCAAATTTTGATGGACGGTAACTCTGGTGATAAAGCGCCGAGCCCGATGGAGATGGTATTAATGGCGGCAGGGGGGTGTAGCGCCATTGATGTCGTGTCCATTCTGCAAAAGGGACGCCAGGATGTCACCAACTGCGAAGTGAAGCTCACCTCTGAGCGCCGTGAAGAAGCACCGCGTCTGTTTACCCACATCAATCTGCATTTCATCGTGACGGGGCGCGACCTGAAAGATGCGTCTGTGTCTCGGGCGGTTGATCTTTCTGCTGAGAAATATTGCTCCGTGGCGTTGATGCTGGAAAAAGCGGTGAATATCACCCATTCCTACGAAGTGATTGCTGCTTAACATATGATGCCGGATGGCGGCGTAGCCTTATCCGGCCTACATAACGATACCGACTCGTAGGCCCGATAAGCGTAGCGCCATCGGGCACATCCCATACATCACTCTATCTTTTTACCTTCCATCAGCCTCTGCACCAATGGCAGCATGATCAATTCCATCGCCAGCCCCATCTTGCCGCCCGGCACGACTAATGTATTGATATGGGAAATGAATGAACCCTGCAGCATAGCCAGCAGCCAGGGATAATCGATGCCTTCCAGATTACGAAAATGAATCACTACAAAGCTCTCATCCAGTGACGGAATACTCTTTGCCGCAAAGGGGTTGGAGGTGTCGACGGTGGGCACTCGCTGGAAGTTAATATGCGTGCGGGAAAACTGCGGCGTAATGTAATTGATATAATCGTCCATTGAACGAACGACCGAGTCCATTACCGCTTCACGTGAATGCCCGCGTTCGCTGGTATCGCGGGTGAGTTTCTGGATCCACTCCAGGTTCACAATAGGGACAACACCAACAAGCAGATCGACATGCCGTGCCACATTTTGTTGTGGTGTAACGACGCCGCCGTGCAATCCTTCATAGAACAGTACATCAGTAGGTTCAGGAAGCGGTTGCCATGGGGTGAATGTGCCCGGAACCTGGTTCCATGGAACGGCTTCATCATAGGTATGCAGATATTTACGCGACTGTCCTTTTCCCGTCTGGCCGTACTCAATGAAGGTTTGTTCGAGCAGGCCAAAGTCATTCGCTTCAGGGCCGAAGTAGCTGATGTGTCGTCCGGCGTCGCGCGCTTTGCGGATCGCCATATCCATTTCCGGGCGGGTATAACGATGAAAACTGTCACCTTCCACCTCGGCGGCACGCAGATTTAACTGTGCGAAAATTTTACGAAACGCGAGGCTGGTGGTGGTGGTCCCCGCGCCACTGGATCCTGTTACCGCAATCACCGGATGTTTGGCAGACATAACAACTCCATAAATAGGTTGGTTTTTTATTATAGTCAGCCGTCGGCAGCGGATTACTCGTGAAGCTGTTTCCTCGGCATTATGTTGACCGTTTCATGCAGTTCGGACCACACCAGCACAGCTTCACCTGATTGTAGTTGGCGTTTGACGTCGGCGACTTTTTGTTCGAGCGAGCGTTCATGTTCACCATAATCGGTGCCTTCGCGCAAGACAAAGCTTTCAATCAGGTTATCCAGCGCGTCCGGGGAGATGTCTTGCCAGGGAATCATCATGATGATGCCTCCAGATATGTTGTCAGCCAGTCTGGAATACGCGATTCCAGCCACATCTCAGGGCGACGTAACGTGCCACCAATAAATCCGACGTGTCCACCGTGCTCGGTGAGTTGATACTCCACCTGTGGGGGCAGATTCTCGGGTTGTGGGATGACATGGCTATCCATAAACGGATCGTCTTTGGCGTGGATAATCAGCGTCGGTTTGGCGATCCGATTCAACAGTGGCATGGCGCTGCACTGACGATAGTAATCTATAGCATCAGCAAAACCGTGGATTTTAGCCGTGATCAAATCGTCGAAATCGCGAATACGACGCAGGGATTTTAATTGCGCGAGGCTCACTGGCAGCGACCCCGGATACGCTTCCAGTTTCCGTGAGGCGTTGGCTTTCAGCAGATTGAGCAGGTAGCGCTGGTAGACGCGGGAGAAACCCTTCTCCATGTGATAACTACACGCTTCCAGCACAAACGGTGCAGAGACGATAACTGCCGCATCAATGGGGATCGTGTTCCCTTCTTTCGCCAGCAGGCAGGCCAGCATATTCCCACCGAGCGAATAACCTACTGCAGCGGTTGGAACGCGTCCAAACTCGCGCTCCAGCCAGTTTAAAAACCAGGTGCCATCTTCTGTTTCACCAGAGTGATAAATACGATTCAGGCGATTTGGCTCACCGCTACAGCCACGAAAATGCATCACTACACCGAGCCAGCCGCGCTTTTGCGCCGCTTCAATCAGGCCATGCGCGTACGGACTGTTCAGGCTTCCTTCCAGACCGTGAAAAACCACCAGGCGCGGCTTATGTTTGGCCTGCTGTGGATCTTCGCTCCATGCCAGGTCGACAAAGTCACCATCGGGTAATTCCAGACGCTGCCAATGGGCATCGAACTTCACCTTACGGCGTATTAAACGCGGCAGCATCGTCTGTAGATGACGGTTACTGATACCACGCATCGGGCGGAATTCTCGCGAATCGTCGGTAGGTGGGGTCATTTCTGTGGATGTGATTTCAACCATAACACCAGAGCAATTAATAATCGGAAAGAATAACTATACCGCGCACAGCGCGTGCGGGTTAGCCAATATGTGATTTTGTCGCCAGTCAGTTAGCCGGTTACGCGAGCCTGGACCGAAGCGTAGGCCTGATAAGACGCGCGAACGCCGCCATCAGGCATATTCGGCTCCGGTGCCGGATGGCGGTTTCGCCTTATCCGGCAATCAGGGCTACTCAGCCAGCATCTGCTCAAGCTGTTCCTGCGCATCCAGCCAGGCCATTTCACACTCTTCCAGCCCGGACTTCGCGCTTGCCTGTTGTTGCAGACATGCTGTGAGCTCAGCTTTACGGCTTTGGTCGTACAGTTCGCTATCACCGAGCTTCTCTTCAGCCTGTGCCAGTAGCGCGTGTAGCTTCTCCATCTCTTTTTCCAGACGGGTAATCTCTTTACGCAGCGGTTGTGTCAGGCTGCGTAGCTCGGCTTCGCGGCGTTTCTGGTCCTTACGCGCCTGGGCGCTGTTAACGCTCTCTTTTGCTGGTTCGTCGCTCTGATTTTCTTGTTTTTGCACGTCGCTCAGCCACTGCTGGTAATCTTCCAGATCGCCATCAAACGGCTCGACTTTTTTGTCGTGCACCAGATAGAGATCATCGGTGGTGGAGCGGATCAAGTGGCGATCGTGCGATACCACAACCAGTGCACCTTCGAAATCGATTAGCGCTTCGGTCAGTGCCTGGCGCATGTCCAGATCCAGGTGGTTGGTCGGTTCATCAAGCAGCAGCAGGTTCGGGCGCTGCCAGACGATCAATGCCAGCACCAGACGCGCTTTTTCACCGCCGGAGAAACGTCGGGTTTCTTCGCTGACTTTATCGCCCTGGAAGCCGAATCCACCAAGATAATCACGCAGTTTCTGTTCGAGCTCTTGTGGAGCCATACGTGCCAGGTGCTGAATGGGGGATTCATCAGCGCGCAAAAATTCCAGTTGATGCTGTGCGAAGTAGCCCAGTTTGATGCCTTTCGCCAGGCCAATCTCACCGCTGATTGGGGCCAGTTCGCCGGCCAGCAGCTTAATCAGCGTCGATTTACCCGCGCCGTTGCGACCGAGCAGGCCGATGCGGGAACCCGGCACCAGATTCAGTTTGATCGAATCGAGAATGACGCGATCGCCGTAGCCAGCGCTAACCTTTTCCATCTTCAGCAGCGGGTTTGGCAGGCTTTCCGGCTCACGGAAGCTGAAGTGGAACGGGTTGTCCACGTGCGCTGGGGCAATCAGCTCCATGCGTTCCAGCATTTTGATACGGCTCTGTGCCTGCTTCGCTTTCGTTGCTTTAGCGCGGAAACGATCGATATAGCTTTGCAGATGCGCCACGCGCTCCTGCTGGCTTTCGTACATTGCCTGTTGCTGTGCGAGGCGGGTCGCACGCTGGATTTCAAACGCGCTGTAGTTGCCGGTGTACTCGAACATAGTTTGCTGTTCGATATGAATAATTTTATCCACCACCGGATCGAGGAAGTCACGGTCATGGGAGATCAATATCAGCGTGCCCTGGTAGCTTTTCAGCCATCTTTCCAGCCAGATCACCGCGTCAAGATCGAGGTGGTTGGTCGGTTCATCAAGCAGTAGCAAATCTGAACGGCAAATCAGCGCCTGGGCCAGATTGAGACGCATACGCCAGCCACCAGAGAAATCGCTGACCGGGCGCTCTAGCTGCTCGTTAGAGAAACCGAGACCGTGCAGCAGGCTGGCCGCGCGTGAGCGCACGGTCCAGGCATCGATGGCATCCAGTTTGCCATGGACGGTGGCAATAGCGTGCCCATCGTTACGTTCGTTGGCATCGTTTAACTGTGCTTCCAGTTGACGATATTCGCGGTCGCCATCAATCACGTATTCCAGCGCAGGCTGTGGTAACGCTGGCGTTTCCTGATTCACCCATGCGAGTTGCCAGTTTCCCGGGAACGTAAATCCGCCGGCGTCTGCGCTGATTTCATTTTTCAGCAATGCCAGCAGGGTAGATTTACCGCAGCCATTTTTACCCACCAGGCCAACCTTCTGCCCTGGATTAATGGTGGCCGTGGCATTGTCCAGCAAGACGCGCACGCCGCGACGAATTTGTAACGATGAGAAAACAATCATAAGGCGCCGTATGTTCAGACTATGTTAATTTATCATTATGATAATGTAATGTGTGGGCTATTTGCCGCACCGAGGCGCAATGGTAGCCCAAAACGCCGAAAATAGACAAAAGACAAAACCGGGAGGGGGATGATGTCCCAGCCAGCGAAAGTGTTGCTGCTGTATGCCCATCCGGAATCTCAGGACTCGGTCGCGAACCGGGTTCTGCTTAAACCGGCCATGCAGCTCAATAATGTTACCGTGCACGATCTTTACGCGCACTATCCTGATTTTTTTATCGATATTTCGCACGAGCAGGAATTGCTGCGTGAGCATGACGTGATTGTTTTTCAGCATCCGCTCTATACCTATAGCTGCCCGGCTCTGCTAAAGGAGTGGCTTGACCGCGTACTGAGTCGCGGGTTTGCCAGTGGCCCCGGAGGGAACCAACTGGCGGGAAAGTACTGGCGGAGTGTGATCACCACTGGTGAGCCGGAAAGTGCGTATCGGTATGACGCGCTGAACCGCTATCCGATGAGTGATGTGTTACGTCCTTTTGAGCTGACGGCAGGAATGTGCCGGATGCACTGGATGAGTCCCATCATCGTTTACTGGGCCAGACGGCAAACGAAGCAGGAGCTGGACAGCCATGCTAAAGCGTATGGTGACTGGCTGGCGAATCCGATTCCTGTGGGAGGCCGCTGATGGAAGGTTCTGATTTATTGACGGCGGGAGTGCTGTTCCTCTTCGCGGCGGTGGCTGCGGTGCCGTTGGCATCGCGGCTGGGTATTGGACCGGTGTTGGGCTATTTGCTGGCGGGGATCGCTATTGGCCCATGGGGACTTGGCTTCATCAGTGACGTGGATGAAATTCTGCATTTCTCCGAGCTGGGCGTGGTCTTCCTGATGTTCATCATCGGGCTGGAACTTAACCCGGCTAAACTATGGCAATTGCGGCGTTCAATTTTTGGTGTCGGTGCCGCGCAGGTGTTACTTAGCGCGCTTGTCCTGGCAGGGTTATTGATGCTCACTGACTTTTCCTGGCAGGCGGCGGTAGTCGGTGGGATTGGTTTGGCGATGTCATCGACGGCAATGGCGTTACAGCTGATGCGGGAAAAAGGGATGAACCGCAGTGAATCCGGACAACTGGGCTTTTCAGTGCTGTTGTTCCAGGATTTGGCGGTGATCCCCGCGTTGGCGCTGGTTCCGCTGTTAGCAGGATCAGCCGATGAGCATTTTGACTGGATCAAAGTGGGCATGAAGGTGTTGGCTTTTGCTGGCATGTTGATTGGCGGACGCTATCTGCTGCGTCCTGTCTTTCGCTTTATTGCGGGGTCCGGCGTGCGGGAAGTGTTTACCGCGGCCACGTTGCTGCTGGTATTGGGCTCTGCGTTGTTTATGGATGCGCTGGGCCTGTCGATGGCGCTGGGAACGTTTATCGCTGGCGTGCTGCTGGCGGAAAGCGAATATCGACATGAACTGGAAACGGCGATTGATCCCTTTAAAGGGCTTTTGCTCGGGTTATTTTTCATCTCGGTGGGGATGTCACTTAACCTTGGCGTGCTTTATACCCATATTTTGTGGGTAGTGGCGAGCGTGATGGTACTGGTCATCGTGAAGACGCTGGTGCTCTATGTGTTGGCGCGGCTGAACGGCATGAGAAGCTCGGAGCGGATGCAATTTGCGGGGGTGCTAAGCCAGGGCGGAGAATTTGCCTTCGTGCTTTTTTCAACGGCATCTTCCCAGCGGCTGTTTCAGGGCGATCAAATGGCACTTTTGCTGGTAACCGTCACGCTGTCGATGATGACCACGCCACTGTTGATGAAGCTGATTGATAAATGGCTCTCTCGCCAGTTCAACGGCCCGGATGAGGAAGATGAACAGCCCTGGGTGGAAGACGATAAGCCGCAGGTTATCGTGGTGGGGTTTGGGCGTTTTGGTCAGGTGATCGGCCGTTTGCTGATGGCGAACAAAATGCGTATTACCGTCCTGGAGCGGGATATCAGTGCGGTGAATCTGATGCGTAAATATGGCTATAAAGTCTATTACGGTGACGCCACGCAGGTGGAGCTTTTACGTTCCGCTGGCGCAGAGGCGGCGCAGTCTATTGTGATCACCTGCAATGAACCTGAAGACACGATGAAGCTGGTGGAACTGTGCCAACAACATTTTCCGCATTTGCATATTCTTGCGCGAGCGCGCGGACGTGTAGAGGCGCATGAGTTATTACAGGCAGGTGTCACGCAGTTTTCCCGTGAAACCTTCTCGAGCGCACTGGAACTGGGGCGCAAAGCGCTGGTGTCGTTGGGGATGCATCCGCATCAGGCGCAGCGCGCCCAGTTACATTTTCGTCGACTCGATATGCGCATGCTACGGGAATTGATCCCGATGCATACCGATACGGTGCAAATCTCTCGTGCCAGAGAGGCCCGGCGTGAGCTGGAGGAGATTTTCCAGCGGGAGATGCAGAAAGAACGGCGCCAGTTGGATGGCTGGGATGAATTTGAGTAGAGGATAACCATGGCAATTCGTAAACGTTTTATTGCAGGCGCAAAATGTCCGACCTGCCAGGCGCAGGATTCGCTGGCGATGTGGCGTGAAAATAATATCGATATTGTTGAGTGTGTTAAGTGTGGTCATCAGATGCGCGAGGCCGATAAAGAAGCGCGCGAGCACGTTCGCAAAGAGGAGCAAGTGATCGGGATTTTTCATCCGGACTAGCGATATGACGCAGCTTTTTTTAAGCTAGAGGGTACACGGGTGCAGAATTCCGCTACAATCTGCGCCACTATTCTTTCCATGCTCAGGAGATATCATGAAAGTAGCAAAGGACCTGGTGGTCAGCCTGGCCTATCAGGTACGTACAGAAGACGGTGTGTTGGTTGATGAGTCTCCGGTGAGTGCACCGCTGGACTACCTGCATGGTCACGGTTCCCTGATTTCTGGCCTGGAAACAGCGCTGGACGGTCATGAAGTTGGCGATAAATTCGACGTTGCTGTAGGCGCAAACGACGCTTACGGTCAGTATGATGAAAACCTGGTGCAGCGCGTTCCTAAAGACGTCTTCATGGGCGTTGATGAACTGCAGGTTGGCATGCGTTTCCTGGCGGAAACTGACCAGGGTCCAGTACCGGTAGAAATTACCGAAGTGGAAGACGACCACGTTGTGGTTGACGGTAACCACATGCTGGCTGGCCAGAACCTGAAATTCAACGTAGAAGTTGTTGCTATCCGTGAAGCGACCGAAGAAGAGCTGGCCCATGGCCACGTTCACGGTGCGCATGGCCATGACCACGATCATGACCACGGTCACGATGGTTGCTGCGGTGGTCACGGTCACGACCATGGTCACGAGCACGGTGGCGAAGGCTGCTGCGGTGGTGGCGGTAAAGGTAACGGCGGCGGCTGCGGTTGCCACTAATCGGTATGATTGCCTGATGGCGCTACGCTTATCAGGCCGACCGTAGGCCGGATAAGACGTTTACGTCGTCATCCGGCACAAAAAAGCGGGGAAACCCCGCTTTTTTTACGCCTCAATAATGTGGCGGTGGCGTCTCTTCAGACTGCGACGCGATATGAGACGGCTGAGTGGCTTTGAGCTTTTCTGTCAGCAGACGCAGATGGTCGCGCAGTTTGGCCATTTCCAGTTCATGCGCGGTCACCGTTACGTTCAGCTCTTCAATGGTTATTTCCTGAAACGCCAGGCGACTCTCCAGCTCAGCCAGGCGAGTTTCCATCGTTGTATCCTGCATGATTCACCTCTTCTGTTTTTTCCGGCAGATCGCGGACTGCGGCGAATTCTACTTAACTTTGCCTGTTTGCACAGCACTCATTCCTCTGCAACGAAACTAATTTAAACAAAAAGTGTCTGAAAAGTGGTGATAATAGGGCGTGCCTGTATGTTGATTTGTTCTACAACGCTTTATAGTACGTTTTTATGTTAGCTAACCCTGGGGTGAGATGCCCCGGCCCTGGAGAGATGGATGAAATCACTGTTTAAAGTAACGCTGCTGGCGACCACAATGGCCGTTGCACTGCATGCCCCGATCACCTTCGCTGCTGATGCTGCGAAACCAGCCGCTACCGCTGACAGCAAAGCAGCATTCAAAAATGACGACCAAAAAGCCGCTTACGCGCTGGGCGCGTCCCTGGGTCGTTACATGGAAAACTCCCTGAAAGAACAGGAAAAACTGGGCATCAAACTGGATAAAGATCAGTTGATCGCGGGTGTTCAGGATGCGTTTGCAGATAAGAGCAAACTGTCTGACCAGGAAATCGAACAAACTCTGCAGGCATTTGAAGCGCGCGTGAAGACTTCCGCTCAGGCGAAAATGGAAAAAGATGCGGCCGATAACGAAGCGAAAGGTAAAGAGTACCGTGCTAAGTTTGCTAAAGAGAAAGGTGTCAAAACCTCTTCTACTGGCCTGGTCTACAAAGTAGAGAAAGAAGGTACCGGTGAAGCACCGAAAGACAGCGATACTGTGGTTGTGAACTACAAAGGTACGCTGATTGATGGTAAAGAGTTTGATAACTCTTACACCCGTGGCGAGCCGCTCTCTTTCCGTCTTGACGGTGTTATTCCTGGCTGGACTGAAGGCCTGAAAAACATCAAGAAAGGCGGTAAAATCCAGTTGGTTATCCCACCGGATCTGGCATACGGTAAAACTGGCGTTCCGGGCATTCCAGCAAACTCCACGCTGGTCTTTGATGTTGAGCTGTTAGATATCAAACCGGCACCGAAAGCAGATGCGAAGCCAGATGCTGCACCGGCTGATAAAGCTGCAGACAGCAGCAAAAAGTAAATGATTAGAAACCGCCGCCCACAGGGCGGCGGTTTTTTATTATCGGCAGGATATAATTAATACTGGAAAGCGCCTTGTGCGCTGTATTACTTTAGATGCCCCTATAATAGTGATGAGCCTGCCCTGACAACATAACGACAGGCTCCTGAAAAGGAGTGCTTTTTTTCATGTCCAGGTCGCTTTTAACCAACGAAACCAGTGAGCTAGATTTACTGGATCAACGTCCTTTCGATCAAACCGACTTCGATATCCTTAAATCCTATGAAGCGGTAGTGGACGGGTTGGCGATGCTCATTGGTTCCCATTGTGAAATCGTATTGCACTCTTTGCAGGATTTGAAATGCTCGGCCATTCGCATCGCTAACGGTGAACATACGGGCCGTAAAATTGGCTCGCCGATTACCGACCTTGCGTTGCGTATGCTGCATGATATGACGGGTGCGGATAGCAGCGTGTCGAAGTGTTATTTCACACGCGCGAAAAGCGGTGTCTTGATGAAGTCGGTGACGATTGCCATTCGCAACCGTGAGCATCGCGTGATTGGTCTGCTGTGCATCAACATGAACCTTGATGTCCCTTTCTCGCAGATAATGAATACCTTTATCCCGCCGGAGACCCCGGAAGTGGGATCAGCCGTGAACTTCGCGTCCTCAGTCGAAGATCTGGTGACCCAGACGCTGGAGTTCACCATTGAAGAAGTGAACGCCGATCGTAACGTCTCCAACAATGCCAAGAATCGTCAGATCGTCCTGAACCTGTATGAGAAAGGGATCTTCGATATTAAAGATGCGATCAATCAGGTTGCCGATCGTCTGAACATCTCCAAGCACACGGTCTACCTCTATATTCGCCAGTTCAAAAGCGGTGATTTCCAGGGGCAAGATAAGTAATGCGTTTTGCCATCATGGTAACCGGGCCCGCCTACGGCACACAGCAAGCGAGTAGCGCATTGCAATTTGCGCATGCGCTACTCGAAGAAGGACACGAATTGTGTAGCGTCTTCTTTTATCGTGAGGGCGTGTATAACGCGAACGTTCTGACATCGCCCGCCAGTGATGAATTTGATTTAGTGCGAGCCTGGCAAAAGCTTCACCAGCAGCATGGTGTGGCGCTGAATATCTGTGTAGCGGCAGCCTTGCGGCGTGGTGTTGTTGATGAGACTGAGGCAACACGACTGGGGTTGTCTGGTGCTAATTTACAGTCAGGATTTACTCTCAGCGGTCTTGGATCGCTGGCTGAAGCATCCCTGACGTGCGATCGCGTGGTGCAGTTTTAATGAAACGTGTTGCCTTTGTTTTTTCTACTGTGCCGCACGGCAGCGCATCCGGCCGCGAAGGACTGGATGCTTTACTGGCGACATCTGCATTAACGGAAGATCTCGGCGTGTTCTTTATCGGTGATGGTGTCTTCCAGATCCTCCAGGGGCAACAACCGGATGTCGTTCTGGCGCGAGACTATATTGCTACTTTCAAACTGTTAGGATTGTACGATATAGAACAATGCTGGCTTTGTGCGGCCTCATTGCGTGAGCGAGGCCTGGCAGAGGGGGCGAATTTTGTGGTTGATGCGACGGCGCTTGAACCGGAAGATTTGCGTCGTGAGCTTGGCAACTATGACGTCATTTTGAGGTTTTGAGGCTCTCATGCTGCACATTTTACATCGCTCTGCGTGGCTAACCGACTTCTCCTCTCTCCTGCGTCTGATTGCTGAAGATGACGAGCTATTACTGCTTCAGGATAGCGTCACTGCAGCAATAGAAGGCAGTCGTTTCCTTGAAAGTCTGCAAAATGCCTCCATTAAGGTCTATGTACTGGAAGAAGACATTAAAGCTCGCGGGTTGGGTGGTCAAATTTCAGACAGTGTCGTCAGGGTTGGCTATACTGACTTCGTCAGACTTACGGTGAAGCATCTCAGCCAGATGACCTGGTAATTGTGGGATCGTTGTATATTTCTTGACACCTTTTCGACACCGACCTAAAATTCTGCGTCCTCATATTGTATGAGGTCGTTTTATTACGTGTTTACGAAGCAAAAGCTAAAACCAGGAGCTATTTAATGGCAACAGTTAACCAGCTGGTACGCAAACCACGTGCACGCAAAGTTGCAAAAAGCAACGTGCCTGCGCTGGAAGCATGCCCGCAGAAACGTGGCGTATGTACTCGTGTATATACTACCACCCCTAAAAAACCGAACTCCGCACTGCGTAAAGTTTGCCGTGTTCGTCTGACTAACGGTTTTGAAGTGACTTCCTACATCGGTGGTGAAGGTCACAACCTGCAGGAGCACTCCGTGATCCTGATCCGTGGCGGTCGTGTAAAAGACCTCCCGGGTGTTCGTTACCACACCGTTCGTGGTGCGCTTGACTGCTCCGGCGTTAAAGACCGTAAGCAATCACGCTCCAAGTATGGCGTGAAACGTCCTAAGGCTTAATGGTTCTCCGTTAAGTAAGGCCAAACGTTTTATATTAATGTCAAACTAAACTCTTAGAGTTTTGGACAATCCTGAATTAACAACGGAGTATTTCCATGCCACGTCGTCGCGTCATTGGTCAGCGTAAAATTCTGCCGGATCCGAAGTTCGGATCAGAACTGCTGGCTAAATTTGTAAATATCCTGATGGTAGATGGTAAAAAATCTACTGCCGAAACTATCGTATACAGCGCGCTGGAGACCCTGGCTCAGCGTTCTGGTAAAAACGAACTGGAAGCTTTCGAAGTAGCTCTCGAAAACGTGCGCCCGACTGTCGAAGTTAAGTCTCGCCGCGTTGGTGGTTCTACTTATCAGGTACCAGTTGAAGTCCGTCCGGTCCGTCGTAATGCTCTGGCAATGCGTTGGATCGTTGAAGCTGCTCGTAAACGCGGTGATAAATCCATGGCTCTGCGCCTGGCGAACGAACTTTCTGATGCTGCAGAAAACAAAGGTACTGCAGTTAAGAAACGTGAAGACGTTCACCGTATGGCAGAAGCCAACAAGGCGTTCGCACACTACCGTTGGTAATCCCTTCGGAGTTTTAGTCACCAGGCGGGCGCTTCTAGTAAGCAGCCCGCTTTGGGCTACTTAAATTGAACGCCTAAAAGATAAACGAGGAATCAAATGGCTCGTACAACACCCATCGCGCGCTACCGTAACATCGGTATCAGTGCGCACATCGACGCCGGTAAAACCACTACTACCGAACGTATTCTGTTCTACACCGGTGTAAACCATAAAATCGGTGAAGTTCATGACGGCGCAGCCACCATGGACTGGATGGAGCAGGAGCAGGAGCGTGGTATTACTATCACTTCCGCAGCGACTACTGCATTCTGGTCTGGTATGGCTAAGCAGTACGAACCGCATCGCGTAAACATCATCGACACCCCGGGGCACGTTGACTTCACAATCGAAGTAGAACGTTCCATGCGTGTGCTTGATGGTGCAGTAATGGTTTACTGCGCAGTTGGTGGTGTTCAGCCTCAGTCTGAAACCGTATGGCGTCAGGCAAACAAATATAAAGTTCCGCGCATTGCGTTCGTTAACAAAATGGACCGTATGGGTGCGAACTTCCTGAAAGTTGTTGGTCAGATCAAAACCCGTCTGGGCGCGAACCCTGTTCCGCTGCAGCTGGCAATTGGCGCTGAAGAAGCGTTCACCGGTGTTGTTGACCTGGTGAAAATGAAAGCCATCAACTGGAACGAAGAAGATGCAGGTGTAACCTTCACTTATGAAGATATCCCGGCAGACATGCAGGAACTGGCTGAAGAATGGCACCAGAACCTGATCGAGTCCGCTGCGGAAGCTTCAGAAGAGCTGATGGAGAAATACTTGGGTGGTGAAGAACTGACTGAAGAAGAGATCAAAAAAGCTCTGCGTCAGCGTGTTCTGAACAACGAAATCATCCTGGTAACCTGTGGTTCTGCGTTCAAGAACAAAGGTGTTCAGGCGATGCTGGATGCGGTAATTGATTACCTGCCATCCCCAGTCGACGTACCTGCGATCAACGGTATTCTGGACGACGGTAAAGATACTCCTGCTGAGCGTCATGCTAGCGATGACGAGCCGTTTGCTGCACTGGCATTCAAAATCGCTACCGACCCGTTCGTGGGTAACCTGACCTTCTTCCGTGTGTACTCTGGTGTGGTTAACTCCGGTGACACCATCCTGAACTCCGTGAAAACTGCACGTGAGCGTTTTGGCCGTATCGTTCAGATGCACGCCAACAAACGTGAAGAGATCAAAGAAGTTCGCGCGGGCGATATCGCGGCTGCAATCGGTCTGAAAGACGTGACCACTGGTGACACCCTGTGTGACCCGGATCACCCGATCATTCTGGAACGTATGGAATTCCCTGAGCCGGTAATCTCCATCGCAGTTGAACCGAAAACCAAAGCTGACCAGGAAAAAATGGGTCTGGCTCTGGGCCGTCTGGCTAAAGAAGACCCGTCTTTCCGTGTATGGACTGACGAAGAATCTAACCAGACCATTATCGCCGGTATGGGTGAGCTGCACCTCGACATCATCGTTGACCGTATGAAGCGTGAATTCAACGTTGAAGCGAACGTCGGTAAACCTCAGGTTGCTTACCGCGAAGCGATTCGTGCGAAAGTTACCGATATCGAAGGTAAACACGCTAAGCAGTCTGGTGGTCGCGGCCAGTACGGTCATGTTGTTATCGACATGTACCCGCTGGAGCCGGGTTCAAACCCGAAAGGCTACGAGTTCATCAACGACATCAAAGGTGGTGTAATTCCTGGCGAATACATCCCGGCCGTTGATAAAGGCATCCAGGAACAGCTGAAATCCGGCCCGCTGGCTGGTTACCCGGTTGTTGATCTGGGCGTGCGTCTACACTTCGGTTCTTACCATGACGTTGACTCCTCTGAGCTGGCGTTTAAACTGGCCGCTTCTATCGCCTTCAAAGATGGCTTTAAGAAAGCGAAACCAGTTCTGCTTGAGCCTATCATGAAGGTTGAAGTAGAGACTCCGGAAGAGAACACCGGTGACGTTATCGGTGACTTGAGCCGCCGTCGTGGTATGCTTCGTGGTCAGGAATCCAACGTCACTGGCGTTGTTATCCACGCTGAAGTTCCGCTGTCTGAAATGTTCGGATATGCAACCCAACTGCGTTCTCTGACCAAAGGCCGTGCTTCTTACTCCATGGAGTTCCTGAAGTACGACGATGCGCCGAACAACGTTGCTCAGGCCGTTATTGAAGCCCGTGGTAAATAAGCCACAGGATTAAAACCTAAGTCCCGTGCTCTCTCCAAAGGGGAGAGCACTATAGTAAGGAATATAGCCGTGTCTAAAGAAAAATTTGAACGTACAAAACCGCACGTTAACGTCGGCACCATCGGCCACGTTGACCACGGTAAAACTACCCTGACCGCTGCAATCACCACCGTACTGGCTAAAACCTACGGCGGTGCTGCTCGTGCTTTCGACCAGATCGATAACGCTCCGGAAGAAAAAGCTCGTGGTATCACCATCAACACTTCTCACGTTGAATATGACACCCCGACTCGCCACTACGCGCACGTAGACTGCCCGGGCCACGCCGACTATGTTAAAAACATGATCACCGGTGCTGCGCAGATGGACGGCGCGATCCTGGTTGTTGCTGCGACTGACGGCCCGATGCCGCAGACTCGTGAGCACATCCTGCTGGGTCGTCAGGTAGGCGTTCCGTACATCATCGTGTTCCTGAACAAATGCGACATGGTTGATGACGAAGAGCTGCTGGAACTGGTAGAAATGGAAGTTCGTGAACTTCTGTCTCAGTACGATTTCCCGGGCGACGACAC
>NZ_JANEWJ010000019.1:0-89431 GCF_028069755.1 Citrobacter sp. Igbk 16 | reverse complement strand
TACGATGCGCTCTCCTTGCCGTTGGAAAACGCATGTCATTATGCGCCGTCGGATGGCGGCATAAATGCCTTATCCGGCCTACGATGCGCTCTCCTTGCCGTTGGAAAACGCATGTCATTATGCGCCGCCGGATGGCGGCATAAATGCCTTATCTGGTCAGGGATCTACTCTCCTGTAGGCCGGATAAGACGCAACGCGTCGCCATCCGGCAACCTGTTATAGTCCATATCCCGTTCCCGCTCCGCTCATCACCCTGGGTATCATCAATCTAAAATTCCCATATCTTGTATGGTTGAATCTTCTTTCATCTACATCTAGTATCTTCTCTATCAGCACCCACACAAGCCGATGTCCAATATGCATCGCTCTTTTACTTTTAAATGGAAATACGAATCATGCGTATTATTATTTACACTCGTAATAACTGTGTTCAGTGCCACGCCACAAAACGGGCGATGGAAAGCCGTGGTTTTGACGTTGAGATGGTGAATGTCGATTTGCAGCCTGAACTGGCAGATACCCTGCGCGAGCAAGGTTTTCGTCAGTTGCCTGTCGTGGTGGCAGGTGAAACCCGTTGGTCAGGATTTCGCCCGGACATGATCAATCGCCTGCGCCCGGAACCCCGCGTGGTCAGCGCATGACGACCCTCGTCTACTTCTCCAGCAGCTCCGAAAATACGCACCGCTTTATGCTGCGTCTGGCGCTGCCCGCCATCCGCATTCCACTGAATGAACGCGAGAGGATCCGGGTAGACGAGCCTTACATTTTAATCGTGCCGTCTTACGGCGGCGGCGGTACGGCAGGCGCAGTCCCGCGTCAGGTGATCCGCTTTTTAAACGATCCTCATAACCGGGCATTAATCCGTGGCGTGATCGCATCTGGCAATCGCAATTTCGGCGAGGCCTATGGGCGTGCGGGTGAGGTCGTCTCACAAAAATGCGGCGTGCCATGGCTCTATCGTTTTGAGCTGATGGGTACGCAAAGCGATATCGAAAACGTTCGAAAAGGAGTGAGCGAATTTTGGCAACGACAACCGCAGAACGCGTAATCCAGCCAGCACTGGATTATCACGCCCTGAACGCCATGCTAAATCTGTACGATAAAGCCGGGCGGATTCAGTTCGATAAAGATCATCAGGCGGTGGAAGCTTTTTTTGCTACCCACGTCCGTCCTCATTCGGTGGTCTTTGCCAGTCAGCAGGAACGCCTGGACACGCTGATTCGTGAAGGCTATTACGACGAAAGCGTTTTAGCCCGCTACGATCGCGCGTTCGTGGTGAAGCTGTTTGCCCACGCCCATGCCAGCGGATTCCGCTTTCAGACATTCCTCGGCGCATGGAAGTACTACACCAGCTATACACTGAAAACCTTTGACGGCAAACGCTACCTTGAAGATTTCGAGGATCGCGTGACGATGGTGGCACTCACCCTGGCACAGGGTAACGAGGCGCTCGCTATGCAGCTCACTGATGAAATGCTCTCAGGTCGTTTTCAACCCGCCACACCAACCTTCTTAAACTGCGGCAAACAGCAGCGTGGCGAGCTGGTTTCATGCTTCCTGCTACGCATTGAAGACAACATGGAGTCCATCGGCCGGGCGGTGAACTCAGCGCTGCAGCTTTCCAAACGCGGCGGCGGCGTGGCATTTTTGCTCTCGAATCTGCGCGAGGCCGGAGCGCCTATTAAACGTATTGAAAACCAGTCTTCCGGCGTGATCCCGATAATGAAAATGCTGGAAGATGCATTTTCTTATGCTAATCAGTTAGGCGCACGTCAGGGCGCGGGCGCAGTGTATCTGCACGCGCATCATCCTGATATTTTGCGTTTTCTCGATACCAAACGTGAAAATGCCGATGAAAAAATCCGCATCAAAACGCTCTCGCTCGGTGTGGTGATCCCGGATATCACCTTCCGTTTGGCCAAAGAAAATGCCCGGATGGCGCTGTTTTCACCGTATGACGTAGAACGCCTTTACGGCAAACCATTCGGTGATATCGCCGTGAGCGAGCGCTATGACGAACTGGTTGCCGACACGCGTGTGCGCAAAACATACATTCATGCCCGCGACTTCTTCCAGCGACTGGCAGAGATCCAGTTTGAGTCTGGCTACCCCTACATTATGTTTGAAGATACGGTGAACCGTGCGAATCCGATTGCCGGTCGCATCAATATGAGCAACCTGTGCTCGGAAATTTTACAGGTCAACAGTCCATCAACCTATGATGAGGCACTGGGCTATACGCAGGTAGGGCATGATATTTCCTGCAATCTTGGATCGCTGAACATTGCCCATACCATGGATTCACCTGACTTTGCTCGTACAGTGGAAACGGCGGTTCGCGGCTTAACCGCCGTCTCGGACATGAGCCATATCCGAAGTGTTCCTTCCATTGAAGCCGGGAACAGTGCGTCACACGCCATTGGTCTCGGGCAGATGAACCTGCATGGTTATCTGGCGCGGGAAGGAATCGCCTACGGTTCACCTGAAGGGCTGGATTTCACCAATCTTTATTTTTACACCATCACCTGGCATGCCCTGAATACGTCAATGAAACTGGCCCGTGAACGCGGAAAATCTTTTGCCGGATTTGGTCAGTCACGCTATGCCAGTGGCGAGTACTTTACCCAGTATTTGCAGGGAGACTGGCAGCCTAAAACAGAGAAAGTCCGCGCACTGTTTGCCACAAGCGGCATTACGTTGCCAACCCGGGAGATGTGGCAGCAGCTGCGGGATGATGTGATGCGCTACGGCATCTATAACCAGAATTTACAGGCCGTTCCGCCGACCGGTTCGATCTCCTATATCAACCACGCGACCTCAAGCATTCACCCGATTGTATCGAAAGTGGAAATTCGTAAAGAGGGTAAAACCGGGCGCGTTTACTACCCTGCCCCGTTTATGACCAACGAGAATTTGGCCCTGTATCAGGATGCCTACGAGATTGGCCCACAAAAGATCATTGATACCTATGCCGAGGCGACACGGCATGTCGATCAGGGACTCTCACTGACGCTATTTTTCCCCGATACCGCTACCACTCGAGATATCAACAAGGCACAGATCTACGCCTGGCGTAAGGGTATCAAATCGTTGTACTACATCCGGTTACGCCAGTTGGCGCTGGAAGGAACCGAAATTGAGGGTTGCGTGTCATGCGCACTGTAAGGAGAACAGAATGAAACTATCTCGCGTCAGCGCCATCAACTGGAACAAGATTGAAGATGATAAAGACCTTGAGGTATGGAATCGCCTGACCAGTAACTTCTGGCTACCGGAAAAAGTCCCGCTTTCCAATGATATTCCGGCATGGCAAACGTTGAGCGCTGCCGAGCAGCAGCTCACTATCCGCGTATTTACCGGCCTGACGCTGCTCGACACGATTCAGAATATCGCCGGCGCCCCCGCGCTAATGGCGGATTCAATCACGCCACATGAAGAGGCGGTACTGTCGAATATCAGCTTTATGGAAGCCGTGCACGCGCGCTCCTACAGTTCTATTTTTTCCACGCTTTGTCAGACCAAAGATGTGGACGCGGCTTACCTCTGGAGTGAGAAAAATTCTCCGCTCCAGCACAAGGCACAGATAATTCTGACGCATTACGCCAGCGAGGAACCGCTGAAAAAGAAAATAGCCAGCGTATTTCTGGAATCCTTCCTGTTCTATTCCGGCTTCTGGCTACCGATGTATTTCTCCAGCCGCGGCAAGTTGACGAATACCGCAGACCTTATCCGCCTGATCATTCGTGATGAAGCAGTTCATGGTTATTACATTGGCTATAAATACCAAAAAGGTCTGGAGCACGTTTCACCCTCTACGCGTGACGCGCTACAGAATTATGCCCTCGATCTGTTGATGGAATTATATGACAACGAAGTTCGTTATACGGAGGAACTGTATGCGGAAACCCCGTGGGTGGAAGACGTCAAAGCCTTTCTCTGCTACAACGCCAATAAGGCGCTAATGAATTTAGGTTATGAGTCCCTGTTCCCGGCAGAAATGGCGGATGTGAACCCGGCAATCCTCGCAGCGCTCTCACCCAACGCAGACGAAAACCACGATTTCTTCTCTGGTTCAGGGTCATCTTATGTGATGGGTAAAGCCGTCGAAACAGAAGATGACGACTGGAATTTTTAACGTTTCCTTCCGCGGGAAATACCTTACATTTTCCGCGTTAATATTTTAACGAGATCACATTTTTATCACACAAATATGATTGGGTGATCTACACTCAATATCAGCCGCAATATTCGCCTGTATTTCAACAATTCAGGCGCATTTTCAGTGTCATTTACAAAAAATATCCCTCAAGGCTCATCCGCGCTCAGCCCTTATATCATGGGAAATCCCGCCATCTGACGTTTGGCAATATTCATGCCACAAACAAATTCAGGGTTGTCTCAGATTCTCAGTATGTTAGGGTAGAAAAAGGTCACTATTTCCATCAGGTAATATATCGATATAAACAAATAACAGGAATCATTCTATTGCATGGCAATTAAATTAGAAGTTAAAAATCTCTATAAGATATTTGGCGAGCATCCCCAGAGAGCGTTCAAATATATTGAAAAGGGACTTTCAAAAGAGCAAATTCTGGATAAAACAGGGCTATCGCTTGGCGTCAAAAACGCCAGTCTGGCCATTGAAGAAGGCGAGATATTTGTCATCATGGGATTATCTGGTTCGGGTAAATCCACAATGGTACGCCTTCTCAATCGCCTGATTGAACCCACCCGCGGACAGGTATTGATAGACGGCGTAGACATTGCCCGAATCTCCGATGCCGAGCTTCGCGAGGTGCGCAGAAAAAAGATTGCGATGGTCTTCCAGTCCTTTGCCCTGATGCCGCACATGACGGTGTTGGACAATACGGCGTTCGGTATGGAATTAGCCGGTGTTAGCGCGGATGAACGTCGTGAAAAAGCGCTGGATGCGTTACGTCAGGTCGGTCTGGAGAATTACGCGCACGGCTACCCGGATGAACTTTCCGGCGGAATGCGCCAGCGCGTGGGTCTCGCCCGCGCATTAGCCATCAATCCCGATATCTTATTAATGGATGAAGCCTTCTCTGCGCTCGATCCGTTAATTCGCACCGAAATGCAGGATGAACTGGTAAAACTCCAGGCGAAGCATCAGCGTACCGTGGTCTTTATTTCCCACGATCTTGACGAAGCGATGCGTATTGGCGACAGAATTGCCATTATGCAAAACGGTGAAGTGGTACAGGTCGGTACACCGGATGAAATCCTGAATAACCCGGCGAATGATTATGTGCGTACCTTCTTCCGTGGCGTAGATATTAGTCAGGTCTTTAGCGCTAAAGATATATCCCGTCGTAGCCCTGAAGGGCTAATTCGTAAAACGCCAGGCGTCGGCCCCCGTTCGGCCCTGCAATTACTGCAGGACAAAGATCGCGAATATGGCTACGTGATTGAACGCGGCAATAAATTCGTCGGCGTGGTGTCGATCGATTCATTAAAAACAGCCTTAAGCCAGGCGCAAGGTATTGATGCGGCATTAATCAACGAGCCGCTAGCCGTGGATGCACAAACTCCTCTTAGCGAGTTACTTTCTCATGTCGGTCAGGCCCCGTGCGCGGTGCCGGTTGTCGATGAGGAACAACAGTATGTGGGCATCATTTCAAAACGCATGCTGCTACAGGCTTTAGATCGCGAGGGGGCAAACAATGGCTGATCAAACCAATCCGTGGGATACCGCACCTGCGGCCGATAGCGCCGCGCAATCTGCTGATGCCTGGGGGACACCCGCAGGCGCACCTGCCGACGGCGCTAGCGCAGACTGGCTAACCAGTGCACCGGCACCGGCACCAGAACATTTCAATATTATGGATCCATTCCATAAAACGCTGATCCCGCTGGATAGCTGGGTCACCGAAGGGATCGATTGGGTGGTCACCCATTTCCGTCCTGTCTTCCAGGGCATTCGTGTCCCGGTGGATTACATACTTAATGGCTTTCAGCAACTCCTGCTGGGCATGCCTGCGCCGGTGGCAATTATCCTGTTTGCCCTGATCGCCTGGCAAATTTCCGGCATCGGAATGGGCGCAGCCACGCTGATTTCACTGATTGCTATCGGTGCTATCGGTGCCTGGTCGCAGGCCATGATCACCCTGGCGCTGGTGCTAACCGCGTTGCTGTTCTGCGTGGTGATCGGCTTGCCAATGGGGATCTGGCTGGCGCGCAGCCCGCGTGCGGCGAAGATTGTCCGGCCACTGCTGGATGCCATGCAGACCACCCCCGCGTTCGTCTATCTGGTGCCGATCGTCATGCTGTTCGGTATTGGCAACGTTCCCGGCGTAGTGGTGACAATTATCTTCGCCCTGCCGCCCATCGTGCGTCTGACCATTCTGGGGATTAATCAGGTCCCGGCTGATCTGATCGAAGCCTCGCGCTCATTTGGTGCCAGCCCGCGTCAGATGCTGTTTAAAGTGCAGTTGCCGCTGGCGATGCCCACCATTATGGCAGGGGTGAACCAGACGCTGATGCTGGCACTCTCCATGGTGGTTATCGCGTCGATGATCGCCGTCGGTGGGTTGGGTCAGATGGTTCTGCGCGGTATCGGTCGTCTGGACATGGGTCTGGCTACCGTTGGCGGTGTGGGGATCGTGATCCTCGCCATCATTCTGGACCGTCTGACGCAGGCCGTAGGCCGCGACTCGCGTAGCCGTGGTAACCGTCGCTGGTACACCACCGGTCCGGTTGGGCTTCTCACCCGCCCTTTCACTAAGTAGTTCACCCGTTGCCCGGTGACACATTGCTTACCGGGCCTACAATTCATTAGCTTACACAAAATCGTTCAAGTTGCATCGCGGCGGAAAACGAATGTATCCCCTGGAGCGTACAAGTAGACGTGACCGGGGGAGCCGGAGTGCAGCCAACTAAGAGGCAGCTTGAAGGATGAAGTGTAATAAGGAACAACGATGCGACATACCGTAATTTTTGCCACAGCGTTTGCCACCCTTGTCTCCACCAGCGCTTTCGCTTCTGACCTGCCGGGCAAAGGCATCACTGTACAACCTATCCAGAGCACCATCTCTGAAGAGTCCTTCCAGACGCAGTTAGTGAGCCGTGCGCTGGAGAAACTGGGCTACACCGTAAATAAGACAAGCGAAGTCGACTACAACGTCGGCTATACCTCTATTGCCTCTGGCGATGCGACGTTTACCGCCGTGAACTGGCAGCCGCTACATGATGATATGTACGCCGCAGCCGGCGGAGATAAAAAATTCTATCGCGAGGGGGTATTCGTAACAGGCGCTGCACAGGGTTATCTGATCGACAAAAAAACCGCTGAGCAGTACAAAATCACTAACATCGCCCAGTTAAAAGATCCGAAGATCGCCAAAATCTTTGACACCAACGGTGACGGAAAAGCCGATATGATGGGCTGTTCACCGGGCTGGGGTTGTGAAGCCGTGATTAACCACCAGAACAAAGCCTTCGATCTGGAAAAAACAGTCGAGGTCAGCCACGGTAACTATGCAGCAATGATGGCTGACACCATTACCCGCTTTAAAGAAGGCAAACCGATCCTCTACTACACCTGGACACCATACTGGGTCAGTGACGTGATGAAACCGGGCAAAGATGTCGTCTGGCTGCAGGTCCCGTTCTCTTCTCTGCCCGGTGAACAGAAAGATATCGATACCAAACTGCCGAACGGCGCGAACTATGGCTTCCCGGTAAACACCATGCACATTGTCGCTAATAAGGCCTGGGCGGAGAAAAACCCGGCGGCGGCGAAACTGTTTGCCATCATGAAATTGCCACTGGCAGATATCAACGCGCAGAACGCAATGATGCATGATGGTAAAGCCTCAGAAGCTGACGTTCAGGGCCACGTTGATGGCTGGATTAAAGCCCACCAGCAGCAGTTCGATGGCTGGGTAAAAGAAGCGCTGGCTGCGCAGAAATAACCCATTCATAGGCCTGATAAGCATAGCGCTTTCAGGCCCAGTAACCCCACCAATGCCGGATGGTGGCACGATGCGCCTTATCCGGCCTACACCCCCTTCCCACACCGCACAATCCATCACCCAACAAATCAGCAACATTTAATCACTTCCGTTATGATTGTTTTCTGCAACCCATTATTCAGTTGAAAACAATGACCAAACCCACTCACGGGCTTAGCCCGGCACTGATTGTTTTAATGTCTGTGGCGACCGGCCTCGCCGTTGCCAGTAACTATTACGCCCAGCCTCTGCTCGACACCATCGCGCGAAACTTTTCGTTGTCGGCCAGTACTGCGGGCTTTATTGTCACTGCAGCACAGCTTGGCTACGCTGCGGGGCTCCTGTTTCTGGTACCACTTGGCGATATGTTTGAACGCCGGATGCTGATTGTCTCGATGACACTGTTAGCCGCAGGCGGCATGTTGATTACTGCCAGCAGTCAGTCGCTGGGGATGCTGATCCTCGGTACTGCGCTAACCGGGTTGTTCTCAGTTGTCGCACAGATCCTGGTTCCGCTGGCGGCGACGCTCGCCACGCCGGACAAGCGCGGTAAAGTTGTTGGTACGATTATGAGCGGCCTGTTGCTGGGGATTTTGCTGGCGCGAACGGTTGCAGGGTTGCTGGCGAATCTCGGCGGTTGGCGCACCGTATTTTGGGTGGCCTCAGTATTGATGGCGCTGATGGCGATTGCCCTGTGGCGTGGTTTGCCGAAGATGAAATCAGAGACCCATCTTAACTACCCGCAGCTATTGGGATCCGTGTTTAGCCTGTTTATCCACGATAAATTACTCCGCACCCGCGCGATGTTGGGCTGCCTGACCTTTGCTAACTTCAGTATCCTCTGGACATCAATGGCATTTTTACTCGCCGCACCGCCGTTTAACTATTCAGAGGGAATGATTGGCCTGTTCGGGCTGGCAGGTGCTGCCGGTGCGTTAGGCGCTCGTCCGGCGGGCGGTTTTGCCGATAAGGGTAAATCGCATCTCACGACTACCGCAGGCCTGCTGTTACTGTTGCTCTCCTGGCTGGCTATCTGGCTCGGACATACTTCAGTGCCGATGCTGATTATCGGTATCCTGGTACTGGATCTGACTGTTCAGGGGGTACATATCACCAACCAGACCGTTATCTATCGCATTCACCCGGACGCACGTAATCGTCTGACTGCCGGGTACATGACCAGCTATTTCATTGGTGGTGCGGCAGGTTCTCTGATTTCAGCTTCAGCCTGGCAGCATGCCGGCTGGGCTGGCGTTTGTCTGGCAGGTGTGACCGTTGCCGTACTCAACCTGCTGGTCTGGTGGCGAGGTTTTCACCGCCAGGAAGCCGCAAATTAAGCGTATAACGTCTGTTTACCTTTGATTGGGCTCCTCAGGGTGTTAAGGAGCCCATCAGTCTGCTAAGGTTATAACTCATTGAGCCAGGTTATTTTAATTTCGGTAATGAAGCCTATAATCCTATGGAAAGCCCTGTTCCCCAGTCTGAATTCCGTTCTGCTACGTTAACTGAAGGATTCAAAGACAGCCTACCGATAGTTATCAGTTATATTCCGGTCGCATTTGCATTTGGTATGAATGCGACTCGCCTGGGCTTTACTCCCGTTGAAAGCGTTTTTTTCTCCTGCATCATTTACGCCGGTGCCAGCCAGTTTGTCATCACAACCATGCTCGCCGCAGGCAGCTCACTGTGGGTCGCAGCTCTGACCGTCATGGCGATGGATGTTCGCCACGTTTTGTATGGCCCATCTCTACGTAGCCGTATCGCCCGACAGCTGAGCAAACCTAAAAGCGCGTTATGGGCCTTTGGCCTCACCGACGAAGTCTTTGCCGCTGCAACGGCGAAGCTGGTGCGGGATAATCGGCGCTGGAGTGAAAACTGGATGATCGGCATCGCGCTATGCTCCTGGGCTTCCTGGGTACTTGGCACAGTTATCGGTGCATTTTCCGGCACTGGCTTACTGAAGGGTTTCCCGGCGGTAGAAGCAGCACTGGGGTTTATGCTCCCGGCGCTGTTTATGAGTTTTCTGCTGGCCTCTTTCCAGCGTAAGCAAACGCTATGCGTCACGGCGGCATTAGCCGGTGCACTGGCTGGCGTGATGCTGTTTTCCATTCCGGCAGCCATCCTGGCAGGCATAGCCTGCGGATGCCTGACTGCGCTCATTCAGTCGTTCTGGCAGGGGGGTCCTGATGAGCTATGAGGTTCTGCTGCTCGGTCTGCTGGTCGGCTGCGTCAATTACTGTTTTCGCTATTTACCACTGCGTCTGCGAATGGGGAATGTGCGCCCGACAAAACGCGGAGCCACTGGAATATTACTCGACACCATCGGTATTGCATCAATTTGCGCCCTGCTGGTGGTGTCTACCGCGCCAGAAGTGATGCACGACGCTCGTCGTTTTGTACCTACGCTGGTGGGGTTTGTGGTACTGGGTGCAAGCTTCTATAAGACCCGCAGCATTATCATTCCGACCTTACTGAGTGCTCTGGGCTATGGATTAGCCTGGAAAATGCTGTTTGTCTTATAGATGAAAATAATCATTTTAAATAAATAATACATTTACTTTATTTGTCACTGTCGTTACTATATCGGCTGAAATTAATGAGGTTATACCCAAATGGATAGTTCGTTTACGCCCATTGAACAAATGCTAAAATTTCGCGCCAGCCGCTACGAAGAGTTCCCTTATCAGGAAGTGCTTCTGACACGTCTTTGCATGCATATGCAGGGCAAGCTGCTGGAAAACCGCAATAAGATGCTGAAAGCTCAAGGGATTAACGAGACGTTGTTTATGGCGTTGATTACGCTGGAGTCTCAGGAAAACCACAGTATTCAGCCTTCTGAACTGAGCTGCGCACTTGGCTCGTCACGGACTAACGCCACCCGCATCGCGGATGAGTTAGAAAAGCGTGGCTGGATCGAGCGTCGCGAAAGCGATAACGATCGCCGCTGTCTGCATCTGCAATTGACCGAAAAAGGCCATGCTTTTTTGCAGGAGGTATTACCGCCTCAGCACAACTGCCTTCATCAGCTTTGGTCATCTCTCAGCACCACCGAAAAAGATCAACTTGAGCACATCACCCGTAAACTTCTGACCCGTCTTGATCAGATGGAGCAGGATGGCGCGGTATTAGAAGCGCTGCGCTAACGCGCTGACTCGCTCAGAAATCCAGATTTAAAAATGAAAAACCGACAGGCCAGCACGCACAGTGCTGGCCTTTCTGATAAACAGGTCGGCCCCAGCCGATGTGAAAAAAATAAGATCGTGGAGAACAACATGAGCGCAAATGCGGAGACTCAAACCCCGCAGCAACCGGTCAAGAAGAATGGCAAACGTAAAAGTATGCTGCTCCTGCTGACCTTGCTCTTTATTATCATTGCCGTGGCATATGGGATTTATTGGTTTTTAGTACTGCGTCATATCGAAGAGACAGACGATGCTTACGTGGCAGGGAACCAGGTTCAAATTATGGCGCAGGTATCAGGCAGCGTGACGAAAGTCTGGGCTGATAACACTGACTTTGTAAAACAGGGCGATGTCCTGGTCACTCTCGATCAGACAGATGCCAAACAGGCATTTGAAAAAGCCAAAACTGCGCTGGCGTCCAGCGTGCGCCAGACGCACCAGTTGATGATCAACAGCAAACAACTGCAGGCAAGCATTGAAGTGCAGAGAACCGCGCTGGCCCAGGCACAAAGCGATTTTAATCGTCGTGTCCCACTGGGTAACGCCAACCTGATTGGCCGCGAAGAACTGCAACATGCCCGCGATGCTGTCGCCAGCGCTCAGGCTCAGCTTGATGTCGCAATCCAACAATATAATGCAAACCAGGCAATGATTCTGGGTAGCAAGCTGGAAGATCAACCTGCTGTACAACAGGCTGCCACCGAAGTGCGTAATGCCTGGCTGGCGCTGGAACGTACCAAAATTGTCAGCCCGATGACCGGCTATGTTTCCCGTCGTGCCGTGCAGCCCGGCGCACAAATTAGCCCCACGACGCCGCTGATGGCAGTTGTTCCGGCGACTAACCTGTGGGTGGATGCCAACTTCAAAGAAACACAGCTGGCGCACATGCGTATTGGCCAACCGGCGACCGTCATCAGTGATATTTACGGCGATGATGTGAAATACACCGGGAAAGTCGTCGGCCTGGATATGGGTACGGGCAGCGCCTTCTCCCTGCTGCCGGCGCAAAACGCGACCGGTAACTGGATCAAAGTCGTCCAGCGTTTGCCGGTACGTATCGAACTGGATGCGCAGCAGCTGGCACAACATCCACTGCGTATTGGTTTGTCGACACTGGTTACGGTAGATACCGCTAATCGTGACGGGCAGATCCTGGCAAGCCAGGTCCGCACGACGCCAGTATCAGAAAGTAATGCACGTGAAATCAACCTTGATCCGGTCAATAAGATGATCGAAGAGATCGTGCAGGCCAACGCGGGCTAATTCAAAGGTGCGTGTGATGCAACAGCAAAAACCGCTGGAAGGCGCGCAGCTCGTCATTATGACGATTGCGCTGTCCCTGGCGACATTCATGCAGGTGCTGGACTCCACCATTGCTAACGTGGCGATCCCCACTATCGCCGGGAACCTCGGCTCTTCACTGAGCCAGGGAACCTGGGTGATCACCTCATTCGGGGTGGCGAATGCTATCTCTATTCCGATCACCGGCTGGCTGGCAAAACGCGTTGGCGAAGTACGACTATTCATGTGGTCAACTATCGCCTTCGTCATTGCGTCATGGGCATGTGGGATGTCCACCAGCCTGAATATGCTGATTTTCTTCCGCGTCATTCAGGGTATTGTCGCCGGTCCGTTAATCCCACTATCGCAAAGCCTGTTACTGAATAACTATCCTCCCGCCAAACGCTCCATTGCCCTCGCGCTCTGGTCGATGACGGTGATTGTTGCCCCGATCTGTGGCCCCATTCTTGGGGGCTATATCAGCGACAACTATCACTGGGGCTGGATATTTTTCATCAACGTGCCAATCGGTGCTGTAGTGGTATTGATGACGCTGCAAACGCTGCGCGGTCGGGAAACCAAAACCGAGCAGCGGCGTATCGACGCCATTGGTCTGGCGCTGCTGGTCATTGGTATCGGCAGTTTGCAGATTATGCTCGACCGCGGCAAAGAATTGGACTGGTTCGCCTCACAGGAAATTATCATCCTGACGGTTGTCGCCGTGGTGGCAATCAGCTTCCTCATCGTCTGGGAGCTTACCGACGAGCACCCCATTGTCGATCTCTCGCTGTTTAAGTCGCGTAACTTTACCATCGGCTGTCTGTGTATCAGTCTGGCCTATATGCTCTACTTCGGCGCAATCGTCCTGTTGCCGCAGTTATTGCAGGAGGTGTACGGATATACGGCAACCTGGGCAGGTCTGGCGTCTGCACCGGTTGGGGTGATTCCAGTGATCCTGTCGCCGATTATCGGCCGTTTCGCACACAAGCTGGATATGCGTCGGCTGGTCACGTTCAGCTTCATCATGTATGCCGTCTGTTTCTACTGGCGTGCGTGGACGTTCGAGCCCGGTATGGATTTTGGTGCATCGGCCTGGCCGCAGTTTATTCAGGGGTTCGCGGTAGCTTGCTTCTTTATGCCACTGACCACCATCACGCTATCGGGTTTACCGCCTGAACGTATGGCGGCAGCATCGAGCCTGTCTAACTTTACGCGAACACTGGCGGGTTCTATTGGTACATCGATCACCACAACGATGTGGACTAGCCGTGAGTCGCTGCACCATGCGCAACTGACGGAGTCAGTAAACCCTTATAACCCTAATGCGCAGGCTATGTATAACCAGCTGCAGGGATTAGGGATGACCAAAGAACAGGCATCCGGCTGGCTGGCGCAGCAAATCACCAACCAGGGGCTGATTATTTCTGCTAATGAAATCTTCTGGATGTCTGCTGGGATCTTCCTCGTGCTACTCGGCCTGGTGTGGTTTGCCAAACCGCCATTCGGTGCAGGCAGTGGCGGCGGCGGCGCACACTAATAAAAAAAGCCAGTTCGTATGAACTGGCTTTTTTATGCCTGACATTTGGTGACCCGATAGCACGATGCTTAGCAGGCCCGCCCAGACTAGATATGCAGTTCCTGCAATTTTTCTTTCGGCAGTGCCAGCTCTTCATTACTGTTAACGCGGACATCACGTTCCAGAATATGACGAGCAATATCCTGCGCTTCGCTGAGGGAGTGCATCTGATACGTACCGCACTGGTAGACGTTCAGTTCCGGGATCTGATTCTGATCCTGTACTTTCAACACATCTGCCATTGCCGCTTTCCAGGCATCAGCTACACGTTGTTCATCCGGCGTTCCAATCAGGCTCATGTAGAAACCGGTACGGCAACCCATTGGCGAAATATCGATAATCTCAACGCCGTTACCATTCAGGTGATTACGCATAAAACCAGCAAACAGGTGTTCCAGCGTATGAATACCTTTCTCAGGCATCACTTCTTTGTTCGGAATGCAGAAACGCAGATCAAACACGGTGATAGCGTCGCCATGCGGGGTGTTCATCGTTTTTGCAACCCGGACTGCAGGAGCTTCCATCCGGGTGTGATCGACAGTAAAACTATCTAACAACGGCATTTAGCCACCTCCGATAAATTTTTTTAAAATATTCTGAACTCTTTGTTCCGGGGCGAGTCTGAGTATATGAAAGACGCGCATTTGTTATCATCATCCCTGTTTTCAGAGATGAAATTTTGGCCACTCCCGAGTGGCCTTTTTCTTTTGTATCAGGCGTGCTTTTCCAGCCACACACCAAACGGCTCAGTATCTGCCGCTTCAATCTCCTGCTGACGGCGCTTGGAAGCCGCACTTTCAGCAATAAATTCTTCTTCCTGCAGCAGTTCCAATGGCTCTTCGCGCAACAGGTTACGGTACGCTTCACCCAACGCTTTACCCGTGCCGCCAATACCTGTATCAATCATAGACCGCAGGATACGCGCTGAGAATGTCAGCTCAGGATTATCAAAGCAGGCAACCAGTTCGTCACAGACTTTTTGATATTCCTCTCCCCCGTGAATGCCGTCCAGCGTTTGTGCCACACGTTTCAGATCACGGAACAGATCTTTACCCACTTTAGGCAGCGGGAATTGAGCCGTTTCACAACCAATTCCTAACGTCAGACCTGGCTTGCGCCCTTCCAGAATAACGCGATTCCAGTTAGTACGCGTACACAGCAGCTCGTCGCTACTCATTTCCGGCGCATCTGCCAGAACACACCAAACCATGAACAAATCGAGGAAGCGCACCTGCTGTTCATCTACGCCGATTGGCGAGAATGGGTTGATATCGAGTGAACGCACTTCGATGTACTCAATGCCGCCGCGTAGAAGTGCATCAGATGGCGTTTCACCGCTGCGAGTCACGCGTTTCGGACGAATTGGCGCATACAGTTCATTTTCGATTTGCAAAACGTTGCTGTTGATTTGCAGGCGCTTACCGTCTTTCTCGAGACCGATCGCCGCGTATTCTTCTGAAGGCGTTTTAATCGCGCGCTTCAATCCTGCCACATACTCATGCAAATCGTTAAACGTAATTCCGAGATTGCTTTGCGACTTATTAGTATAACCCAGGTCACTCAGACGCAGCGACGTGGCATAAGGCAGGTAATACATACCACAATCGGTTTTTTCAAACGGCAGCGTTGTCGGCTTTCCTTGCAGGAAGGAGGAACAAATTGCGGGTGAGGCACCAAACAGATACGGGATCACCCAACCGAAACGGTAGTAGTTGCGGATCAGACGGAAATACCCTGCTGACACTTTTTCTTTAACGTCTTCATCACTATCTGTTACGCCACATTTCGCCTGCCAGAAAGCCATCGGCAGCGAGAAGTTGTAGTGTACGCCGGAGATAGTCTGCATCAACGCGCCGTAACGGTTTTTGAGGCCTTCACGGTAAAGGGTTTTCAGACGACCGATATTCGAAGTACCGTACTGCGCCAGCTCGATATCCTGACCTTCAGCAATATAGCAAGGCATGCTCAGTGGCCACATACGCTCATCGCCAAGATTCCTGGCGGTATAGCGATGCAGATCGCGCATGAACGTGAGCATTTTGTGAATGTCATCGCCCGGTGGAGTAATAAACTCCAGCAGCGTTTCGGCAAAGTCGGTGGTTATCCATTTATGCGTTAGCGCTGAGCCTAACACTTCAGGATGGCCTGTCGTTGCCAATGAACCATCAGCATTAACACGCAGCGTTTCGCGCTCGAGCCCGCGTTGAATCCCCTCTAACGCATGAGGATGTTTTTCCAGCCAGGCCAGCGCCTGTGATACGTCCGGGATCAAATTGACCTCCCGCCTGTCAAAATCGTTTTAATTAGCATAATGGTATTGGTCACCCTGAAGGTTATTCCACAACACAATTAGTGCCACCACATAATGCCTTGCGTCGTAACCGCCGCGACCACAACATAGCGCAGCGCTTTGCCAAGACATAAAAAAAAGATCACCGGGCCCCACGAGATGCGCATCCATCCCGCTAACAAGCACAGTAAATCACCCACAACCGGCATCCAGCTTAATAATAGTGTGACAGCGCCATAGCGCCTCAGCCAGCCAGTGGCTTTCTCTTGCCAGCGCGATGTTTTACGCAACGGAAAGAAACGCCCAAGGATAACGTTAGTTAACCCTCCAAGGCTATTACCCATTGTTGCTGTTAAAACTAAGACCCAGGGATGACTCGCTCCAGAAACCAGTAAGGCAACTAAAACAACTTCAGAATTTCCAGGTAATAGCGTGGCGCTGAGAAAGCTGCTGGCAAACAGTGAGAGGAGCGACAGTCCATCACTCACAGTAACCGAACATCCACAGCATCCATTCCTGCCGCACGCGCTGCCTGCAACCCAAAATCGGCATCTTCAAACACAACGCAGCGAGCCGGAACGACGCCCATACGCTCAGCACATAACAAGAAGGTATCTGGAGCCGGTTTATGGCGTTGTACGTGATCGGCCGCCACCACAGCATCAAAATAACGACGCAGCCCAAGGTGAGTGAGCAGAGCTTCTGCAATGGCACTTTCGCTCCCAGTGCCAACTGACATAGGACGGCGACCATACCAGGCTTTCACAACATCGACCAACGGTAAAGGCTGGACGCTATCCAGCAGCATGCTTTTAACCTTATCGGTTTTTTCACGCGCCAGTGCATGGGGATCAAGATCGGCATGGTTCAGTTCAATCACCGATTGGGCAATACGCCACGTTGGGGAACCGTTGAGAGCGACCATAGCCTGCTCATCAAAACGTAGCCCATAACGTCCTAATACTTCATGCCACGCTTTACGGTGCGTAGGCTCGGTATCCAGGATGGTACCATCCATATCAAAAATTAAACCTGCATAACGTTCGTACATCGTCTTCTCACAAGCCGATTAACCAGACGTTATTTTATCGTAATTGATTGATTTTGTCGCTGACAGCGAATTGAGGATTGTTCAGGGAAGATAAGGAAATAATTCAGGGAGAGGTAAGAAAAAAATTCAGGAGAAGATGGTGCATCCGGGAGGATTCGAACCTCCGACCGCTCGGTTCGTAGCCGAGTACTCTATCCAGCTGAGCTACGGATGCTTCGGTGAAACTAGATTGGAGAAAACAAGAGATGGTGCATCCGGGAGGATTACTCGGCTGCGCCTCACCCTGCGGGCCGTTGCTGAAGCAACGTTATCCTCCCTGGTGCTGGCGATTATCTCGCAGACCATGAAACAACAGTTTAGCTGTTATCTCGGAGAAGATGGTGCATCCGGGAGGATTCGAACCTCCGACCGCTCGGTTCGTAGCCGAGTACTCTATCCAGCTGAGCTACGGATGCATCGGAAAACTTGCTTTACTGCCGATATTGATATCGTAATAAACGATATCAAGTAAGAGATGGTGCATCCGGGAGGATTACTCGGCTGCGCCTCGCCCTGCGGGCCGTTGCTGAAGCAACGTTATCCTCCCTGGTACTCGCGATTATCTCGCATACCATGAAACAACAGTTTTGCTGTTATCTCGGAGAAGATGGTGCATCCGGGAGGATTCGAACCTCCGACCGCTCGGTTCGTAGCCGAGTACTCTATCCAGCTGAGCTACGGATGCATCAGGGAAACTTACTTTACTGCAGATTTGATGTCGCTGCTAAAGCGCTATCAAGTAATATGGTGCATCCGGGAGGATTCGAACCTCCGACCGCTCGGTTCGTAGCCGAGTACTCTATCCAGCTGAGCTACGGATGCAAATGGCGGTGAGGCGGGGATTCGAACCCCGGATGCAGCTTTTGACCGCATACTCCCTTAGCAGGGGAGCGCCTTCAGCCTCTCGGCCACCTCACCAACACGCCTCTTGCGAGTGCTTCGAAGAACTTGTTTCTGCTCATCGTCGCTGCGTGGCGCACATATTACTTTCTGGGACTTATAAGTCAAACAATTTTTCCAGAGCTTTTATCGTTTGCACATTTCACGCGCAATTAGTCTGCAAAAACGGCAAAAAGAGTGTTTTATCAACAGATAAATCGGCGTTATACGGAGACGATGTACGAACAGAAAAATCACCGGGGAAGACAATAACAGCATCACAGCAGAGAAAACGACGTGGAATAACAAGAATCAGAGAGAAGTCAGAGCAGTATAGAAAGAGATAAGAGAGCAATGAGGAAGTGAAAAGTAAGAAAAGAAGACACTCAATCAGGTTGCGCCTCACCAGGAAGGTGAGACGCGGAAACCTTAGTAACTGGACTGCTGGGATTTTTCAGCCTGGATACGCTGGTAGATCTCTTCACGATGGACAGAAACTTCTTTCGGGGCGTTGACGCCAATGCGCACCTGGTTGCCCTTCACCCCTAAAACTGTCACGGTGACCTCATCGCCTATCATGAGGGTCTCACCAACTCGACGAGTCAGAATCAGCATTCTTTGCTCCTTGAAAGATTAAAAGAGTCGGGTCTCTCTGTATCCCGGCATTATCCATCATATAACGCCAAAAAGTAAGCGATGACAAACACCTAAGTGTAAGCAGTCACGGCATCACATTCTGTTAAACCTAAGTTTAGCCGATATACACAACTTCAACCTGACTTTATCGTTGTCGATAGCGTTGATGCAAACGCTGCGGATTGAAGTCTGCAGCGTCGACTTACGCTTATAATTTTTACAGTTTTGCGCTAACCCAGCCTTTCACACTGGCTAACGCTGCCGGCAGAGCCGCAGCATCCGTACCACCGGCTTGCGCCATGTCCGGACGACCACCACCCTTGCCGCCTACTTGCTGAGCGACCATCCCAATCAGTTCCCCTGCTTTCACGCGGTCTGTCACATCCTTAGACACGCCCGCAATCAGAGAAACCTTACCTTCAGCAACTGTTGCCAGTACAACAACAGTAGAACCCAGCTGATTTTTCAGATCATCAACCATGGTACGCAGCATTTTCGGTTCAACGTCCGCAAGCTCGCTTACCAACAGCTTCACGCCGTTGATATCAACTGCTTTGCTGGAAAGGTTCGCACTTTCCTGCGCTGCGGCCTGTTCCTTCAATTGCTGCAATTCTTTTTCGAGCTGACGCGTACGTTCCAGTACGGAACGAACTTTATCACCGATATTCTGGCTATCGCCTTTCAGCAGCTGCGCAATATCGCTTAAGCGATCGCTTTCAGCATGCACGGTATTCAGAGCGCCTTCACCGGTCACGGCTTCGATACGACGAACGCCAGCAGCGGTACCAGACTCGGAGATAATACGGAACAGACCGATATCGCCCGTACGGCTGGCGTGAGTACCACCACACAGTTCGGTAGAGAAATCACCCATGCTCAGAACACGCACGTGGTCATCGTATTTCTCACCAAACAGCGCCATTGCACCTTTGGCTTTCGCTGCTTCGAGATCCATGATGTTCGTTTCAATCGGCAGGTTGCGACGAATTTGCGCGTTCACCAGATCTTCAACAGCACGAATTTCATCAGGCTTCATCGCTTCGGTATGCGAGAAGTCGAAACGCAGCACTTTATCGTTGACCAGTGAACCTTTCTGCGCCACATGCGTGCCCAGAACCTGACGCAACGCGGCGTGCATCAGGTGCGTTGCAGAGTGATTGAGACGGATCCGCGCACGACGCGCTTCATCCACATCAGCCTGTACCGCATCGCCCACTTTCAGAGAGCCCGTAGACAACTTGCCAATATGACCAATTGCCTGACCATATTTTTGCGTGTCGTTCACGGCAAAGGCAAAACCTGCGCCTTTCAGTTCACCTTTATCGCCAACCTGGCCACCGGATTCTGCATAGAACGGCGTCTGGTCCAGAACAACGACAGCGTCCTGACCGGCGCTAATGGCATCTACCGCTTTACCATCAACAAATAGCGCGGTCACTTTGCCGTTCAGTTCCAGATTCTCGTAGCCTTTAAATTCAGAGGCACCATCAACACGAATCATCGCATTGTAGTCTGCACCAAAACCGCTGGCTTCACGCGCACGACGGCGCTGTTCTTCCATTGCGGCCTCAAAGCCAGCTTCATCAACCTTAATGTTGCGCTCACGACAAACGTCTGCCGTCAGATCAACCGGGAAACCGTAAGTGTCATACAGGCGGAATGCCGTTTCGCCATCCAGCGTATCGCCAGACAGTTTTGCCAGTTCTTCGTCCAACAGTGCCAGACCACGCTCCAGCGTACGCGCAAACTGTTCTTCTTCGGTTTTCAGAACCTGTTCAACCATAGCCTGTTGACGCTTCAGTTCTTCACCTGCAGACCCCATGACTTCCACCAGCGGACCAACCAGCTTGTAGAAGAAGGTATCTTTTGCGCCCAGCATGTTGCCATGACGTACCGCGCGACGAATGATACGGCGCAGCACATAGCCACGGTTTTCATTCGACGGGACAACGCCATCGGCAATCAGGAATGCGCAGGAACGAATATGGTCGGCGATAACGCGCAGTGATTTATTACTTAGATCGGTCGCACCGGTCACTTTCGCCACGGCTTCGATCAGTGAGCGGAACAGGTCGATTTCGTAGTTGGAGTTAACGTGTTGCAGCACGGCCGCAATACGCTCCAGACCCATACCGGTGTCTACGGACGGCTTCGGCAGCGGTTCCATGGTGCCGTCGGCTTGACGGTTGAACTGCATGAAGACGATGTTCCAGATCTCAATGTAGCGATCGCCATCTTCTTCTGCACTTCCCGGAGGCCCCCCCCAAATGTGGTCACCGTGGTCGTAGAAAATCTCGGTGCACGGACCGCAAGGACCGGTATCACCCATCTGCCAGAAGTTGTCGGATGCATACGCAGCGCCTTTGTTATCACCAATACGGATGATACGTTCGCGCGGAATACCGACTTCTTTTTCCCAGATTTCATAGGCTTCATCGTCAGTTTCATAGACGGTGACCCACAGACGCTCTTTCGGCAGAGCAAACCAGTTTTCACCGGTCAGCAGTTCCCATGCGTATTGAATGGCATCGTGTTTGAAGTAGTCGCCGAAGCTGAAGTTGCCCAGCATTTCGAAGAAGGTGTGGTGACGTGCAGTGTAACCGACGTTTTCCAGATCGTTGTGCTTACCGCCCGCGCGTACGCAACGCTGCGAAGTGGTTGCGCGGGAATAATTACGCTTGTCGAGGCCAAGGAATACATCCTTGAACTGGTTCATCCCGGCGTTGGTAAACAACAAAGTAGGGTCATTGTTGGGTACCAGGGAGCTGCTGGCAACTACCTGATGTCCTTTACTATGGAAAAAATCGAGAAACGCCTGACGGATCTCAGCGGTGCTCTTGCTCATAATTATCCTGAAGAAATCAAGCTAACGAAATGTCATTACCAGCATCGGCATGCAAACTGCGCCTCTGGCAATCGAAAAGTGGGAATAAGATAAGTTTTCTTTACTGGGAAGTAAAATCCCGTATGCGCTCAATCGTCAAAATTTCGCCATATTGCCTGAATATCTTCCATCAGATAGCCGCGATAGAGCAAAAAACGCTGGACCTTAACCTTTTCTGAAAAATCGACAGGTAAGGGGTCGCCATATTTTCTGATTGCCTGCTCCCGCGCAAGCAGCGCCCAGTCAATTTCACATTCCCGCATTGCCCGCTCAATGGCCTCACGCACGATCCCTTTCTGACCTAATTCCTGGCGCACACGCGCTGGCCCATAACCTTTACGGCTACGGCTGGTGATGAATTGCTGAACAAATCGGTCATCATCAAGATAACGGCTTTCAATACACCAGGCGACAACCTTGTCGTAATCCTCCGGCGTGGCATCAATTTCTTCTGGTCCATTTTTCCCCATCACCGGGGCAGCCAGTTTACGCCGCAGTTCCTGCTCACTGTGGTCGCGCATCGCAAGTATTCGCACCGCGCGGTCAAGTAATCGGGAGTAAGCAGAGCGGCGGGAAGTTGAATCTGTCATATTGAGCCTTCAGAAATGGAAAAGGGCTGCATGATATGCAGCCCTTTTATATGCGATTATGTCAGACTATCAGAAATCTTCGTTGGTTTCTGCTACATCTTGACCACTGTCATCAACGGAGAAATCTGGCGTTGAATCCTGGTTATTGAGCAGTAACTCGCGTAATTTTTTCTCAATTTCTTTTGCGGCAGCCGGGTTTTCTTTCAGCCAGTTGGTCGCATTCGCTTTACCCTGACCAATTTTGTCACCGTTGTAGCTATACCATGCGCCCGCTTTTTCAATCAGCTTCTCTTTCACGCCCAGGTCAACCAGTTCGCCGTAGAAGTTGATACCTTCGCCGTAAAGAATCTGGAATTCAGCCTGTTTAAACGGCGCTGCAATTTTGTTTTTCACGACCTTAACGCGGGTTTCGCTGCCGACCACGTTATCGCCCTCTTTCACCGCGCCAATACGACGGATATCCAGACGGACGGAGGCGTAAAATTTCAGAGCGTTACCACCGGTAGTCGTTTCCGGGTTACCGAACATAACACCAATTTTCATACGGATCTGGTTGATGAAAATCAGCAATGTGTTGGACTGCTTCAGGTTACCCGCCAGCTTACGCATTGCCTGGCTCATCATACGTGCCGCAAGGCCCATATGAGAGTCACCGATCTCACCTTCGATTTCAGCCTTCGGCGTCAGTGCAGCAACGGAGTCAACAACGATAACGTCGACTGCGCCAGAACGCGCCAGTGCGTCACAGATTTCCAGAGCTTGTTCACCCGTATCCGGCTGAGAACACAGCAGGTTATCGATATCAACGCCAAGCTTACGCGCATAGACAGGATCCAACGCGTGTTCTGCATCGATGAATGCACAGGTTTTACCTTCGCGCTGTGCGGCAGCAATAACTTGCAGCGTCAGCGTTGTTTTACCGGAGGATTCAGGCCCATAAATTTCGACGATGCGTCCCATCGGCAAACCGCCCGCGCCCAATGCGATATCCAGAGAAAGCGAACCGGTAGAGATGGTTTCCACGTCCATGGAACGGTCTTCACCCAGGCGCATGATGGAGCCTTTACCGAATTGCTTTTCGATCTGACCCAGCGCTGCCGCCAACGCTTTCTGTTTGTTTTCGTCGATAGCCATTAATTACTCCTGTCATGCCGCTTTCGGATTAAACCGCGAAACGTGAAAGATAATGTTCTGTTGAGGCAATTATACTGTATGCTCATACAGTATCAAGTATTTTGTAGAAATTGTTGCCACAGGGTTTGTAACGCATACGCGGTCGCCTGACGACGTACCGACTCACGGTCACCGTTGAAGCATTCCCGTCGGGTAATCCCCTCACCGCTGACGCTGGCAAAGGCAAACCACACCGTACCCACGGGTTTGTCTTCACTACCACCATCGGGTCCTGCGATACCGCTAATTGAGACGGCGAAGTCTGCACGGGCGGCTTTTAGCGCGCCAATCGCCATTTCAACGACCACCGGTTCACTCACCGCCCCATGCTGCGCCAGCGTTTCTTCGCGCACGCCGATCATCTGCGCTTTGGCTTGATTGCTGTAAGTGACAAACCCGCGCTCAAACCAGGCTGAGCTACCGGCAATATCGGTAATGGCTTTTGCCACCCAACCGCCGGTGCAGGATTCCGCTGTTGTCACTGTTGCTCCGCGTGCTTTTAACGCCAGCCCCACCTGCTCACTTAACTGCATCAGTTCACTGTCGGTCATTTCAGCCTCTGTCAGTTAAAAAAATATGCCGGACAAGATAGCACTTTCACAATCAAGATGGGGATGAGGAGAACGTTTTACGAGGGGGATTCCAAAAATTGATCCGTTACCTAAATAAGACCTGCCGGGTAGCGATGCCAGCGCATCTTATCCGGCCTACAAGCGAAATCTTCCTGTAGGCCGGTAACACGCGATTACTGCACGCGAGCCAGCGCTACCGCCTGCCCCAACTGCCAAACCGCCATCGCGTAATGCGTGCTGTGGTTATAGCGGGTGATGGTGTAGAAGTTCGGCAGTCCATACCAGTACTGGTAGCCGGTGCCAACATCCAGACGCAGCAGGCTAGCCTGCTGATGATTCCCCAACGACTGCTGCGGTGTCAGGCCAGCCGCGGCAAGCTGAGAAATGCTGTATTGGGTTTTAAAGCCATTCGCAAGACCCGGTGCCTGTCCATTTGCAGGTACTGCCACGGTATCGCCTTTCACCCAGCCGTGCCCTTTGAAATAGTTTGCCACACTGCCGATAGCATCGACGGGGTCCCACAGGTTAATGTGCCCATCACCATTGAAATCAACGGCATATTGTTTATAGGAGGATGGCATAAACTGGCCGTAACCCATCGCACCCGCAAAGGAACCTTTTAGATCGAGCGGATCATCACTTTCATCTCGCGCCATCAGCAGGAAGGTTTCCAGCTCGCCAGAGAAATATTCCGCACGGCGCGGATAGTTGAAGGAAAGCGTCGCCAGCGCATCCAGAATACGCGTTTTGCCCATCACGCGGCCCCAGCGCGTTTCAACGCCGATAATGCCGACGATAATTTCTGGTGGTACTCCGTATACCTGCCACGCGCGGTTCAGCGCATCTTCATATTGATTCCAGAACGCCACACCATTTTGCACGTTGTCCGGGGTGATGAACTGCTTGCGATAGCGCAGCCATGCGCCATTAGGTCCGGCTGGCGGCTGCGTTGTGGGTGCCTGGCGGTCCATCAGACGCAATACTGAGTCCAGCCGCTTAGCCTGCGACAGGATTTCCTGCAATTGCTGACGGTCAAAACCATGCTTATTCACCATTTTCTCGATGAACTGCTGTGCATTCGGATTATTGGCGAAATCACCGCTTGTTTGCATGACGTTGTGCTGTGGCTCAAGCAGGAAGCCGCCGGATGGCGCACCCGTAGTCGTTTGAGTCTCTGAAGGTTTGGGTTTGCTGCTACAGGCAGCGAGCAGTACGAAAAGGGGGAGTAACGCTACATAACGACGCTTGAACATGAGACATCCATTAAACAAATTCAGCCTGGGGGAAGTATGGTAAAGCATCCTCCGTCATACAAGGAAGCGGTAGTCGCTCTCCTTCACAGAATTTACATCCCCTTTCATCTCCGACCCGCACATTTGCGAGCACTCACGCAATAACTTTCAAATTAAAATATTTATCTTTCATTTTGAGATCAAAATAACACTTTTAAACCTTTCGATCTGATTAAAATTAATTACCGTTTGGCAAGGTAACTAAAATCCCTACAGGAGAGAATAATGATCGACACCATCACACTCGGTGCTGAGTGGTTTATCGGGCTGTTCCAGAAAGGCGGAGAAGTGTTTACCGGCATGGTGACCGGTATTCTTCCACTGCTAATTAGCCTGCTGGTCATCATGAATGCGCTGATTAACTTTATTGGCCAGCAGCGTATTGAACGTTTTGCCCAGCGTTGTGCCGGGAACCCATTGTCCCGCTATCTGCTGCTGCCGTGCATCGGCACATTCGTTTTTTGTAACCCCATGACCCTGAGCCTGGGCCGTTTTATGCCAGAGAAATATAAGCCCAGCTATTACGCAGCAGCGTCCTATAGCTGCCACTCAATGAACGGCTTGTTCCCACACATTAACCCCGGAGAGTTGTTTGTCTATCTGGGGATCGCCAGCGGCTTGACGACGCTGGGCCTCCCGCTTGGCCCGCTCGCCGTGAGCTATTTACTGGTCGGTCTGGTCACCAACTTCTTCCGTGGCTGGGTGACCGATTTCACCACCGCCATTTTTGAGAAAAAAATGGGCATTCAACTTGAGCAGAAAGTGCATCTGGCGGGAGCAACATCATGACACGTATTCGTATTGAAAAAGGCACAGGCGGCTGGGGTGGCCCACTCGAACTGGACGCCATTTCAGGAAAGAAAATTGTCTATATCACTGCCGGGACACGCCCTGCAATTGTCGACAAACTGGCCAGTTTGACCGGCTGGCAGGCCGTTGATGGCTTCAAAGAAGGTGAACCACCCGAGAATGAAATCGGTGTTGCAATCATCGACTGCGGCGGCACGTTGCGCTGCGGGATCTATCCGAAACGTCGTATACCGACGGTAAATATTCACGCGACCGGGAAATCCGGCCCACTGGCACAATACATTGTTGAAGATATCTATGTCTCTGGCGTGAAAGAAGAAAATATCACCGTTGTCGGTGAAACATCTGCTACGCCGCAGCCTGCAAGCAGCACTATTGGTCGCGATTACGACACCAGCAAAAAGATTACCGAACAAAGTGATGGCCTGCTGGCAAAAGTCGGTATGGGCATGGGTTCCGCCGTTGCGGTGCTGTTCCAGTCCGGACGCGACACGATTGATACCGTGCTGAAAACCATTCTGCCGTTTATGGCGTTCGTCTCGGCACTGATTGGCATCATCATGGCTTCCGGTTTAGGTGACTGGATAGCCCATGGTCTTGCGCCGCTGGCCAGCCATCCTCTGGGATTGGTGACCCTGGCGCTAATTTGCTCATTCCCATTGCTATCGCCTTTCCTCGGCCCTGGCGCGGTAATTGCACAAGTTATCGGCGTACTGATCGGTGTACAGATTGGTCTGGGAAATATCCCGCCACATCTGGCACTACCTGCCCTGTTTGCCATTAACGCCCAGGCAGCGTGCGATTTTATCCCGGTAGGCCTGTCGCTGGCCGAAGCCCGTCAGGACACCGTGCGCGTCGGTGTGCCATCTGTTCTGGTAAGCCGCTTCCTCACCGGTGCACCTACCGTTCTCATCGCCTGGTTTGTTTCCGGCTTTATTTACCAATAAGAGGCACTCAGAAATGACCGTGATTTATCAGACCACCATCACCCGTATCGGCCAAAGCGCAGCAGATGCACTTTGCGACCAGATGCTGATTACCTTTCGTGAAGGCGCCCCTGCGGATATCGAAGAGTTTTGCTTCATTCATTGCCATGGCGTGCTGAACGGTTCTCTGCAAGCAGGTATCCGTTTCGAACTGGGCCAGCATCACTACCCGGTTACGGCTGTCGGCAGCGTGGCAGAACAAAACTTACGTGAACTCGGACATATCACTCTGCGCTTCGACGGACTAAGCGAAGCGGAATTTCCCGGCACCGTGCACATAGCGGGGCCCGTACCGGACGATATCGCACCGGGCTGTATTTTGAAGTTTGTTGCTTAAGATTGAAGGAGAAAAAAATGAATCAGGTAGCCGTTGTCATTGGTGGAGGCCAGACCCTGGGAGCATTCCTTTGCCGTGGGCTTGCGACAGAAGGATACCGCGTTGCGGTCGTCGATATTCAAAGCGATAAAGCGGCGAATGTGGCACAGGAAATTAACGCCGAGTTCGGTGAAGGTACCGCTTACGGTTTTGGTGCAGATGCCACCAGCGAACAGAGCGTGCTGGCGCTGTCTCGCGGAGTCGATGAAATATTCGGTCGCGTTGACCTGCTGGTTTACAGCGCGGGCATTGCCAAAGCGGCATTTATCAGCGACTTTCAGTTGGGGGATTTCGACCGTTCACTTCAGGTGAATCTGGTCGGCTATTTCCTCTGTGCACGTGAATTCTCGCGCCTGATGATCCGTGATGGCGTGCAGGGCCGCATTATCCAAATCAACTCCAAATCGGGGAAAGTGGGTAGCAAGCATAACTCGGGTTACAGCGCGGCGAAATTTGGCGGCGTGGGCTTAACGCAATCGCTGGCACTGGACCTGGCGGAATACGGCATTACGGTGCACTCATTGATGCTGGGTAACCTGCTGAAATCCCCAATGTTCCAGTCATTGTTACCGCAATATGCCACTAAACTTGGCCTCAAGCCGGACGAAGTGGAGCAGTACTACATTGATAAAGTGCCACTCAAGCGCGGCTGCGATTATCAGGACGTACTGAATATGCTGCTGTTTTACGCCAGTCCAAAAGCCTCTTACTGCACCGGGCAGTCCATCAACGTGACCGGCGGTCAGGTGATGTTTTAAGAGACATGATTGCCCGGTGGCGCTGCGCTTACCGGGCCTACACGCAGTAGGCCGGATAAGGCGCAGCCGCCATCCGGCAAAATCAAAGGAGCACATTATGGTTTCCGCACTGATTACCGTCGCCGCCATTGCGTGGTGTCTGCAACTCGCGTTGGGAGGCTGGCAAATATCCCGTTTTAATCGGGCTTTCGATAAGCTCTGCCAGCGGGGTCGGGTCGGCGTGGGTCGCTCCGGTGGGCGTTTTAAACCCCGTGTTGTGGTCGCTATCGCACTGGATGAGCAACAGCGGGTTGCTGATACGTTATTTATGAAAGGTCTTACCGTTTTTGCAAGACCTGGCAAAATTGCCACAATAATGGGCAAACATCTTGATGAATTACAGCCTGATGTGATCTTTCCCCATGATCCGCTTTCGCAGAATGCACTATCATTGGCGCTTAAACTGAAACATGGGTAATTTCGTTGTGAATGCTAATAGCTTGCGAAATTATCATTTTGCAACTTATTAAGTCAGGGTAATCACGCCTATGAAACCTCGTCAGCGTCAGGCTGCCATACTGGAGCACTTGCAAAAGCAGGGAAAATGCTCGGTTGAAGAACTGGCCCACTACTTTGACACCACCGGTACGACCATTCGTAAGGATCTGGTCACTCTGGAAAATGCCGGAACCGTCATTCGCACCTATGGCGGCGTAGTATTGAATAAAGACGAATCTGACCCGCCAATCGATCACAAGACGCTGATCAACACGCATAAAAAAGAGCAAATTGCCGAAGCCGCCGTTCGCTTTATTCACGATGGCGACTCCATTATTCTGGATGCAGGCAGTACGGTGCTGCAGATGGTGCCGATGCTCAGCCGCTTTAGCAACATCACCGTCATGACCAACAGCCTGCACATTGTTAATGCGCTTTCGGAGCTGGACAACGAGCAAACCATCCTGATGCCCGGCGGGACATTCCGTAAAAAATCTGCGTCATTTCACGGACAGCTGGCAGAAAATGCCTTTGAGCAGTTCAGCTTTGATAAACTCTTCATGGGCACCGACGGCATCGATCTCAATGCCGGCGTAACCACATTTAATGAGGTGTTTAGCGTCAGTAAAGCGATGTGCAATGCCGCTCGCGAAGTCATTCTGATGGCTGACTCGTCAAAATTTGGGCGCAAAAGTCCCAATGTTGTGTGCAGTCTGGAAAGCGTCGACAAATTGATTACCGATGCGGGTATTAACCCTGCGTTTCGTCAGGCGCTGGAAGCAAAAGGGATTGAAGTGATTATAACCGGAGAGACCAATGAGTGATGCACTACTGAACGCGGGCCGTCAGACGTTAATGCTGGAATTACAGGAAGCCAGTCGACTGCCAGAGCGACTGGGCGATGATTTTGTTCGGGCTGCCAATACTATCATCCACTGTGAAGGCAAAGTGATTGTTTCCGGGATTGGCAAGTCAGGCCATATTGGCAAAAAAATCGCGGCAACCCTCGCCAGTACCGGCACGCCCGCCTTTTTTGTGCATCCGGCAGAAGCGCTGCACGGCGACTTAGGAATGATTGAAAGTCGCGATGTCATGCTGTTTATCTCCTACTCTGGCGGGGCTAAGGAGCTGGATCTCATCATTCCACGCCTGGAAGACAAATCCGTCACCCTGCTGGCAATGACCGGAAAACCAACTTCGCCACTGGGCCTGGCAGCCAAAGCGGTGTTGGATATTTCAGTAGAGCGTGAAGCCTGCCCGATGCGCCTGGCGCCAACCTCCAGCACCGTCAACACGCTGATGATGGGCGATGCGCTGGCGATAGCCGTGATGCAGGCTCGTGGGTTTAACGAAGAAGATTTTGCCCGTTCCCATCCGGCCGGTGCGCTGGGCGCACGTCTGTTAAATAAAGTGCATCACCTGATGCGCCGTGACGATGCTGTACCACAGGTAACGCTCACTACCAGCGTCATGGATGCCATGCTGGAACTGAGTCGTACAGGTCTGGGTCTGGTAGCGGTCTGCGACGATCAATCGCTGGTGAAAGGTGTCTTTACCGACGGCGACCTGCGCCGCTGGCTGGTTGGCGGTGGCGCACTTACGACTCAGGTAAGCGAAGCGATGACCCATAATGGCGTCACGCTGCAGGCGCAGAGCCGAGCGATTGATGCCAAAGAAGTTCTGATGAAGCGCAAAATCACCGCGGCGCCGGTGGTGGATGAAAACGGTAAACTCACCGGCGCTATCAACCTGCAGGATTTCTATCAGGCAGGGATTATTTAATCCTTAAGTCCAAGACGCTTCGCCAGCCGGTGCAGGTTGGCGACGTCTGTTTCCAGCGCCCGCGCACTTGCCGCCCAACTGTGATTATTCTGCGCCAGTGCCCGGCGAATCATCTCCCGTTGGAAAGATTCTGTTGCCTCACGCAGGTTATGATGCAGCGGAACCTCGGGAAGAACCTCCGGCGGCGGGACGGAACTGTCATCCTGTAAAGCAAAATGCTGCGCTTCCAGAACCACTTCATCCCCTGCCCTTGTCGCCCTTGCCAGCACCACCGCCCGGTGAATGGCATGTTCCAGTTCACGCACGTTTCCCGGCCAGCCATAGTTCAACAAATGGCTACGCGCGCCGGGGCTTAACACCACACGGGAAAGCCCCAGTCGCAGCCGACATTGCTCGCAAAAATATCCCGCCAGCAACACGACGTCCTCACCGCGTTCGCGCAGCGGTGGCACAGAAAGTGGAAAGACGCTCAGGCGATGAAACAAATCCGCGCGGAAATTCCCGGCCAGCACCTCTTCACGCAAATCGCGGTTGGTTGCTGCCAGCACGCGTACGTCAACGCGCAAACTGCGATCGTCCCCCACGCGCTGAATATCCCCGTACTGCAATACGCGCAGCAGCTTGGCCTGTAGCGCCAGCGACAATTCACCTATCTCATCCAGAAACAGCGTACCGTTGTCCGCCATTTCAAACTTGCCGCTACGGTTGCTGATAGCCCCGGTAAAAGCCCCTTTGACGTGACCAAACAGCTCGCTTTCCGCCACGCTTTCCGGCAACGCCGCGCAGTTCAGATACACCAGTGGATTTACCGCACGCGGCGAACCTTCGTGGATGGCCTTCGCCACCAGCTCTTTCCCGGTTCCCGTCTCACCGCTGATCAAAACATTGAGATCGGAGCCCGCAACAATCTCGATCTCTTTTTTCAGTTGCATCATATTGGGCGACAGGCCAATCATTTGCGTTTCTTTCACCTGCTCGAAGGCCGTTGACGAGCCTGGCAGCATGTTCTGGCTTTCCAACTGCTCAATCAGCAGCGCATTACTGAGCGCGCCCGCCGCCAGCGCGGCAATCAGCCTAAGCTCTTCATCACTGAACACATCGAACTGATCGGGCTCCATGCCATCCAGCGTGAGCGCCCCGATCAGACTTTGTCCGGCAAACAGCGGCAATCCGATACAGGCATGCACCTTCAGGCTCTCCTGACCGGGGATCAACCCATCATAAGGATCGGGCAAATCGCTGTCGGCGGGGAAACGCACCACATCCCCGGCACGGGCAATCGCCTCCAGCCGTGGGTGCCCCTCCAGCGTAAAGCGCCTGCCGAGAACATCCTGCGTCAGTCCATCGATCGCCAGCGGAATAAATTGTCGGGATTCATAGCGCAACAATGCCGACGCATCGCACTCCAGCACCTGACGTAACGTCGTGATCAGGCGTTGAAAACGGTCCTGATGCCCAATACCGCTTTGTAATTCAATGGCGATGCCCGCCAGCACGTCTACAGAAAAACTCATGACCACCTCATTGTCATTTTGACAATTCATATTGTCATATTGACAATGAAATGAATAGTCATTTTGACTACCACTTTGTAGGCAATAAATATTAAATCGTTATAAATCAAACAAATAAAAAGTTGGCACGCAACCTGCAATAAGCAAAACATCTTTTTTAGAAAAACGCGAAATTAATTACTGAGGTTGCTATGTCTATTCTGGTTAAAAATAACATTCATTGGGTTGGCCAACGTGACTGGGAAGTTCGTGATTTCCACGGAACCGAATACAAAACGCTGCGCGGCAGCAGCTACAACAGCTATCTTATCCGTGAAGAAAAAAATGTCCTGATCGATACAGTAGACCACAAGTTTAGCCGTGAATTCGTGCAGAACCTGCGCAGTGAAATCGACCTGGCAGATATCGATTACATCGTCATTAACCATGCGGAAGAAGACCACGCCGGGGCGCTGACCGAGCTGATGTCCTGCATCCCGGATACCCCGATTTACTGCACAGCCAACGCCATTGACTCCATCAACGGTCACCACCATCACCCGGAATGGAACTTTAACGTAGTGAAAACTGGCGACTCGCTGGATATTGGTAACGGCAAACAGCTGATCTTCGTGGAAACACCCATGCTGCACTGGCCGGACAGCATGATGACCTACATGACCGGTGATGCGGTACTGTTCAGTAACGACGCCTTTGGCCAGCACTATTGTGACGAACGCTTATTCAACGACGAAGTGGATCAGACTGAGTTGTTCGAACAGTGTCAGCGCTACTACGCCAATATCCTGACCCCGTTCAGCCGTCTGGTCACACCGAAAATCACGGAGATCCTCGGCTTCAACCTGCCGGTCGATATGATTGCCACCTCCCACGGTGTGGTATGGCGCGACAACCCAACACAAATCGTAGAGATGTACCTGAAATGGGCGGCGGATTACCAGGAAGACCGCATCACCATTTTCTACGACACCATGTCGAACAACACCCGCATGATGGCCGATGCGATTGCCCAGGGCATCAACGAAGTGGACCCGAACGTCGCGGTGAAAATCTTCAACGTTGCCCGCAGCGATAAAAACGAAGTACTGACTAACGTCTTTCGCTCTAAAGGCGTGCTGGTAGGGACTTCGACCATGAATAACGTGATGATGCCGAAAATCGCGGGTCTGGTGGAAGAAATGACCGGCCTGCGTTTTCGTAACAAACGCGCCAGCGCCTTCGGTTCACATGGCTGGAGTGGCGGTGCGGTAGACCGTTTGTCCACTCGCCTGCAGGATGCAGGTTTTGAAATGTCACTGAGCCTGAAAGCAAAATGGCGTCCTGATCTGGATGCGCTGGAACTGTGCCGCCAGCACGGTCGAGAAATTGCACGTCAGTGGGCACTTGCTCCGCTGCCGGAAACCCAGGTGAAAGCCGTCGCCCAGGAAGAAGCCTGCGCCTGTGCCGCTGCGGCTGCCGCGGACCTCGGCCCAAGCATGCAGTGCAGCGTTTGCCAGTGGATCTACGATCCAGCAAAAGGTGAGCCGCTGCAGGATGTCGCACCGGGTACACCATGGAGCGACGTGCCGGACAACTTCCTGTGCCCGGAATGTTCATTAGGTAAAGACGTCTTTGACGTACTGGCAACGGAGGCAAAATGAGCCGCGGAATTGTCATTATTGGTTCGGGCTTTGCCGCCCGCCAGTTAGTCAAAAATATCCGTAAACAGGATGCAACGGTTCCGTTGACCCTGATTGCCGCTGACAGCATGGATGAGTACAACAAGCCCGATCTCAGCCACGTGATCAGTCAGGCACAGCGCGCAGACGACCTCACCCGCCAGTCGGCGGGGGAGTTTGCCGAACAGTTTAACTTACGCCTGTTTCCGCATACCTGGGTTACTGATATCGACGCGGATGCTCACGTGGTGAAAAGCCAGGAGCAGCAGTGGGAGTACGACAAGCTGGTACTGGCAACGGGTGCCTCAGCTTTTGTGCCACCTGTTTCCGGGCGTGAGTTAATGCTTACTCTGAATAGCCAGCAAGAGTACCGCGCTTGTGAAACTCAGCTGCGTGATGCCCGGCGGGTACTGATTGTCGGCGGCGGTTTGATTGGCAGTGAACTGGCGATGGATTTCTGTCGTGCCGGCAAAGCGGTGACGCTTATCGATAACGCCGCCAGCATTCTGGCCTCGTTAATGCCGCCGGAAGTCAGCAGCCGTTTGCAGCATCGTCTGACCGATATGGGTGTGCATCTGCTGTTGAAATCGCAACTGCAGAGTCTGGAGAAAACCAGCACCGGTATCCGCGCCACGCTCGATCGTCACCGTAGTGTCGACGTTGATGCGGTAATCGCCGCAACCGGTCTGCGTCCGGAAACCGCACTGGCGCGTCGCGCCGGACTGAACATCAATCGGGGCGTTTGCGTCGACAGCTACCTGCAAACCAGTCGTCCGGACATTTATGCTCTCGGCGACTGTGCGGAGATTAACGGTCAGGTGCTCCCGTTCCTGCAGCCGATTCAGCTGAGCGCCATGTATCTGGCGAAAAACCTGCTCGGCGGCAATGCGCCATTGAAACTGCCCGCCATGCTGGTAAAAGTCAAAACGCCGGAACTGCCGTTACACCTGGCAGGGGAAACCCAGCGCCGCGATCTGAACTGGCATATTGCCGCCGAAGCGCAAGGGATGGTCGCCCGAGGGATGAACGACGAAGGTCAATTGTGTGCCTTCGTCGTCAGTGAAGACCGGATGAAAGAAGCCTTCGCGCTGCTGAAAACGTTGCCCGTGTAAATCTGTGATGCCGGATGGCGGCTGCGCCTTATCCGACCTACAACCTTATCCAGCAACGCGGCTACTGATTTATTAACCTCACGCACATGGATGTGCGTTGCCACTTGTCGGTATGCCCCGACATGTTTTTCTTGCCCCGCCAGTCCCGGGGCTTTTTTTTTATTTTTGCCCCAACGCTCGCGCGGCGGCAATCACACCCTGTCCCAATGACAATCCACCGTCGCCCGCCGGTAAACGCTGCGGGAACAATAACGTAAAATCGGCCAGGTAAAATGCCAGTCGGGCTGACAACAAACGGTTATGCATTACACCGCCGCTGAATACTAATGTCTTAATCCTGCGCGCTTCGGCCTGTTCCCGCATCAGGGTGGCAAACCCACGCGCCAGCGCATCGTGAAACGCCCACGCTCTTTCTGTAGATTTGGCCTGCCAGTTCAGCCATTGGTGCCAAAAAGCCGCTAAGTCCAGATGGTTGCCATCAAGCGGCACCGTGACAGGATGATCAACGCCAGCACATTGCGATGCCATCGTCTCCAGGGCACAGGCCGCTTCGCCCTCGTAACTCAGCGATTCCGGCGCGCACTGGAGTGCGGCTGCAACGGCATCAAACAACCGTCCGCACGATGAGGCCTGCGGAGTATTGATTCCTCGCTCGATGGCGCGAGCCAACACTGGCCAGTTTTGCTGTTGCAGCGCTGACGTTTCCGGGTAACGCTGCCAGTCAGGAACAAAACGCAGGCACTGCGCCAACAGATTGCGCCACGGCTGTTTTGCCGCCAAATCGCCGCCGGCCAGTGCCACGGCAGGTAAGCCACCGAGGTGTTCGCATTCACGATAATTGACCCGCAAACACTCGCCGCCCCACAGCGCACCGTTTTCGCCCATGCCAATACCGTCTAGCGTCAGGGCAATCACATCGCCACCGTCCAGCGGCCAGCCGTGCTCGGCCAGACACGCAGCAGCATGCGCATGATGATGCAGCACCGTTTCAGTCGGCAGATTCATCTCGCTGGCCCACTGGCTGGAAACATAACCAGGGTGCGCGTCATGGACGATACGCTGCGGTGTAAAGTCATAAATATTCTGGATCAGGCGCAACGCGTCACGCCACTGATGTTGAATACCATCGTCGCTAAGATCGCCCAAATGCTGGCTGATAACCGCCTGCTCACCACGCACCAGACAGAAAGTATTTTTTAAATCTGCGCCTAAACACAACATCGGCGGCACATCGCGAAAGCCCGGCGGTAGCGCAACCGCATCCGGCACGTAGCCCCGGGAGCGGCGTAGCATTTCCCCGCTTTGACGTACCACGGAGTCATCCATACGCTGCACAATTTCACGGTTGTGTAGCAGGAACCCATCTACAATCTCACGCAAATCATCCAGAGCCTGCGCATTGGTAATGGCCGGTGGCCTGCCGCTGAGATTGCCGGAGGTCATCACCAGTGGGCAGTTCAGTGCCTGTAACAGCAGGTGCTGTAATGGATTAGCAGGTAGCATTATCCCAATTTCCGTCAGCCCGGGCGCAATCTCCTCACTGAGCGCAACCACATCGTGTTTATTCACTAACACGATAGGCGCGGCGGGCGTTGTCAGCAGACGACGAGCGGCCTCAGGCAATCCGTTATCATCGGGCAACATCACCGCCAGAGGCTTAGCCGGACGGTGTTTGCGCTGCCTGAGTCGGGCCACGGCATTATCGTTACGGGCATCGCAGACCAGATGAAACCCACCAATGCCTTTCACCGCCACAATGCCGCCCGCTTTCAGCTGTGCCACCGCCGCCAGCAGTGCATCTTCTTTTTCAGCACGCACGCCAGTACCGATCCATTCCAGATGCGGGCCGCATGCCGGGCAAGCAACGGGCTGGGCGTGGAAGCGACGGTCATACGGATCGCGATACTCTTTGTCGCACTGTGGACAGAGCGGGAAAGACGCCATGACGGTCAACGGACGGTCATACGGCATCGCGCGGATAATCGTAAAACGTGGGCCACAGTGGGTGCAGTTGATAAAGGGATAGCGATAGCGACGTTCGCCGGGCGTGTTCATTTCAACAAGGCATTCAGGACAGGTCGCGGCATCGGGGACAATTTGCGTATTCATCGTTCCGCCCGCGCTCTGTCGAATCGAGAAATCAGCAGGCTGCTTCGTCCAGGCGAATGGTTCTCTCTCAACGCTGTCAATGCGCGCCAACGGTGGACAGTGTTGATGCAACTGCGCAATAAACTCCGCCGGATCTTCCTGTAAGCGCACAACCACACCGTCACCGTCGTTACACACGTCGCCGTGTAGGTGCAGGCGCTGCGCCAGTTGCCAGACAAAGGGGCGAAATCCGACGCCCTGAACCTTGCCGCGAATACGCAGTTGTACGCCGGAGTGGTGGTTTATTGTCATGATGAATTCCCGCGGTATTGTATCCCTGAAATGTCCGTTTGCCGGATGGCGGCTTCGCCTTATCCGGCCTACATGACGCCCTTGTAGGCCTGATAAGCTGCGCGCCATCAGGCACGTATTTTACGCGGATTTTCAGATATCAGAACAGCAAAGATGCGGTAGAGTCCAGCGCGGCTCGGCGACGTTTTTCGGCGCTCAGTTGCTCGAGTTTATTGCGATCCACATAAATCAGCGCGTGAGTTGGGCACACTTCCATGCAGGCAGGTCCCGCTTCGCGGTGGTGGCACAGGTCGCATTTATTGGCTTCGGCTTTTTCTGCACGGACATTCAGACCCGCACCGCTGTTACGCACAACCGGACGTACAACCACTTCCATCGCACCGTAAGGGCAAGCCACAACGCAGGTTTTACAACCAATGCAGCGTTCCTGCATCACATGGACAAAGCCTTTATCACGGCTGATTGCACCATTCGGACAGACGTTAGCGCACGGCGCATCTTCACACTGACGACACAGCGTCGCCGTGGAAACATTAACACCTTTGATCACGTGAATGCGGGGTAAAAAGGTTTCAGGGGTCAGCGATGCGCAGTCCTGGTTATCCTGATGGGATACCACGCAGGCCACTTCACAGGTACGGCAACCAATGCATTTATTGGCGTCTGCAATGATGAAACGGTTCATCAAATTCTCCAGCAATGACAGATTATCTGCCGAAACATACACAAATCGTGCCAGAATTTAATTAACTGTTATTTAAGGATTTTTATTTTATGCTGGTGCTGTATGGGGTGTCATCGTCACTAGTGACGATGACTAATGACGGCGGTCAACGTGAAACTGACGGAGCAATGGCGTCGCGATCAATCAACTCGCCGGTGAAACTTTTTGGCGACGTAAAAACCCCACCTCCCGGCATAAAGATAAGACGTCGAATCGCGACGCAAATCGCCCATGAAATCTACCCGCAAAACACTTTCATTTCATTAATTGCATTCTCAATGTGGAATCCCCCTTCCAGTTTCAGGTTTGCCTCCATACTTTTTTACTGGCATTTTATTCAGTAGTTTTTAATTCTGGCCGTTCACTACAAGGAAGAAGGCATGTCTGATAAAAATGGCAAAATAGCAGTAGCTATCACCAAACCCATGCGTCGTTTGAAAGTCAGCTATGTCAGAAAACGCCATGAAGATCCCAAAACGGGTTACACGCGACGAATCAGTCGGCACGCTTCACTCACGCTGAACGGCGACTGGCTGGAACAAGCAGGCTTTCCTACCGGCACGGCCGTGAATGTGTCAGTGATGCAGGGGAAATTAATTATTGAGCTGGCGACTGAGTGACGAGGATACGCAAGGAAACAGGCCGGATGTCACTCACATCCGGCACTGATACGGTTTAATCTTCCAGCGCTTCTAACTCAGAGAATCCACCGTGGCCTTCCCACCCAGCTAATCGCTGATACACGGTTTCAACCGCCTCTTTGATTGGCTGTGTCATAGGGTAGTAAAAGCCGACGATATCCGGCTGAATACCGAGGAAAATCACCTCACCAACATCATCTTTCAGCTGATCGACCAGGTAGTTCAGCGGCATGTTGTGCGTGGTCATCATGAACATTTCGGCAATATCATCAGGATCGATAATACGGATCTCGCCGGGGTTTAACCCCATATCGGTGGCATCCACAATCAACAGACGCTCAGGGCGCAGTTCACGGATCGCGACAATATCGTTCTCCGGCGCGCTGCCGCCATCAATGACAACCCAGTTACCCTGAGGATTTGCGGCACACATTTCCGCCAACAGCGGACCTGCGCCGTCATCGCCCATCATGCTGTTACCCACACATAATAAAACGTCAGTCACGGTGTCTCCTCACCATCAGATAGATAGCGCTTTCCTGGTGAATGTCATGAAGCATACTCAGCATCAGCTTGCTCCATTCCTGTTGCTGCGGCGTCTGCACGGCGCGTGCATCGTCAAACGCGCGCGCCAGCATTTGCACATGGTTAAAATCGATGACGATTTCACCGTACTTCGGCACACCTTCCATTTTACGTCGGGCTTCGCTGCCTTCGGCTAGTGTGGCAATCCACGCCAGATACTCATCCCATGGACAGGTTAACGCCGCCTCCAGGCAATCGATGACCCCCAGGTGGTGACCAATCGCCAGGCTGTAATAGACAACCTGCTGCGCCTCGGCGGGCGTTGCATCGTTCTCATCAATAAACTTACGGCTCAGTTGACTGAACACCACCGTTTCACTCATCGGATACGCGCCTCTTCGACTACATGGTTAAGATGGGTGACGATCTCAGTCAGACGCGGATCGTTTTCCGTCTCCAGCCAGCGCGCCACCTGCTGCTCACCCTGACCTAACTGCAACATATAATCATCTGCAATCTGGCGGCCATAGCGATAACCTGCCAGACGACGCGCTTCGCGATCCACCTTCACGCGCAGCGGTTGAACCATATCCGGATGCAGAATTTCAGCAGGTTGTTCGTCCAGTTCGCCCGGCGCACGTGCATGAATTTTCTGTTCCAACAGGCCAAGCGCCATCGCAAAACCGTACAGTGTTGCCGCAGGCGTCGGGGGACAGCCCGGAATATACACATCCACCGGTACAATTTTGTCGGTGCCGCCCCATACGCAGTATAGGTCGTGAAAAATACCACCGCTGTTACCGCAGGCTCCGTAGGAGATGCAAATCTTCGGGTCTGGCGCAGACTGCCAGGCGCGCAGTGCCGGAGAGCGCATCGCACGGGTTACCGCGCCAGTAAACAGCAGAATATCCGCATGACGCGGTGATGGGACGACTTTGATACCGAAACGTTCAGCATCAAACAGTGGGGAAAGCGTCGCAAAGATTTCGATTTCGCAACCATTGCAACCCCCGCAGTCTACACGGTAAACATACGCTGAACGCTTGATACTTTTCAGCAGCGACGCTTTCATGCTGGCAATGGATTCATCCACCGTCATCGGTACCGGAATACCGTTGGCATCACGTGGGCCTAATAAATTGCTCATCAGCTGGCCTCTTTCATATGGCGAGTCAGTTCAATACGGTCAGACGGCACCAGACATTTCTGGCGCTTACAGTCCGGGCAGGTCTCAAAGCTTTCACGGTGATTTTCCGCACGGGTGTCGCCGTTGTGCTTCAGCAGCGCAATGGCGTAATCAATCTCTTTTTGTACCGCAAAAGGGCGGTTACAGACGCGGCAATTGCACAGCGCAAAGCGAGACTGCTGCAGGAAATCCTCTTTCTTCCACACTGCCAATTCATACTCCTGCGACAGCTTGATTGCCGCCGTCGGGCAAACTTCTTCGCAGCGAGCACAGAAAATGCAGCGTCCGAGATTGAACTGCCACGCCAACTCATTGGTGGCCAAATCGGTTTCAACCGTCAGCGCATTGGACGGACAGGCATTAACGCAGGCTGCGCAGCCAATGCACTGCTGCGGATTGTGTTCCGGCTTACCACGAAAGTTTTTATCGACCGCAATCGGTTCCAGTGGATACGACGACGTCGGCGCCCCAGTTTTGATGACTTTTTTGATAAAGGTAAACATGGCGATTCCTTATTTCAGCGGCGAGTTTTTACGCTCGATGCTGTAGCGCTCAAGTTCTTTGTACGGTACGACTTTGCTCTTCTTCTTACGCACATCGACCACGGTCATACGGTCAGTACAGGAATAGCAAGGATCGAGGCTACCGATAATCAGCGGAGCATCGGAAACGGTGTTACCACGCAGCATGTAACGCAGCGTCGGCCAGTTAGCATAAGTGGCTGCACGGCAGCGCCAGCGGTACAGTTTCTGGTTGTCGCCAGTCATGCTCCAGTGGATATCATCCCCACGTGGCGCTTCGGCAAAGCCCAGCGCGAAGCGGTGAGGAATATAGGTAAAGCCTTCCACCGCCAGCGGACCGCCCGGCAGGTTATCCAGACCAAAGTCGATCATGTTCAGTGCGGTATAGACTTCATTGATACGGACTTTCAGACGAGAAATGACGTCACAACCTTGCTCGCTGTGGACTTCCATCGGCAGCAGACCGTAGCCTACGAACGGGTGATCGGCGCGGGTGTCACGCGCGTGACCGCTGGCGCGAACCATCGGGCCGACGTTACTGAAGTCACGGGCAATTTCCGGATCAAGACGACCAATACCAACGGTACGCTGTTCCATGTTCGGCGTGCTGAGCAGCATGTCGACCAGTTCCTGAACATCACGACGCATTTGCTGCGCCAGTTGGCGGGTCTGGATCATATCCTCTTTCAGCAGGTCGCGACGAATACCGCCGATCAGGTTCAGACCGTACGTTTTACGCGCCCCGGTGAGAATTTCCGCCATTTTCATGGACGTTTCGCGTACACGGAAGAATTGCATGAAGCCGGAATCGAAACCGGTAAAGTGACAGGCAAGGCCGAGGTTCAGCAGGTGCGAGTGCAGACGTTCAACTTCCAGCAGAATGGCGCGGATCATCTGTGCACGTTCCGGCACCACGATGCCCATCGCATTCTCAACGGACGTGGTATACGCAGTACTGTGGGCAAAACCACAGATGCCACAAACACGGTCCGACAGGAATGTCACTTCGTTATAACCCATACGGGTTTCTGCCAGCTTTTCCATGCCACGATGGACATAGAACAGGCGGTAGTCGGCGTCGATGATGTTCTCACCATCAACAAACAGACGGAAATGCCCCGGTTCATCGGAGGTCACATGCAGTGGGCCAATCGGCACCACGTTATTTTTCTTATCGCCCAGTTCGTTGATGAACTCGTAGGTTTCGGCATCGGTAGTCGGTGCCGGGCGCTGACGATAATCCATGCTGTCTTTACGCAGCGGATAAAGTTCGTCCGGCCAGTCATCCGGCAGGACCAGACGACGTTCATCCGGCAGACCCACAGGGATCAAACCGTACATATCACGCACTTCACGCTCACCCCAGACGGCTGCGGGTACGCGAGGCGTAACGGATGGGAATTCCAGTTTATTGGCATCGACTTCAACGCGGACGGTTATCCAGCACTTGGTACCCTGCTCCATCGACATCACGTAGTAAACGGCGTAATGACCGCACAACTGGCGTTCGTCGTTACCAAACAGTACGGACAACCAACCGCCCTGTTTGTAGTACAGGAACTCCACCACTTCCGGCAGGTAGTTCACTTTGACGGTAATTGTCAGCTGATCTTTGGTCTGCCAGGCTTCATCCAACACCACACCCGGAAAGGCCTGGTGCAGTGCGGCGAGATAGTGTTGACCTAATTTTTCTTCAGACATGCTCAAACTCTCTTAAATCACGCCACCAGCAAGGAGACGAACGCTAAAAACGCAAACCCAAAACCGGCCCAGGTCACGCGTGAAGTGGCGCAAAAACGCAGACGCGCCATGCTGTTTTCGAACAGGGCGATGACCAGCACGCCGAGGACCAGCTTGACGATGGCAATCACCAGCGCCAGCAGCAACCCACCCGCGGTGAAGGTTTCCATCTGTCCCCACGGCAGGAATACGCCGACGAACATTTGCAGAACCACCAACTGTTTGAGGCTAATGCCCCACTTCAGCACCGCAAAACCGCTGCCGCTGTATTCGGTCAGTGGACCTTCCTGCAGTTCCTGTTCAGCTTCAGCCAGGTCGAACGGCAGTTTGCCCATTTCGATAAAGGTGGCGAAGGCACAGGCGCACAGCGCCAGAATCAGCGGGATACTGCGAGCCGCAGGCCAGTGATAAATGGTGTCAGCGATGTTGCTGATATGCGTTGAACCTGCAACCTGCGCCGCAACCCACAGCCCCAGCAGCAGGATGGGCTCAACCAGTACGCCAAGCATCGCTTCACGGCTGGCACCGATTGCGGTGAACGGGCTACCGGTATCCAGACCCGAGATTGAAAAGAAGAAGCGGGCAATGGCGAACAGGTAGATTAAGGTTATCAAATCACCCAGTTGCGGCAGCGGCGAACCCACGGTCACAACTGGCAACGCGGTGGCGATAGTTAGCATCACGCCAACCATCACAAACGGCGTCAGACGAAAAACCCAGCTGGAATCAGCAGGCGCAATGCTCTGGCGGCCCAGCAGTTTGATAATGTCGCGGTATTCCTGCAAAACGCCTGGACCGCGGCGGTTGTGCAAACGCGCACGCGCCACGCGGGTAATACCGGACAGCAGCGGCGCAACGGCAAACAGTACCAGCGCCTGAATTAACGGATATAAAACACTCATTCTCAGGCTCCTCGTGAAACCACAATCACCACCAGCACCGCCAACTCAATCAGAGCCAGACGGCGGAACAGCGCGGGTGCAGCTGCATTCTGCCAGCCCGGAACCAGTGAGACCGGATTCAGCCATTTACGCAGTTTAAGCACCGGCGCAAAAGCTTCTTTCACCGGCATAGCAAAGCCGTGCGCGGTGATCACCATTGACTGCTCGTGATCGTAGCCACACACCCATGCCGCACCACGTGAACGCGACGGCAGACGGTTGCCTTTGAAAATAGCCATGATGATGAACGGCAGCAGCGGACACGCAATCAGCAGTAGCGTGATCATTGGCTGCGAGACGGTGGTATTCGCCGTTTCCAGCGGCAGTGGAACAGCCGAGGAGAGAAGCGGCAGCAGCCACGGTGCAGCAACACCGCCAATCACACAGCAGATAGCCAGCGCAACCACGCTCACGCCCATCAGGATGGGTGCACAACAGGCATTTTCAGCTTCCTTCGTGCGCGGTGCGCCAAGGAACGTAACGCCATAAACTTTCGCCATACACATCACCGCCAGTGCGCCGGTAATCGCCAGTCCGACCGCCAGCAACGGTCCTAACAAACTGCCGACAAAGGCGCCACTGTTTCCGAGCTTAAAGAAGGATTGATAGATAACCCACTCACCGGCAAAGCCGTTCAGCGGCGGCAGTGCAGCCATCGCCATCAGCCCAACCAGCATCGCCAGAGAAATCACCGGCATGCGTTTACCGATCCCGCCCAGTTTTTCGATATCACGATGACCGGTACGGAACCAGATGCTGCCTGCGCCCAGGAACAAGACGCTTTTGAACAAACTGTGGTTAACCAGATGATACAGACCGCCAGTCAAACCCAGCGCAATCAGCGCTGGTTGATTGAGGGAAATCCCGGTCACGCCAGCACCCAGCCCCAGCAGAATAATGCCGATGTTTTCCAGCGTGTGGTACGCCAGCAGACGCTGGATGTTATGTTCCATCAGCGCATACAAACCACCGACAAACGCGGTGATCATGCCTAACACCAGCAGCGTAACGCCCCACCACAGCGGCGCGTTACCGCCCAGCAGCGACAGGGAGAGAATACCCAGCAAACCGACTTTCATGACCACGGTAGAGAACAATGCCGCAGCCGGTGCGCTGGCGTTAGCGTGCGCCTGAGGCACCCAACCATGCAGCGGGATAATCCCTGCCAACAAGCCAAAGCCAGCCACACCCAGCAGCCAGATGTCGGAGCCAAGCGGCAGCTCCTGGGTACGCAGGTCAAGCAGGCGCAGTTCCAGGGTGCCGTAGCGTTGCCACACCAGATAACACGCGAGCGCCAACATCAGCGTACCGATACGCCCCAGCGCAAACCACAGCTTGCCTTCTTTGCTGCAGCCAGTCAGGAACACCGCGCACAGCGCCATGATTTCTGCCATCACCACCAGCGTACCGAGGTTGCTGGCAACCACTGCGCACACGGCCGCGGCCATCAGCAGATTCACCAGCAGGCCGTTAGCCTTCACCTGCGGATGACGATGCCAGTCAATGTTGTACAGGCTGACAAACAGGCCGCACAGACCCAGCGTAATCAGCCAGATAGCATTCAGCGGAGTAATTTGCAGACTGTGGCCAATAAACGGCATCACGCCGCTCACCGCCAGCGCATTGGTCAGAACGGTAAAACCGGCGGCTGCGGTACACAGGCTGCCTACCGCACCGCCAACCCCAGCAATCCAGCCGCTCAGCGATTTATGAAATGAAAACAGAAATGCCAGAACCGCAGCCGCTGTAAACCAGGCTACGCCGCTGTTAATCAGTGAAATTGCGCTCATTTTGCATCTCCACTCTGAGCCTGCTGAAACAAGGTGAGATCGCCGAAATCGGTATTGAAAGTCAGCTCACGCTTACGTTTACTGGCGCGTGCGATATCGATGTTACTCACCAGGTGCAGGGCTTTGGTCGGGCACATGCGTATGCAGGCCGGACCTTGCTCGTCAAAACTACACAGATCGCATTTCACCGCGATGGCACGAACGCCCGGTACCCAGTCTAGCAGCGTGCTCACACGCGCAGGAGCCGGCGGAGCCGGGGGCGCTTTTGGCGTATTGGCGTTCGCCGGGATGTGCAGCGGACGGCTGCCGGAAAACTCAATCGCACCGAACGGACAGGCGATCCCGCACAATTTGCAGCTGACGCACAGACTTTCATTCAGCTGTACGGCGCCATCGACACGGTTAATGGCATTAACCGGGCAAACTGTGGCACAAGGCGCATCTTCACACTGGTGGCAAAGCTGCGGTGCAGATTCTTTTTCATTTAACATCACTTTCAGGCGCGGCATTGACTGCAGGCCATGCTGGCGATGTGTCTCTGAGCAGGCGGCCTCACAGGTGTGGCAGCCAATGCAAAGAGTGGAGTCAGCAATTACAAAACGATTCACCAGGCATTCCTCAGGTGATAGTCATTTTTGACGAAAACATGTCTGTAAAATGTCATTTCGACATTTTTCGACATGCCCATTCCCTAAACCGTCGTGATGCAGAACAAACCGCATCATGACTCAAGTGGGCAACACCCGAGGCTTAAGCCGGGTTATGTCCTTCAACCAGCTGGCTTAAATTCACCGGCATATTATTTTCAACCGCGGTGTACAGGCTGTCGTAGACGCTGGCGATTTTTTCGAGATAGTGCTCCAGCACCTGCTCGCGATCGCGGTTGCTGATGCGCTCATCGACTTTACCGTCGAGGGTCAACTCTGCCTGTGCAATCAGTTGCTTATCATCACCGTCTTTCGTTTCTACGTAGTACTCGATGGTGTGGCTGTTAAAGCCGTCCGCCAGCGTGACGTAGATAGTGAAGTGTTCAAAAAGGACAAAGCACAAATCCTTGTCCGGCGCGCAGCTCATCGCATGATGCAAACGCGCTTTTGACAGGGTGATCCCCTGAACCAGCGAGTTGCAGTAGATACGCCACTGGTCCTGTAGGCGACGATGCCGTTCAGCGATGTAATCGGCTTTTTCGCTTATTTCCCAAATAGTCATGTCAGGTTACCCGTTTAGCAGAGATGAACAGCCTTAAGCACATTTCATGCCAAAATTAATTTTGTTTATTTTCAAATGGTTATTGATTTATGACGCGATGACGACATGTCATTTCGTCATCGTCGACATTGTCACGAACGTGAAAATTCAACCTGGCATGTTTATTGCTTTTAATACGGCAACTTCATAGGAGGCGGTATGCACGAAATAACCCTCTGCCAACGGGCACTGGAATTGATTGAACAACAGGCCACCCAACACGGCGCAAAGCGGGTAACTGGGGTCTGGCTCAAAATTGGCGCATTTTCTTGCGTAGAAACCAGCGCTCTCGCCTTTTGTTTTGATCTGGTATGCCGTGGCACCCTTGCAGAAGGTTGTAAACTCCACCTCGAAGAACAAGAAGCCGAATGTTGGTGCGAATCTTGTCAGCAATACGTCACGTTGCTGACGCAGCGCGTGCGTCGATGTCCGCAATGCAATAGCGATATGCTGAGAATTGTGGCCGACGACGGCTTACAGATTCGAAGAATTGAAATAGGCGACGCCGAAGACTAATTCCGGTGACACCTCTGGTAGGCCGGATAAGGCAAAACTGCCATCCGGCAACAGATATACCGCAAGATAAAGATCAGGAGTGAGCGATGTGTACGACATGTGGTTGCGCTGAAGGCAACCTATATATAGAGGGTGATGAACATAACCCCCACTCGGCGTTCCGCAGCGCGCCATTTGCCCCGGCGGCTCGCCCGGCACTGAATATTACCGGTGTGAAAACCTCCAGTTTCGCACCGAGCCAGACCGCTGAAGGCGATCTGCACTATGGTCACGGTGAAGCAGGCACTCACGCGCCAGGTATGAGCCAGCGCCGCATGCTGGAAGTCGAAATAGACGTGCTGGACAAAAACAATCGTCTGGCCGAGCGCAACCGCGCCCGCTTTGCTGCCCGTCAGCATCTGGTACTGAACCTTGTCTCAAGCCCTGGCTCCGGTAAAACGACGCTGCTGACCGAAACGCTGATGAAGCTGAAAGACAGTGTGCCATGTGCCGTCATTGAAGGCGACCAGCAGACGGTTAACGATGCCGCCCGTATTCGCGCCACCGGCACCCCCGCAATCCAGGTCAACACCGGTAAAGGTTGTCACCTCGATGCGCAAATGATTGCCGATGCCGCGCCACGTCTGCCGCTTGATGACAATGGCATTCTGTTCATTGAGAACGTTGGTAACCTGGTCTGCCCAGCCAGCTTTGACCTCGGCGAGCGTCATAAAGTCGCCGTGCTCTCTGTTACCGAAGGCGAAGATAAGCCGCTGAAGTACCCGCACATGTTTGCTGCTGCATCACTGATGCTGCTCAACAAAGTGGATCTGCTGCCTTACCTCAATTTTGATGTTGAAAAGTGCATCGCCAGCGCCCGGGAAGTGAACCCGGACATTGAAATCATCCTGATTTCCGCCACCAGCGGCGAAGGGATGGATCAATGGCTGTCATGGCTGGAGAATCAGCGATGTGCATAGGTGTTCCGGGTCAAATCCGCACCATTGATGGCAACCAGGCTAAGGTCGATGTTTGCGGTATTCAGCGCGACGTCGATCTGACGCTGGTCGGGAGCTGTGATGAAAAGGGTGAGCCGCGTCTGGGCCAGTGGGTACTGGTTCACGTCGGTTTCGCCATGAGCATCATTAATGAAGCTGAAGCGCGCGATACGCTCGACGCGCTACAAAACATGTTTGACGTTGAGCCGGATGTCGGCGCGTTGCTGTATGGCGAGGAAAAATAAATGCGTTTTGTTGACGAATATCGCGCACCAGAACAGGTGATGCAGTTGATAGAGCATCTGTGCGAGCGTGCCGCTCACCTCTCCTACACCGCTGAACGCCCACTGCGCATTATGGAAGTTTGCGGTGGTCATACCCACGCTATCTTTAAATTCGGCCTCGATCAGCTTCTGCCCGCAAACGTGGAGTTTATTCACGGTCCAGGCTGCCCGGTGTGCGTTCTGCCGATGGGCAGAATTGACAGTTGTGTCGAAATCGCCAGCCACCCGGAAGTGATTTTCTGCACCTTTGGTGATGCGATGCGCGTCCCGGGAAAACAGGGCTCACTGCTACAGGCCAAAGCACGCGGCGCGGATGTCCGTATCGTCTATTCCCCGATGGATGCGCTGAAGCTGGCCGAAGAAAACCCAACGCGCAAAGTGGTGTTCTTTGGCCTGGGTTTTGAAACCACCATGCCGACAACCGCCATCACTCTGCAGCAGGCCAAACAGCGCGATGTGCAGAACTTTTACTTTTTCTGCCAGCACATCACCTTGATCCCAACGCTGCGCAGCCTGCTGGAACAGCCGGACAACGGTATCGACGCCTTTTTGGCGCCAGGTCACGTCAGTATGGTGATTGGCACTGACGCCTATAATTTCATTGCCTCAGATTTCCATCGCCCGCTGGTGGTCGCCGGCTTCGAGCCGCTTGATCTGCTGCAAGGCGTCGTGATGCTGATCGAGCAGAAAATAGCGGCCCAAAGCCAGGTTGAAAACCAGTACCGCCGCGTGGTACCGGATGCCGGTAACGCGTTAGCCCAGCAGGCTATCGCCGACGTGTTCAGTGTTAACGGTGACAGCGAATGGCGGGGGCTGGGCGTGATTGAATCATCCGGCGTTCACCTGACGCCTGACTATCAGCGCTTTGACGCCGAAGCACATTTCCAGCCAGCGCCGCAGCAGGTCTATGACGATCCGCGCGCACGTTGCGGGGAGGTGCTGACTGGCCGATGCAAACCGCATCAGTGCCCATTATTTGGTAAAACCTGTAACCCGGAGACCGCATTTGGTGCCCTGATGGTCTCCTCTGAAGGCGCATGTGCCGCCTGGTATCAGTATCGTCAGCAGGAGTGTGAAGCATGAACAGCGTACAACTCGCCCACGGTAGCGGCGGTCAGGCTATGCAGCAGTTGATCAACAGTCTGTTTATGGAAGCTTTTGCTAACCCGTGGCTGGCTGAACAGGAGGATCAGGCGCGCCTGGAACTGGCACAACTGGTCGCAGAAGGCGATCGTCTGGCGTTTTCAACGGACAGCTACGTTATCGACCCACTGTTCTTCCCCGGCGGCAACATTGGCAAGCTGGCAATCTGCGGTACGGCTAACGATGTCGCGGTCAGCGGCGCGATACCGCGCTACCTCTCCTGCGGTTTTATCCTCGAAGAGGGTCTGCCAATGGACACGCTGAAAACCGTCGTGAACAGCATGGCAGCAACCGCCCGTGAAGCGGGTATTGCTATCGTAACCGGCGATACCAAAGTTGTGCAGCGCGGCGCTGCGGACAAACTGTTCATCAACACCGCCGGTATGGGCGCAATTCCCGCCAATATTCACTGGGGTGCGCAAACCCTGAGCGTGGGTGATGTGCTGCTGGTGAGTGGTACACTTGGCGATCACGGTGCGACTATCCTCAACCTGCGCGAACAGTTGGGGCTTGATGGCGAACTGGTCAGCGACTGTGCGGTGTTAACGCCGCTTATCCAGACGCTACGCGATATTCCTGGCGTGAAAGCGCTGCGTGATGCCACCCGCGGCGGCGTAAATGCGGTAACACATGAATTTGCGGCCTCTTGCGGATTTGGCATTGAGCTGTCTGAAGCGGCACTGCCGGTGAAACCTGCCGTGCGTGGCGTTTGCGAACTGCTGGGTCTGGACGCACTCAACTTTGCCAACGAAGGCAAGCTGGTGATTGCCGTTGAACGTCAGGCTGCTGAAGCCGTACTCGCCGCACTCCACGCCCATCCTTTAGGACGCGATGCCGCGCTAATTGGTGAAGTGGTTGAACGTAAAGGTGTACGTCTTGCCGGACTTTACGGCGTGAAACGGACCCTCGATTTACCACACGCCGAACCATTACCTCGTATATGCTAGCAGCCGGTTGGCAATCTGTTCCTGGCCGGATAAACCACGTTTGGGTCGTTATCCGGCATTAACACTGTATTACTGCCTGATGGCGCTTTGCTTATCAGGCCTATGGTTTGAATACCCGACCCATCCGGCAATAATTTACGACTTATACCTATAATTCATTTACCGTTTTCGCACCGTTCTGCGGTGTTTTCCCTGGAAAAGCAATATGTCGTATACACCGATGAGTGACCTCGGACAGCAAGGCCTGTTCGATATTACTCGTACATTATTACAGCAGCCCGATCTTCAGTCTCTTAGTGAGGCGCTTTCGCAGCTGGTCAAGCGTTCAGCGCTGGCTGACTGCGCGGCTATTGTGTTATGGCAGGCACAGACGCAGCGTGCGCGTTATTTTGCGACGCGTGAAAATGGTAAACCCATCGACTATGAAGACGAAACGGTACTGGCACACGGTCCGGTACGTCGTATTCTGTCTCGCCCCGATGCGCTGCACTGTAACTATCATGAATTTTCAGAAACCTGGCCACAGTTGGCCTCTGGCGGATTGTATTCTGAATTTGGTCACTACTGTTTGCTGCCGCTGGCGGCGGACGGACGCATCTTTGGCGGCTGCGAATTTATCCGCAACGAGGATCGCCCGTGGAGTGAAAAAGAGTACAACCGGCTACAGACCTTCACCCAAATAGTCGGCGTCGTTGCGGAACAAATTCAGAGCAGGGTCAGCAACAACGTGGATTACGATTTGCTGTGTCGCGAACGTGACAACTTTCGTATCCTCGTCGCTATCACCAATGCAGTACTCTCCCGACTGGATATTGACGAACTGGTCAGCGAAGTCGCCAAAGAGATCCACCACTATTTCGATATTGATGCCATCAGCATCGTATTACGCAGCGATCGCAAAAATAAGTTGAGTATCTACTCCACCCACTATCTGGATGAGAATCATCCAGCTCACGAACAAAGTGAAGTGGATGAAGCTGGCACGCTTTCCGAGCGGGTGTTCCGCAGCAAAGAGATGCTGCTGATTAACCTGAGCGAACGCGATACCCTTGCGCCGTATGAACGCATGCTGTTCGAAACCTGGGGTAACCAGTTACAAACGCTGTGCCTGCTGCCGCTGATGTCCGGCAATACGATGCTTGGCGTGCTCAAACTGGCGCAGTGTGAAGAAAAAGTTTTCACCACCGCCAACCTGAAACTGTTGCGCCAGATTGCCGAACGCGTAGCCATTGCGGTAGATAACGCGCTTGCCTATCAGGAGATACACCGCCTGAAAGAACGTCTGGTCGATGAAAACCTGGCGCTGACCGAGCAACTGAACAATGTGGACAGTGAGTTCGGTGAAATTATCGGTCGCAGCGAAGCCATGTACAGCGTACTCAAACAGGTCGAAATGGTGGCGCAAAGCGACAGTACCGTATTGATTCTGGGTGAGACAGGTACGGGTAAAGAGCTGATCGCCAGAGCAATTCATAATCTGAGTGGACGTAATGCCCGTCGGATGGTGAAGATGAACTGCGCAGCAATGCCTGCCGGATTACTGGAAAGCGACCTGTTTGGTCACGAGCGCGGTGCCTTTACCGGGGCCAGCACACAGCGAATTGGGCGTTTCGAACTGGCGGATAAAAGCTCCCTGTTCCTCGACGAAGTCGGTGACATGCCGCTGGAACTCCAGCCGAAGTTACTGCGTGTACTTCAGGAGCAGGAATTTGAACGCCTGGGCAGCAACAAACTGATCCAAACCGACGTTCGGTTGATCGCCGCCACCAACCGCGATCTAAAAAAGATGGTTGCCGATCGGGAATTCCGTAACGATCTGTATTACCGGCTGAACGTTTTCCCGATCCATTTACCTCCGCTGCGCGAGCGTCCAGAAGACATCCCACTGCTGGTGAAAGCCTTTACCTTTAAAATCGCTCGCCGGATGGGGCGCAATATCGACAGTATTCCTGCCGAAGCGCTTCGTACCCTGAGCAGCATGGAGTGGCCGGGTAACGTCCGCGAACTGGAAAACGTGGTGGAACGCGCCGTTCTGCTGACCCGAGGCAACGTACTGCAATTATCCCTACCGGATATCACCACGCAGGTACCGCCCCCCCCTCCGGTTGCAACCGAAGTCGCACAGGATGGCGAAGATGAATACCAGTTGATTATGCGGGTACTGAAAGAGACCAATGGCGTTGTCGCCGGTCCTAAAGGTGCTGCGCAGCGGCTGGGGCTAAAACGAACCACGTTGTTGTCGCGGATGAAGCGATTAGGTATTGATAAGGATGCGCTGGTTTAGCCATTGTGGCTATACTGGGTGATAACTCAACGAAAGGAGGCAGTATGGCGGTATCAGCACGTAATCAATTAACCGGTACAGTCAGTGCAGTTGCCACTGGCGCAGTGAATGATGAAGTTGAACTGACGCTGGCTGGCGGCGCAAAACTGGTCGCGATTGTGACCCATAGCAGCCAGCAGGCGCTGGGTCTGGCGAAAGGAAAAGAAGCCATTGCGCTGATCAAAGCGCCGTGGGTTACACTGGCAACTGAAGACTGTGGCCTGAAATTCTCTGCCCGTAACCAATTTGCCGGTAGCGTTTCACAGGTAACTGAAGGCGCCGTTAACGCCACCGTACACATCAAAACTGATGCCGGTTTTGACATTGTCGCGGTCGTGACGAACGAAAGTCAGCAAGAGATGAAACTGAGCCAGGGAAGCCGGGTCATCGCGCTGATCAAAGCCTCGGCCATTCTTATTGCCACCAAAGCGTAACCGCCATCCGGTACCGGATAGTTAAATTGCCCGATGGCGCTACGCTCATCGGGCCTACGCGACGGTGCACTTGCTCTTGTAGGCCGGATAAGGCATCGCCGCCATCCGGCACAAAATAACCAGATTACTTCTTGCGCTGATATTTCTCAGGTAATTCCGGGACTGGACGCTTGTCATCAATCAGATGGCGAATGGTCAGAATCGGGTGACGCCAGAGCATTCTCGGCCCGGCCCAACGCATAATTTGCCTCATCTCTTCCCGTTTGGCTGGCTGATAGCAGTGTACCGGGCACTGTTTGCAGGCCGGTTTTTCCTCGCCAAACACGCACTTATCCAGGCGCTTTTGCGCATAAGCAAACAACGCATCGTAATGCCCCTGCTCATCTGAAGCTTCCGGACACTGGCTTTCGTACAGCGAGATCATTTTTTGGATCGTCATTTTTTCACGAGCAATACGTTTGCCGGACATGAGACCTCCACAATTAAGTTGCATAAATAATACACCTTAAAAATACGCAGCACTATTACCTGAAGGTGATACATCCTTAGCACCCTACGCAAATAAGAATTATTTTCATTTACTTATGCCATGTGCTATATAACATAGCAAAGGCTATATTCGATGATTAATTAACCACTTTATTGTGAGGGATACTATGCCGCATCTGCCTCGTCTGAAATCAGTTCTCCTTGCCAGCCTGTTGACGGCACTTACGCTGTCACCAGCCTGGGCGAAAGAAAAGTTTAAGGTCATCACGACGTTTACGATCATTGCTGATATGGCTAGCAATGTGGCAGGCGATGCGGCAGACGTCAGTTCAATTACCAAGCCCGGAGCAGAAATTCACGAATACCAGCCCACACCAGGCGACATTAAGCGGGCGCAGGGTGCGCAGTTAATTCTCTCAAATGGTCTCAATCTGGAACTCTGGTTCGCCCGCTTCTACCAACATCTGTCCGGCGTACCGGAAGTGATGGTCTCAAACGGCGTACAACCGATGGGCATCAGCGAAGGGCCATACAATGGAAAACCCAATCCACATGCCTGGATGTCAGCAGACAACGCACTGATTTACGTGGATAACATTCGCGATGCATTAATGAAATATAACCCGGAAAACGCGGCGACCTACCAGAAGAATGCCGAGCGTTATAAAGCGGAAATTAAACAAACGCTCGCGCCGCTACAAGCTGAACTTGCCAAAATTCCTGCCGATAAACGCTGGCTGGTCACTAGCGAAGGGGCGTTCTCTTATCTGGCACGCGATAACGATCTGAAAGAACTGTACTTATGGCCGATCAACGCCGATCAACAAAGTACGCCGAAACAGGTACGCAAGGTGATCGATACCCTACGAGCGCATCAGATCCCCACGGTATTTAGCGAAAGTACCGTGTCCGACAAACCCGCGCGTCAGGTAGCCCGAGAGTCTGGCGCACATTATGGCGGCGTGCTGTACGTCGATTCACTCAGCGCTGCCGACGGCCCGGTCCCGACCTATTTGGATCTACTGCGCGTCACCACACAAACCATTGTTAACGGCATCAACAACGGCCTTGGGGGTCAACCATGAGTCAATCTGCGATTACCGTGAATCAGGTTACGGTGACGTATCGCAACGGCCACACCGCACTGCGGGATGCCACGTTTCAGGTTCCGGGCGGCTCGATTGCCGCGCTGGTTGGTGTAAATGGTTCCGGGAAATCAACACTGTTTAAGGCGTTGATGGGGTTTGTCCGGCTGGCACAGGGGGAAATCTCTATCCTGCAACAGCCGGTCAGCAAGGCGCTAAAACAGAATCTGATTGCGTATGTGCCCCAGTCTGAAGAGGTGGACTGGTCATTTCCGGTGCTGGTCGAAGATGTGGTCATGATGGGACGTTTTGGCCATATGGGCTGGCTGCGCCGGCCAAAGGCGCACGATCACGCCTGCGTGGATGCTGCTCTGGCGCGGGTCGATATGCTGGAATACCGCCATCGCCAGATTGGTGAACTTTCCGGTGGGCAGAAAAAACGCGTTTTCCTGGCAAGGGCCATTGCACAAGATGGGCAGGTCATTTTGCTGGATGAACCCTTCACCGGCGTAGATGTAAAAACCGAGGCCCGTATCATCGGTCTGCTGCGCGAATTGCGCGATGAGGGCCGAACCATGCTGGTCTCCACCCATAACCTGGGCTCGGTCACCGAGTTTTGTGATTACACGGTAATGATTAAAGGCACCGTGCTGGCAAGCGGCCCAACTGATACCACCTTTACCACCGAGAACCTTGAACAGGCATTTAGCGGCGTTCTGCGTCATGTCGCATTGAGCGGGGGTGAGCAGCATGTGATTACCGATAATGAGCGCCCGTTTATTTCGCGTCGCGCGGCACGCGAGGGGGAATAGTCATGAACTGGCTGACAGAACCCTTTGGTTACCAGTACATGCTCAACGCCATGTGGGTTTCGGCGATGGTCGGCGGCTTGTGCGCGTTCCTCTCGTGCTACCTGATGCTCAAAGGCTGGTCGCTTATTGGCGATGCACTATCGCATTCCATCGTGCCCGGTGTTGCCGGGGCCTATATGTTAGGGCTTCCCTTCGCGCTGGGGGCATTTCTTTCCGGGGGACTGGCTGCGGGCAGTATGCTGTTTCTCAATCAGCGATCACGTCTGAAAGAAGATGCCATCATCGGGCTGATATTTTCCTCTTTCTTCGGTATCGGGCTGTTTATGGTGTCGCTCAATCCGATGTCGGTGAACATCCAGACCATTATTCTCGGTAACGTGCTGGCGATTGCGCCGGAAGACATTTTGCAACTGGCGATCATCGGTGTTATCTCACTGACCATCCTGCTGCTGAAATGGAAAGACCTGATGGTGGTCTTTTTCGATGAAAACCATGCCCGCTCGATCGGTCTGAATCCTGGTCGGCTGAAGCTGCTATTTTTTACGCTGCTCTCCGTTTCCACCGTTGCCGCACTGCAAACCGTCGGCGCATTTCTGGTCATTTGCCTGGTGGTCACGCCTGGCGCGACCGCCTGGTTGCTGACGGATCGTTTTCCACGCCTGCTTACTATCGCAGTCGCTATCGGTAGCCTGACCAGCTTTTTTGGTGCCTGGCTAAGCTACTGGCTGGACGGCGCAACCGGAGGAATTATTGTGGTTCTGCAAACGCTGTTATTCCTGCTGGCGTTCGTGTTTGCGCCCAAACATGGTCTGCTGGCAAATCGCCGCCGCGCCCGACGGGTGAACAAGGAGTCCTCATGTTCTTAACCACATTACTGGAACCCTTTCAGTTCAGCTTTATGGTCAATGCGCTGACCATCTCAGTTATCGTCGCCGTACCCTGCGCACTGCTGTCGGTCTTTTTGGTGTTGAAAGGTTGGGCGCTAATGGGTGATGCCATGAGCCATGCGGTCTTTCCGGGGATTGTACTGGCCTGGATTGCAGGTATTCCGCTGGCGATTGGCGCTTTTGTCGCCGGATTGTTCTGCGCAGTAGCAACCGGGTATCTTGACGATAACAGCCGTATCAAGCGCGATACCCTGATGGGGATCGTCTTTTCCGGTATGTTTGGCGCCGGGCTGGTGCTGTATGTGTCAATCCAGTCTGAAATTCATCTGGACCATATTTTGTTCGGTGACATGCTGGGCGTTTCGCTGGGCGATATTGCGCAGACTGCGGTTATCGCTTTGGGGATAGCGCTTATCATCGGGCTCAAATGGAAAGATCTGCTACTGCATGCATTCGATCCGCACCAGGCAAAGGCCAGCGGTCTTAACACCACACTGCTGCATTATGGTCTGCTGTGTATGATCGCCCTGACTATCGTCGCGACGCTAAAGTCGGTAGGTATTATTTTGTCGATCTCCTTGTTAATTGCCCCCGGTGCGATTGCGATTTTAATGACACGCAGGTTCGCCCAGGCATTATTACTGGCTACCGCCATATCGGTTGCAACGTCATTTCTGGGTGTATACCTGTCATTTTTCATCGACAGTGCCCCCGCGCCGACGATTGTCGTTTTATTTTCCTTGCTGTTTGTCATCACCTTTATTTATTCAACGCTGCGCGATCGTCATTCAGAAAGCCAGCTTCAGTCGCATGATGCATAAATAACATTTAATAGTATGCTAGCTAATATTTCTGACGTTGATAAATAACCATGGCATTAATATAGCCTCCTGCAGGAGGCTATATTAGCCGTAGATTACAACATCGTGATGATACGTTTTAATAAACGAATTCGCGGTTCGATGGAGGCAATATCCAGCCACTCATCTGCACTATGAAAACCTGCACCGATGGGTCCCAGTCCGTCCAGTGTCGGTATGCCTAACGCCGCCGTGAGGTTCGCATCGCTGCCACCACCAACAGCCTGCCAGGTTACCGCAATTCCCTCTTCCTGCCCGGCGCGTTCAACCAGAGTCATCAGGTGTTGCGTGTCTTCGCTCGCCGCCATCGCAGGTTTATGACTTACGCGGGTAAGCGTAGTCGTCACACCCTCAAGGAAACCTTGCTGACAAAGAGACTGAAGCGCCTGATGCACACGATCATATTCTTCGTTTTCCCAGAAACGCACATCCAGTTCCGCATGCAGCTTCGCCGCCACTACGTTCGCCGCACTTCCGCCCTGCACCACGCCCACGTTCAGCGTGGTGCCACGCGCTATGTCAGCCAACGCGTTAATCGCCAGGACGCTATGAGCAAAAGCGGTTATGGCAGAGCGCCCTTTTTCCGGTTCATTACCGGCATGCGCCGCTCCCCCCTCAAAGGTCAGTTGATAGCCGCCCACGCCTTTGCGCGCTTTCACCAGCGAACCGTCTGCCCGGGCAGCCTCACACACCAGCACGCAACGCGCACGTTTCGCCAGTCCACCAATCCATTCGCTGGAGTGAACGCTACCGGTCTCTTCATCCGGGTTCATGGCGACGGCGATAGATAAGCGTGCCTGATGCTCCGCGGGCAAGGTACGCATGGCCCAGACGATGTTCAGCAAACCACTTTTCATATCGGAGACGCCTGGTCCGTACAGGCGATTTTCATCACGGCTCATCGGCCGTTCAGCCACGGTTCCCGCCGGGAAAACGGTATCCAGATGGCCGACCAGCAGCACATCATATTCTGTCGCATGAGGTTTATTGGTCGCCAGTAGCGCTGGCCCAACCGCACAGCCTAAATCAACCATCTCTGTTTGCCAGCCTTCCTGCTGCCAGAGCTCGCGCATCACCGCAGCAACATGGGCAACACCTGCGACCGTTTGCGTTCCGCAGTCAATGTTGACCAGCGTTTGCAGTTCATCAATGTACTTTTCCAAATCCATGGTATTTCCTTATCAGAGAATAATGCGCATCAGCAGCATCGCTAAAAAAGCGTTCAGAACGGAGATAATAATCATCAGGGGAATACGTTTAGCATTAGTGCCAATCACCCCGAGAATGCGGCCCAGATACTGTACCTGCGAGCCCATCAGATAAATCGCCGGAGCCAGAATCGCCAGATGCTCACCGGTCAGAATACCTTTATCAAACAGACCAATAGCGACACCGATTCCTCCGCCCATCGACATCCATCCGCCAATCAACACCGCAGCAGCTTCGCCGGGCAGACCAAAGAGCCCCATCAGCGGTGCGAATACCATGCCAAGCCCTTTCAACGCACCGGTGATCTCCAGCGCTTTGATGATGATAAAGGCCATTACAACGTTCGGCAGCGTGCTGGTTGTCGCAATATTCCAACCTTTGCGGGCACCTTCGACAAACACATCGGTAATAACAGGATTAGAAGTTGGTGCGCTCATGATGCTTCTCCCGCAACAGTTGATTCGGCTTTTTTACTGGTGAACGTCAGGACCAGGCGCATCATGTTGGCGCCAACAATTTTCATAATGAACATCACAGCAACGCATGCGCCAATAGACGCAGGCACGGCTGGGGTGCCGTCTACGGCCATCAGCGTGAACAGGATTGCACCAGAGGAGAAGAAGTTGGTGATCATGGCCCCAGCGGAAAACTGGAACATAGCAAAAATGTCTTTCTCATTCTGTGTGATTTCGCCTTCATCAGCGAGGTTACGCGTTAACGACGCTCCAACGTCTGTACTCTGCAAGCTGCCAATCAGCGCCAGTCCGGTATTCCCGGGGATCCCCATCAGCGGACGCAACAAAGGGGTTAACAGACGACGCGCCGCACGCAGAGCGCCGTAATGCTCCAGCACATTGATCATGCCCAGAGCAAACATAACGGCAGGAATCAGTCCCAACGCGAAAAGGAAGCCGTCCATCGCACCGTGACCGCCGGTGCCACGAAACGCGCTGCTCGCCGTGGTCAGCGTATCGCCTTCCAGGCTCGCTTTACTGACCACTTTGCCAAATGCACCATTCAGGGTGGTGAAATCAAATACGCCGTACCACTCTTTTCCGCCAAGTAATCCAGAGAAAAATACTGCGGCGAATGCCAGAGCAAAATAAGCGCCCGGCCCTACCTTATTATCCTGGGAAGGTAAACTCATATCCATTTCCTTGTTAATGTGGAGAATCGCCAGGCCATTTTGAATAAACAAAGAATAAATAAAGTGATTTAAATCATCCTGACAGCGTCATTTACTCAGAATAATTTAAAAATGTGACGCATCAGAGTTTGCCAATGAAATAAAGTCAGCATGTTGACTTTTAAATAAATCACTACTTATGTAATGAAGCGTAAATAACACAACGAGAAGGTGAGCAGGATTAAAAATAATAAAAAACAGGATTTACAGATATAATAAATCATGCAGCTGTAAAACGCCGCGCCACTCGGCATGAGTATCAACACCAGCTTAAAAGCGGGCTAAAAGCCTCACTCCCCACCAGCGCGCGTAGCGCCGGCAGACGGCAGCCATGAGCCAACAGCGGCGGTACGGCAAAAATGGTGTCGCTGGATAACATGACATTTTCCAGTTGCCCCCATAAGTACCAGCCGGTTTCTACGCCGCTGGCTGGAACAAACAGATGCAAATGCCAGCCCTGCTGCGGTTCATCAGCAATACCAAGCCATCGGCTAAAACGCGGGATCTCCGGCGCAGCTTGCGTCACCAGCAAACAGCGCCCGACCTGACTGGCCGGAATATAAAAATCCTGCGTTCCCAGGCGAATGCGTACCGCAGCCAGATTAATGGGAGGCGTCATACCCGCTGGTCTCCTGATAGCGATCAAAAACCAGATTCAGATCGAGCAGCGTAAACCAGGTTTCCGCCACGTTCACGACCCCAACCGCAATGGTTTGTAGCGCCGGAGGCAGTGAATCCCCCGGCAAGTGAATCTGGCTTTCGACAACATCCAGCACATCAATAAGCTTGTCGATCAGAATACCGCTTTGCATTTTCTCTGAACAGCCAATCAGAATCGTGCGTTTACCTGCCGCGTTAGCCGCAGGTTTGTCGATCAGGCTGTCCAGTCTCATCACCGACTCCACTCGCCCACGATAGTTGATGACACCTTCGAGCATCGGTGCACAGCAGGGAACCCAGGAAATAGGCCGTTCCGCAAGGATCTCTTTTATCTGTGCCCCGTAGAATGCAAAGTTATTACCCGCCAGTTGAAATAGCACCAGCGTACGCTGCGGCTCATCAACGCTTTCACACTCCGGTTTTTCACCATGATTCAGCGCGAGAATTTGTTCCAGCTGTTGGCTCATCTCTTCTCCTTTTACTCGGCAATGCGGAAGGTATTACGGCCATTCTGCTTCGCGGCATATAGCGCCTGATCGGCACGTTCACGTAGCGTTTCAAGCCTGTCGCCAAACTGCCACTGTGCGATACCCGCGCTGAAGGTACTGTGAAAACTGGCATCATTAACGGAAAATGCGACCTGCTCGTAATCCTTACGCAAGCGCTCAACCACCCGTGCAGCCTTCTCACTCGTAGTGTTAGGCATAATGATGACAAACTCCTCCCCGCCGTAGCGCCCCACGATGTCGGTACTGCGTAAGCGATGGGAAAACAGCTGTGAAATGCCGACAATGACCTGGTCGCCAACCGCATGGCCGTAGGTATCGTTGATGCTTTTAAAGCGATCCAGATCGACCATTACCAGACAAAACGGGTGACCGCTGTAGTTCGACTCGGCAATCGCACTTTTGAGAAAATGTGTGGTTGTCGAGTGGTTGTATAACCCACTCAGGCTGTCCTGCGACATGCGGGCGCGCAGGGTTCGCATTCTTTCCGCTCGGATCGAGACGGCACGGATAAGCTCTTCTGGATTCGCCTGCTTAAGAATAAAATCCTCAGCGCCGATGCTCATCGCACCAAGCTGCTCACTCTTGTTCGTCTCGCTGGAGAGATAGGCGATAGGCAGGCCAATATGCTGCGGGATTTGGCGGATAAGCTTAGTCAGCTCCGCCCCGCTAAATTCCGGCATGTGGTAATCCATCAGCACCAGATCGATGGGGTGGGCATTCAGCACATGCAGTAAATACTGTGGTTTTTCCAGTACATGCACTTCCATTCCGGCGATACGCAGCATTTCCGCGTTGTATTGCGCCACCGCCGGCTCGTCATCGATCAGCAGCACCTGATAGGGTTTTTTCAGCGACGGCTGGGTTAAGCGATGCAGTTCCTGTACTAAATCCGTAATCGAGGCTGGTTTGACGTAGTAGCCATCACACCCGGATTTAATGGCGTTGATCCGCGCTTTAAAATCGCTGTGGCAGGAGAGAAACAGTACCGGGAAAGCGGTGCCGACTTTCTGCTTGAGGTCCGACATTGTCAGCGGGCCACCGTAGGCGTTATCCGGAAAGCTGACATCCATAATCACCACCGAAGGCGGCTGAGAAAGCACCGCCTGGGTAAAATCCTGCGTGTTAGCAAACACATGGCAGGTAAAACCGAAACAGCGTAGTTGCGTGGCGAGCAACTCAACCTGGTCAATGTCATCATCGCACAGGTAGATTGGCTTATCGGCCCGACGAGCGTATCCCTCTTCTGCGCGCGGGGAAGAGATCGGTAATTTGAAGTCCGTATCGCTGATACGGTGTTCAAGATTCAACTGCTCCTGGGTCAGGGTATACAGCCACCGAATAATGCGCCGCATTTCATCGTAATGAATCTTACTTTGATCCACTTCCAGCTCCGCGAGCAAACTCTCCCCTTCTGCGGCTGCGTTCGCCAGAGGCGTAAAACCAAAAGAACCGGCAGACCCGTGAATGCTGTGCAGCAGTATGTGCAGTTGTTTACGGCAAGACTCGCTGGGCTCTGCAACCAGTTGAACGAGTAATCTTTCCGACTGGGCCAACATGTCGGGGATGCGGCGTAAAAATCCCTGTCGCAGACGCGCTATTTTTTCCTGCGCGGCAGCCATCGCTAAGTGCTTATTTTCTTGTTTCATCGTACGTGTAGACTTATTCAGTAACCGCAGATGGTTGCAGTAGCGCATTCACTGCAGCCCCCAGATTTTCCGCCAGGTTCTCATCTTTTTTCACCCAACGGTCATACGGAACGTCGCTGCCCGTGACCTCATTTGCGCTCAGCAAAATGAAGGGCTTAGACCACTCCTGTGCGCGTAATAGCGCCAGTAAATCTAAACCGCTAATCTCCGGCATATGCAGATCGCTGATCACCAGGTCGATATTGTTATCCGAGTCCAGGCACGCTAAGGCGGAGATGGCACTTTCCACGATCACCACATCGTAGCCATCCATTTCTAAAAAAACGGATGCCAGTTCAGCTGCAAAAAGATCATCATCAACTAATAAAATTCGCATCTTCTCTCTCGATTTTGCGCTATCAGCACAAAAGCATTTTTAATGTTTTAATCAGGCTGTCCTGCTCGAAGTCGCCTTTGGCAATATAAGCATCCGCCCCCACCTGAATGCCACGTCGCCGGTCTTCTTCCTTCGCGCGGGAGGTCACGATGATAATTGGCGTGTGCTGATAGTTTTTCTCTCCACGCAGCGATTTGGTGAAGGTGAAACCATCCATAAACGGCATTTCGACATCCGTCAGCACAGCATCAAACTGGGTCAATTTCGCTTTTTGTAGACCCGATAACCCATCTTCTGCCAGCGTGACCTGATAGCCATGCGCTTCCAGCACGTTCTTTTCAATCTCGCGGGTATTGAGTGAGTCATCGACCACCAGCACGTGCCAGGCATCTTGCGCGACACTGACTGGCTGCACAGGAGTGCTGGTTTGCCGTGATTGTTGCGCCATCGCCATCAGCGCCGGGACCTGCAGAATACTGACCAGTTGGTTATCAGGGGTCTGTACCATCCCGGACACCAGCGATTGCTGCTGCATATGCTTCGGCAACGGCTTGATCATCATCTTGCGTTCATCGAGCAGCTTATCAACGCGTAGTGCCATTTTGCTGTACTGGTTCTGCACCACGATTAATCGTTGCCCTGCCGGTGGGGCACTGCTTTGACGATCGTGAATACCTAGCAGAGCACCGGCACAAATCACCGGAATAAACTCGTTATGCAAAATGATGGCGGGTCGCCCGGCAATGTCGTTAATCCCTTCGGGGGTGCATTCCACCACCTCAACCACATACTGAGCGGCCAGTCCGAACAGGTGGCCCTGTTCTTCAAATTGCAGGATACGCATCATTGCCAGCGAAACGGGCAGACGCAGGCTAAAGCACGTCCCGACCCCCTGCCGGCTATGTACCTGCAAATCCCCCTGCAGGTCGGTGACCACCGTTTTGCGCACCACATCAAGGCCTACGCCACGCCCGGAAAGCTCTGAGACAATTTTGCTGGTGGAAAAACCGGGATGGAAAATCAGCTCATTACACTCTTGTTCAGAGAGCTGTCCGGCCATTGATGCCGGAACCAAACCTTTGCTGACCGCTTTTGCGCTGATCGCCTCATAGTTCAGGCCGCGCCCGTCATCTTCGACGCGCAGTAGTATTCCGCTTCCATCCTGTTGCGTACTGATGGTGATGGTGCCGCGCGTCGATTTTCCCAGCGCCAGCCGCTCATCAATTTCACCAATACCGTGATCGACCGCGTTACGCAGCAAGTGCGTCAGCGGCTCCGATAACCGGTCAATAAGCTGTCGGTCGATTTCCACTTCGCCCCCTACAAAGCGGCAAACGACCTGTTTGTTCAGCGTGGAGGCCAGTTCGCTGACCTGCAGTGAAATCGGCTCAAATAGGGTGGACAGCGGCAGCATACGGATCCGCGCCGCCACGTCGTACAGTTCATACATCTGCAAATGCTGAACCTGAACGCTCGCTTTCAGTTGAGCGCTGAAATCATGGATCTGCTGGCGCAACTGTTCTGCGCTAAGCCCTAACAGCCGGGGCACCAGTTGGCTCAGGTTTTGTATCTGCTGTTCCAGGCGGTCATGACCTGCAAGCACTTCCCCGAGAATGTCGATCAGGTCGTCAAGTTTATTCAGCTTTACCCGTACTGAATCAGCCTGTTTTATACCTGAATCCACAGCGATCGTCGGCACGGGTGCCGGAGTCGCTGTCGAAGAAAGCGGTTTTTCCGCAGGTCCCGCCGCCTCGACAACCAATGTAACAGCCTCCCCGCGGCTGGCGCTGGCAAGGCGTTCACATAAACTCGCATCTGCCGGGGGGAGTTGATTATCTCCGTCACTGACAAAAAGCTGGGTGAGTTGACCGGAAAGATACTCCACGGACTCATGGATCAGATTGCCAAGCGCCCTGTCAGGCGTCAGTTTCTTATCCCGCAGTTCGCTAAGAACGTCCTCAAGGTGGTGCGTGACATCAGCAATGCTTTGCAGTTTCAGCATCCTCGCGCCCCCTTTCAGCGTATGCGCGGCCCGAAACATTTCCCCAATCCATGCGTCAGTATGTTCATCAGCGGAGAGCAAAAACGCGCCCTCGCTGATCGTCTGCAAATGACCTCTCCCTTCATCAATAAAACGCAGAACGAATTTTTTCAGATCGATAGCCATAATCGTTCTTTTTACCCGTTTTGATGGGCGAATTGCGCCAGTTGATGTTCACAAAGAAAACGAAACGTATTGCCAGGAAATACCATGGGCAAACGCAGACGACAAACCGTTGAAGGATTGTTCATTTCGTCGTTAAGTAATTGCATCACCACGCGGTACGTACGCTGAGCGGGCTGGCGAAGCTCGCTTTGCCGATACATTTCAGCCAGATAATAGTGTGCAGGCCAGTAGCCGGGTTCCTGATAGACCACCTGTTTAAACCAGGCGATGGCCTGCTGCGTTTGGTGTTGCCACATCATCGCCAGACCGAGCAGCATTTTTGCTTCTGCCGACCATTCATCCTGCGCGAGGATCTTTTGCGCATTTCCGGCCGTCTGGGAAAACTCTCGTTGCTCCAGTGCAATCACGCCCTGAATCAGCAGCGCATCCTGGTTGCGCGGATCGTTGTGTAATACGCAGGCAATACACGCTTCAGCTTCGGAAAAACACTTCTCATCAAGGCAGGCACGGGCCTTTTTCAACCAGTCATCACATTGCTGCGCCGTGGGTGCGGGAGGTTCACACACCGCGGGGGCGCGTGGAAGCGGAACGCGTACCGCGACGCGGGGCACCGGAGCGACTTTAGGGGCTTCTCGATGATGGCAGAAATAAAAAATGCCCTCTTCTTGCTCAAGCTTCAGAATATCGAAATTGTTGGCCAGCGTTTCCGCGTTGCCAAAGAACAAGGCTCCCTGCGGCTGCAGCATCTTAAGCAGGTTGCCATGCAGTTCGCGGCGTGTCGGCGTATCGAAATAGATAGACACGTTACGCAGCAAAATAATGTCAACTTCAGGCAGTAACTGCTCTTTGATAATGTTGGTGCGATGAAATGAGACTTTCTCGCGGATTTCATCATGCAGACGGAACAGATTACCTGTCCGGGTAAAATAGCGCAGCTGAATCAGCGGATCGACACCACGAAACGAGTAGCTGGAATAACAGGCATTTCTGGCTTTTGCCAGAATCACCGGGTCAATATCACAACCGTAGATTTCAACCTGCTGCGCCATCCCGTTCTGGTACTTTTCATGCAGCTTGATTGCCAGCGAGTAGGCTTCTTCGCCGGATGAACATCCCGCGCTCAGAATACGCACCGGGCCGCTACGCTGTTGCAGAAGGCGGGGCACCCATTTGTCGCAGATGAGATCCAGCGTGTCGCTTTCACGAAAAAAATACGTTTCGTTAATTGTAATCAGCGTAACAAAGCTATCAAACTCATCCTGAGAGATGCGCAGCCGTTCATAGTATTCATAGTAATTGCTGATTCCCAGCTCGGCCATACGCCGACTCAGCGCAGATTCCAGCAACGCTTCCATCGCATTATCAAAGTGCAAACCCACCCGGTCTTTGATCAACCGCGCATAATCGGGGAGATTGGGTATCATGGCAATTTACTCTCAACATGCCCGTGAAAAGCCATCGAAAGCAGAACCTTCGCAAGGTCATCCAACGGGATTGTGTGATGGATAAGCTGTTTGTCGATTGCGTTCTTATTCATACCGAAAACAACAGAACTTTCTTCATCCTGCGCCAGCGTCCTTCCTCCCCGCCGGAAAATCAGTTCAATACCACGACAGCCATCGCTGCCCATTCCCGTCATAATCAGCCCAACGGCTTTTTCACGAAAAACCTCAGCAACCGACTCCAGCAGCAGATTACAGCTGGGGTGATACACATCACTTTCCTGTCTCGGGATCGCGGCCAGCCGTTGGTTTGTTTTGACGATCAGATGCTGTTCAGGCGGCAGTATGTACACATACCCTGCTTCCACACGATCGTCTTCCTGCGCCAGTCGAACCTTCAGTTCAGTCACGCTGTCCAGCCAGTGCACCATGTTTTTGGCAAAACCGTCGGCAATGTGTTGTGCAATCAACACCGGGCACGGGAACGTACCGGGCAACGCCTGCAATAGCCTGCTCAGCGCCTGTGGCCCGCCGGTAGAACAGGCTATCGCCAGCACAAAAGGCCAGTCCTCTGGTGTCTTTTCGGCATCCATTGCCGGGTGAGTTCCCGGTACGCGTTGCTTTGTGGGATAGCGTAATCCCTTGATATGACGAATCACTTTTACACCAACCAGCAATTCTACTTTGCGATGCAGCACTTCACTCGACAACGGAGCGCCACTGCTGTGGTGCAATACCGCCAGCGCACCGCGGGAAATGAAATCATCATCCCACTGGTTTTCAGGGAAATAGCGCAGAACAAGAATTGGGATAGCGCTGGTCGCCATAATGGTTTCAACGATCTCAACGTTATCTGCCGTCGACGTATCCAGCGTCAGGATCAACAGGTCAGGCATCAACTGTTGTAACAGTCGAATCGCCTGCCTGCGGTGGGCTGCTTGCCCCACAACCCTTATATGCGAGTGCTCCTCCAGTTTTCTGACCAGCTCGTTGCGCGACACGCTGCCCAGATCGTGGATCAGCACCCGAATGTTGCCGCTATTCATGTCAGGCATCCATATCCGTCAAAGTAAATGACGTCGAAGCCTCTTTCAGCGCTTTCGACAGCTGCGTCATATCCTGACTCACGATCAAAATGTCTTTGATGGATTGCGACGTGTAATTACTGGCGACAACAATTTCACGAAGCGCCATAACAACTTGATTACTCGCCGTTTTCTGCTGCTGTGTTGACAGGGAGATTTGCAGCGCCGCCGTGGACGTTTGCTCCGCGGTGACAACAATGTCGTTCAGATGCTCGGCGCTCACTTTACAGGCCCTGGCACCCGCTTTGATGCTCTCCCCACCTTTTTCCGCATTCAGCACCAGACGATTGATGGCGTTTTGGATCTCGCTGATCTTGTTCTCGATCTCAACCGTTGATTCCGTCACGGAATCGGCCAGACGACGGATCTCCGCCGCCACGACCGAGAAGCGTTTCCCGGCTTCTCCGGCACTGGCCGCTTCCAGCGCTGCGTTAAAGGCAATCAATTTGGTTTGATCGGCAACACTGTTAATGATCACCATCACGCGGCTGATTTCCGTCGACTTATTGCCCAGCATCATAATTTCACGCATGTTTTGCTGGTTATCGGTATCAATATCCGTCATACGCATCAGCAATTGCGACATCGACTCAGAGCCTTTATTGCAATCTTCGAGCGTCTGGTTGGCAATATCCACAACCGCCCGCGAGTGCTCCGCGATCTGTGTGGAAGAGGCGGACAACTCCTCCATCGTTGAGGTGATTTCCGCAACCGATGATGAGGTCTCGACGCTGGTAGATGCCTGACCATCGACCGCTTCCGTAATATGCATCGACGCCTGATGTACCGAGTTGGCGTGAGAAACCATATCCCCCACCAGTGAGTGCAAACGCTGGCGCATCTTCTCTACCGCGCCAAGTAGCTCGCCAATCTCATCATGATGGTCGATTGGAACCTCTACCGTTAAGTCACCTTCAGCAATGGTCTGCGCAATACCCAGTACGCGGTTTAGACGGCGTGAAATCAGGAAGCGGCTGGCCACCGCAATCAGCAGTAAAATGACGGGCAGCAGGAAAGCGGTGAACAGCAGCAGGCCATTACGGACCAGGTTGCTGCTCCTGGCGACATCATCAACATTGCTGGTTGTCGCGATAACCCAATTGATCCCGTCAACATATTCATAGACGGCGACTTTCGTTTTGGGTGCAGTGCCATAGCCACTCACCCAATCGTAATAGGTAATACCGTTTTTATGCTCGAGGATATCGGCAAACAGCTTGTATCCCTTGGCATCGGTGATATTGATCGCCTGCTGATTACTGAGCGACGGGTGCACCAGCATACGCCCGGGTTCAAATCCGGCATCCAATACATACGCGTAGCCATCTTTCCCAATACGCACATTCAGCAAGCGCTGAATGATCGGTTGCAGACTCTGTTTAACATCGAATCCTACCGCAACGGCTCCCACCACCTGACCATACTTATCGGCAATCGGCTCGTAGTGGCTAATAAACTGTTTTCCAAACAGCGTGACCACACCAGAAAACGGCTTGTTTTTCAGAAGAAGCGGCAATGCCGGATTATCACGGCCCAATGCCGTTGCCGTCGCCGTGTTGCCAGAGTTTGCTAACAGCGTACTGCTGACGCGCACAAACTGCTCACCTTCCAGTACAAAAGTACTGGCAAATACGCTGGTTAATTCGGTGAAATGCGAGTTGGTCGTTGGGCTACTTAGAACCGCTTTTAATTCAGCGGCATCCATAGAGTGCAGTGGTTTATTGGCAACATTCTGATAATTGTTAATATAAACATTGCTGTAATGTTCCGCATCCCGGGTCACCCTCTGGAATTCATTAGAGATGCTGTTATGGAAAATACGCGTATTGGTCTTGATCATTTCCAGCGCATTGGCTTGCAGCTCTTTCGACAGATAAGACGACAATATAAACGAAGCACCAATCAGCAACGTCGCAATGCAGATAACCAGAATCATACCGAGCTTCATTGCCACGCCGGGATGGATATTGTGTAGCCAGGATATTATTCGTGCACCGGACCCCTCAGAGGACGCCACAGCCGACCGTTCTTTCACTTTAATAACATCACTCATGATTTTTGTTCTCTACCTGAGAAGAAATTACGCTTGTTGGTCATAATTAAATTTGCACACGCTATTCCAGCATGAGCAGCGGCGTTGGCTTACCTATGTGATACCCTTGCAACCACCCCACCCCCATTTGCTCAAGGCACGCCTGAATGCTGGCGTTCTCAACAAACTCGGCGACAACCTGCATATTTTTCATTGCAGCGACGCGACAGAATGATTCAACGATGTAGTAGCTGATTTCACTTTCCGTGATCCGGCGAATAAAAGATCCATCGATTTTCAAAATGTCCGCTTCGATGTTCATCAAACGCGCATAGCTCGCAAACCCGGTACCAAAATCATCAATTGCAACCCGGCACCCCAGTTGACGAATTAAATGCAGCGCTTCTACAGTTTGTTCTTTGTCCGACAGCGTATCCGCCTCGGTTATTTCAAAAATAACGCGCTGCGGATCCACACCGTAATCCTGCAATAGCTGGGTGATCTTCGAGACAATATTTGAGCGACACACCGTGACAGGAGTCAGGTTAATGGAGAAGCATCGTTGGGGGCGATCGGACATCGCTTTGAAGGTATTTTCGATTACCCATAAATCAATATCCGGAGCTAACCCCGCTTCATGCGCCACTGGCAGGAAACTGTTTGGAGGAATAAATTCGCCTTTATCATTGAGCATCCGGATCAGGATTTCATGATAAAGCGCCTCCCCCCGGGTACTGACGATCGGCTGGGCCATCAGTACAAACGCATTGTTATCCAGCGCGTTTTGCAGCGCGGTACGAATATCTGTTTTATCGGCAATATGGTCACCAAGGATCCGGCTATGCTGGGCTTCAAGGTTTTCGGGTCTGCCGTTGGTTAGCGACAAACCCGCAACCATGGCAAGCTTGCCAACCAGTTGATAGATATCATCGCTGATATCGTTAATCAGGCAGTAGCCCAGACCAGTGCGAAAACCCAACCGCTGGTTATTGTGAAAGAGGCGAAAACCGTTAGCGGCATGGTACAAATCGCATAGCCGCTCATAGGAACCATCTTCAAGGCGGATCAGCAGATCATAACCTGCGTGGTAATAGACTTTCTCGCTTTCAACCAAATACCGCTGGAGATGATCGGCCAGAATCTTTTGATAGTGCGCGCGAAAATGAAAACCATAGCGGCGAGAAAAAAGCTCCAGCTCGGGGATCTGAATCAGACAGACTGTCGCGTTCTTCGTCGTAAACAGCTCGGTCTTCAGCGCGCGTAAATTTGCCATCCCCGTCATGGGATCGGTCAACCCCAACAGCAACGCCTGGTTAAACCGCTGCCGGGTAAATTTGGCCAATGCCCCCATAATCACGATAGTCAGTGAAAAGACAAAGATCAGCGTAGAAACCAGCGCCTGATGCAGCATGAAGTTAACATCGTTGGCGATGTAACTTTCGTTATGTTTACCCAGGATAATCAGGACCACAGCCCATACGGGCATGGTGAACATATGGCCAATTTTTATCGCGCCCCACAGCATGAGCGGGAACAGAAGAATCAGACTATAGAACGAGAAAAAGATGTTTGGGTTAGGCGGCGACGTTAAACAAAACATCAGGCCCAGCAGCAACACGCACCAGGCAACCACGCCGTATGAACTCACATTACCTTTGCACTGCCCGACGACCGACTTAGCAAACGTAAACAAGTAAGACGGGCGGCGAGTGATACGGAATATCTTGTAGAAGAACGGGATCCCGGTCAGGCAACCGTTGACGATCCCTTGAACACGCACCAGCATTTCCAGACTCATCACCGGGTAATTGGCGACATCGGGGCGGTAAGCGTGGATCACGAATACAGCGAAGAGCTTGCCGAATACTAAGTACAGCAGAATGTTGTAACCACACAGCCAGACAATACGATTGAGGCTAATTTTGACCCGGCCAAAGCTACTTGAGCTGCGTCTGCCCGTCACTTTCCGGTATATCGCATAGCTTAAGGTCGATGCCAGAATCAGGCACAGCGCATCCAGGTGTTCACCTTGCGGACCGAGAGCAAACATAAGAACAAGAAACAGGATAAACCCCGGCAGGACCCGGAAACCAAACAGGACAAGTGCGCCCGAAAAAACGGCCAGCTTAAGATCGTAAACTGTTAAAATATTATTATTGAAAATACAGTGTCCGTTAAGATATTGTGCCAACGGATAAAAAAGACTGGGTAAAAAAAGAGGCAGGCACCATTCTCGAATGCTTTTCGCAGTGATTGTATTTATTATCGCGTCCAAAACAATTTATCCGCTACACACTATACCAATAGGACTTTAATCCAGACTCTAATGTCGCAAACAGTTCCTTTTGGGTCAGCCGATTAACCGTAGCAAAATTGTCAACATTGACCGCGCACTGAGAACATAAAGTAATGATCTATGAGGAAGCGCGTATTTTATTCACATCAAGTCAGGAAATAAACACCCGCATATAGATAAAAATGGACATTTTGCAGATAAAAAGACAACTTCTTGCGTCAAGATAAAAACAACAACCATCTGATCTACAACACAAAAACAAACAGCCATGATAATTACTCTACGAATCTTACGGAAGGCAAAAACACATTCTCCGGCACCGTTAATGTCAACTTTAATACAATGTAAAAATGATAATGAAAAATGTATTTTAGTGTACAAATTTACCTATTGACGAAAAGAACAGCATTATTTATATTCGCATACCGTTATTTTTGTCATTACTCACCGTTGTTCAATGTTAGTTATTTGTTACGCTTGGCGTTTCAAATTTGTCATCTAATACTATTCCATTAAGTAATAGCAGAAATTCAATTCAGCATTAGCACTATCTTTTCAGGAATTAACAAAATCTGTGGCAACGTCTCGGTTTTCCCTTAGAGCTATAAAGGGGTGGCAACATTCGATCACCGGCAAAATAACGCAATTTTTGCTGGCGGGCATCGTTATTGCTTTTGGCGCTGGCGCCTTTACCAGCTGGAGCCTGATAGACAACTTCTCCTGGCAGCAGTGGGTTCAGCGGGCGGAAGCAAATGCACAGATCATGACCTACATCATCAGAAGCGTGTATACCAACGTGTCGGTTGAAACCAGCGATTCAGGGCAAATCTCCCGTATCGTCTCCGACCGACAAATTGGCGATACCGACTCCATTCTGCAAACCGGCTATAACCCGGTAGACGTCCTGGCGCTGGCTTCGGTGCAAACACACAGCCCTACCTGGCTGTTTCTTTACACGCCGGAGAAAGGCTACGTCGGCATCAACAATAAATCGGAAGATGGCGAAGGCATTATCTCCTTCTCCGGACACCTGCCGCGTGACGTGCTGGCCAATTACTACATCGGTTTCGCCCAGATTAATGGTGAAGAGTGCTTTATTAGCGCAGTCCCTATTTTGACGCCATCTGGCGAAATCCTCGGTAGCCTGATAAGCAGCATTGGTAAAAAGAGCGACCTGTACGCAGCCTACGATGCGATGCTGAAAAAGAGCTGCATCATCTTTGTTCTCATTTTGCTGGTGACGTTGGCGCTGGGTACCTTGTTCATGCGCCGGTTATTCCGCCCGGTTCCGTTACTGATTAATTCGATTACCCGCATTGCCCATGAAGAGACCGACTGCATAACGCCCTACCTTGACCAGGACGATGAGATTGGCCATCTGGCCGGTGCGATTGAAAAACTGCGTGTGGCAATGAAAGAACGCGGCTATCTGCAACGCATGCATGAGATGTCGCAAAAGATGGAGCATATGGCCCATCATGATTCGCTGACCGGATTACCTAACCGCGTTTCGTTTGGTCTTGAGCTGGATAAACGCGTCAGCGAAATCCATCAGGAAGAAAAGCAGTTCAACCTGCTGCTCATCGACCTCGATAACTTTAAACCGGTCAATGACACTTTCGGTCATAAAGCAGGTGATGAAGTGTTAATCAGCGTGGCCCAGCGTCTGCAATTGCTACTGGGACCTAACGATATGGCAGCGCGACTGGGCGGTGATGAATTTGCGATCCTGCAACAGGTCAGCGAGAACGCCGTCAAAGAAGCAAACCGCCTATCGAAACGTATCATTCGGGCATTGAGCACCCCCTTCACCTGGAGCACTCACACATTCTCCATTAGCTGCAGCATCGGGATTACAACAGCCCCCTGGCAGGGCAATAACACCTCCACATTGATGATCAATGCCGACCTTGCCATGTATGCCTCCAAGCATCATGGCCGCGGTTGCTTCCATTTCTTCGAAGACGGCATGGTGATGACGCAGACCCACGGTCTGTTCATTAACCAGGAGATCATCGACGGTATTGATAACGAGGAGTTCGAACTTCACTACCAGCCGATTATGAATCTGCATGATGAAACGGTTTATGGCTATGAATCGCTGATCCGCTGGAACCATCCGACCAAAGGCCTGATTTACCCTGATTATTTTATCAATATTGCCGAAAGCTCCGGCCTAATTGTCCGTTTAGGTGAGTGGATTATTCGCCAGTCCTGCGAATCCGCAGCCAAATGGCCGGAACACATCCGGGTTGCCGTCAACATCTCGGCCTATCAGCTACATAGCCCCGGCCTGGTTGACGTGATTAAAGATGCATTACGTAACAGCCAACTGTCAGCAGAACGCCTGGAAATAGAGATCACTGAATCGGAGAAACTGGATAAGGCGATTGCCTTGCCCGTACTGCAAGAGATCCGTTCTCTGGGCATCGAAATCGCAATGGACGATTTAGGAACCGGATACGCGGCGCTGGATTATTTACTGATCTACCCTTTCACCCGCATTAAGATCGCACGCTCGCTGGTCGAGAAGCTGAAGCAAGATAATGCCAGCCAGTATTTGATCGTAATGCTTATCCAGTTCGCCCATAAATACAATATGTCGGTTACTGCAGAAGGGGTGGAAACCGAATATCAGCGGGACATTCTGCGCGATATTGAGTGCCAGCATGTTCAGGGATATTTCTTCAGCTATCCACTCCGCGAGCATGACGTGTTGTCCTCCTTTAGCGAAGCGATTTTTGCAGAGGAGGCGTGCAATGTCTGACTTCTTACGCATCACAACACGCGTATTGCTGGCCTTTTCTTTGCTGATCGCCTTTTGCACACGTTGCACGGCCGCATCTCCCCCGTCGTTACATGCGCTGGAGAAGATTGCCAGTACACAAACCATCATCCTTGGCTATCAGGATGATGCGTTTCCCTTCTCCTGGCAGAACGGTAATGACCCCGCAGGCTATTCTATTGATATTTGCAAAAATATTGTCAGCGCGCTCAAAACAAAACTACAGCTTAAAAAGCTAAACATTGAATGGGTGAAGACCAATTCGGCATCACAGTTTGTACTGATGAAAAATCATATGGCAGACATCATGTGTATACCTGCCTTTTATTCGAAAAGCCGCCACAGCATTAGCGAATTCTCACTGCCTTTTTACTTTTCCAGTACCCGCTATGTCATGCGTAAAAATGACAGCAGTAACCATTTAGGCGAACTTTCCGGGCATAGCGTGCTGGTAAAAAGCGGCACAATTTATGTGGAACAATTGCAAAAAATCAATACCGCTAATGCCCTTGATATCAACATTCAACTTGATACGAATAATGTTGCCGCCTTCAATGAACTCAAGAATGGCGAATATTCGGCCCTGATCTCCAGCACGGTATTATTGAAAGGGATGATTGCTCAGGCCACCAATCCCGAAGATTATGCGCTGTCAAAAATTGCCCTCAGTGCCCCACTTCCGGCCGGGCTGTTGCTCCCTTTACACGATAAAGAATTTAAAGAATTTGTTGATAGTGCGCTCTCGTCACTCATGACCAGCAAAGAGTTTACCGCGCTGTACACTAAATGGTTTCAGTCTCCGATACCGCCAGGCGCCATTAATTTAAACATTCCCATGTCAGATAACCTGAAAGCACTCACCGCAGCTAAGAAGAAGATCAGTTTTGATTATGAAAAATATAATTAATCATGAAATGACAAGGATAACGCGCGCGATGCATTGGCTGATCTTGCTGGTTGGCGTCGCGACATCCCCTGCACTGATAGCGCAGCAAAACGCCGCTACGCTTGACCATATCCAGTACAGCAGCGTGTTAAACATCGGCTATCGTCAACTACCGCCTTTCTCTTTCACCGATAAAAGTGGCAAAGTCACGGGTTACACCGTAGCGCTGTGCAACATCATTGCCGATAAACTACGCCTGTATCTGAAGCTCAACAGCTTAACCGTTCACTATATTCCCGTGAACTTTGCGGATCGTTTCTCCGCATTAAACACCCGCAAAATAGATATGGATTGTGGCGTTAATGCTAACGCGCCGGAGCGGACCTCCAGCGTTTCATTTTCTATTGACTATTACATCGCCAAAATGCGCATTATCTCGTTGCGCAAAAACAATATTGACGCACTTGAGGATTTAAAAGGACGGACAGTGAGCCTGACTGGAAGCTCAAAAGATCTCCTGGAGTTTAATAAAGTCAACAGAGAGAAGCATCTCAATATCTCAACGATTACCACCACCACCATCAACGGTGCGTTCGAGAAAATGGCACATAATGAATCCGCCGCATTATTCCTCGATGATGTTCTGTCCTGGCCGCTGATCAACCACGATGAACAACCCGAACAATTTAGCGTGTCGTCTGAGACCATCGGCAGTGATATGCACTATGCCATTATGATGCGCAAGAACGATCCGCAGTTTGTGGCCTTTGTTAACAGTACGCTGAAAAATATTTTTGCCTCACCGCTTGATGCACAGCTGCGTAAAAAATGGCTGATGCCTGATTCCTGCAAAAATATAAATCATCAACCCGCCGTCCATTGCCAGCATAGCAATTGAACATTTTCCGTTCGTGTACGCTTCAGCGAGTCATTCGCTTCTGGCAGATATCAGGCGCACTGCTGCTGGTACTCACCGTCAACTCACTGCGTGCGGCCTGGGACTTTGCCACTATTCAGCAGAAATCCGATGCGCTGTATGGTCCTGCCCGCGCAGACGCACAACAGCGAATCAATGCCTGGCAGCAGTTGCTGATCACACTACGAAATGCAGACGAACAAACACAATTACGCGCCGTAAACCTGTTTTTCAACACGCAATTACATTACGCCGAAGATAGCGAGGTCTGGCACAGCGTGGACTACTGGGCAACGCCGGTAGAGTCTTTGCGCAAAGGTGAGGCCGATTGTGAAGATTACGCAATCGCCAAATATTTTACGCTCCGGCAGTTGGGTGTCCCCGAAGAGAAGCTGCGCATCACCTACGTTAAAGCCCTGAGCTATAACCGGGCGCACATGGTATTGACCTGGTATGCCGCGCCGGACGCAGTCCCGCTGGTACTCGACAGCCTGACGAACACCCTTTCACCGGCCACGCAGCGTACCGATTTATTACCCGTGTACTCCTTTAACAACAGTGGTCTCTGGCTCCCGGGCACACAGAACAATAAACGCGTTGGCGACAGCAAGAGACTTTCTCGCTGGCAGCAAGTTTTCACAAAAATGCGGGAAGAGGGCTTCCCGATGGATAAATAGGAATCGCCTGTGTCTCTTTTCAAACAGTTACTCCTGGCAATCTCTCTCTTTATGCTGGTGGTATTCAGCGGCAATTTTATTGTGACGCTGGAAAGCTCCCGCGATCAGTCCAACAATCAGCTCCTTTCGCATGCTCAGGATGCGGCAACAGCGTTAGGGGTTTCGCTGACCCCCAATGTCAACGATCCGGCGATGATTGAGCTAATGGTCAGCTCCATTTTCGATAGCGGTTACTACAAAAAAATCCGCATTGTCGATCTGAAGAACGGCAAAATCATCCTTGAGCGGAGTGCGGCAGCATCGATCCCCAATGTACCCGCCTGGTTTGTTGAGCTGGTAGATGTCACGGCGCAAACCGGCGAAGCGACGATCATGCGTGGCTGGCAGCAGGCGGCACGTGTTGAAGTCACCAGTGACCCTATCTTTGCTGTGCAACGCCTGTGGGACAATACGTTAGGTAATCTGTTATGGATGCTGTCCTGTAGCCTCATTTGCCTGGGGGCAGGTGTTTTGCTGCTGCGCAAACTGCTGCAACCGCTCAATTACCTGGCGAAACAGTCAGAAGCTATTACCCGCCGTGAGTTTCTGACCCTGTCAGAACTCCCCAAAACACCGGAGTTGCGTCGTGTTATCGGGGCGATGAATCTGATGGCAACCAAACTCAAGTCATTATTTGAAGAGCAGGCCATCTACAGTGAACGTTTGCACAACGAAGCCTATCTCGACAGCCAGACCGGAATCGCTAACCGCCGGGCATTCGATATGCAGCTTCAGGCACGCCTGAGCGATGCTGATACTGCGCCAGGATATCTGATGTTAATCCGCGTGCAGGACTTAGGTGGGCTAAACCAACGTTTTGGTGGGCCGCATACCGACAAGTTACTGCTCAATATCGCCAACCTGCTGACAGCACAGAAAGAAAAATATGCGTCTCTCAACAGTACCGTCGCCCGTATTCGCGGGGGCGAGTTTGCTCTGCTCTGCCCCGGCGTCACGCACGGCGAAATGCTGGAACTGAGCAATTCACTTAGCCAAAAGCTCATGGCCTTTTATGCCACAGGGATGTCAGACCAACAGCCCGTCGCCTATACCAGCATGGTGCCATTCAGCGCCGGAGATAATGCACAGACATTGCTGATTCAGGCCGATCGTCTGTTGGTGGAAGTGGAAACACACACTGAGCATCAGGTCGTGCCCACCACCGACGTGGCGACGGCGACCGAAGATCAGCACCTGTGGTTTGTGCGTCTTGAACACGCGCTGGAAAATCAGCAATTCCAGTTGGTTTATCAGCCCGTTGTGGACTGCCAGCACCCGCACAACATTCTGCATTACAAAGTGCTGTCACGCATTGTTGATGAACAGGGCAACACCATTAACGCTGGTCGATTCCTGCCGTGGATCCACCGTTTTGGCTGGAGCCATCGTCTGGACCGGGTGATGCTGAAACTGACGTTAAATCAGCTGAAAACTGCGCCAGGAAAACTCGCTCTGAGCATTTCCGGCAGTTCCGTCGCCAGTGCAAACACGGTGGCGGACCTGTTGAATCCATTGAAATATTCACCACGATTAGCCAGTCAACTGATTCTGGAACTGGATGAAAATCAGTTGCCAGGGCCAAACCAAATGGCGGCGTTTGTGAAAGCCGTGAGCCAGCATCGCTGCTCGCTGGGTCTGCAGCACTTTGGCAGCCGCTTCGATATGATCGGTCATCTGTCCCAGTGGGGGCTTGCCTGGCTGAAAATCGATAGTAGCTACATTCGTAATATTGATCAGGAAAGCGATAAGCGGTTGTTTATTGAAGTGTTATGCAACGCTACGCGCAGTATTGACCTGCCATTAATCGCTGAACGCGTTGAAACGCAGGGCGAGCTGACGGTATTGCAGGAATTAGGCATTGATGGCGCGATGGGGCAACTACTGGGTGAGCCCGCACCGTTGTCACAATTACACTAGCACTGTGTTTGCCGGATGGCGCTTCGCTTATCCGGCTTGCACGCTGACTGCCTACCTACGCTAAAAAATACGGTCATCGCTACCCAGCAGTTGTTCTAACCCACCAAGCTCCTGGCGCGCGTTCGCGCGATTCATCAGTTTTACCTGTGCCATTGGCGGAAGATCGGTAATGGCAATGACCCCTTTACGGATCAGCAGGTAAATCAGGTCGTCCAGTACGCGCACCATTTCAAGGTCGCTCTTTTGCAGCATCGCCAGGAACTGTTGATTATCAAGTTCCGCGCTTTTGCTCCCCCCTTCTTTTTCAGGATGAGCGTTTGCATCTGGTGGAACAGAATTCATGTTGTAACCTTACATATTGCGTGATGCACTGCCCTGTTGGCACAGGGCAGTGAGCATCCGTTAGTGAGTGTGATTTTGGTCAGGTTTAGCGATCAGGTGATCCAGCGAATACGTCGTGGAATGTAAATCACCGCCAGGGTGACCCGACAGCGCTGTATCAATCCCATGCGCGACCTTCGCCGGGCTGGCAATCAGATGATGATCGTCGCCGCTGTGAATGTATTTCGCGATGTCCACACCTTCGTGCAGTTCACGCGCCAAATCGCTGAGATCAACGTTATCGAGAGCGCTCTTCGCTTTGTCTGTAACACCCTGCGCCACATTCGTCCCATGTACCTTCGTAGAAGAGGCATAGGAGAGTGACAGCGCACTATCGTCAAACAAATCGTGCAAGGCATGCTGAACCGCCGCATGATGCCCCTTGTCCACCGCTTGACCTTTGATCGGCGTGGGATCGTCCATGATGACATTCAGCGTTTGCGCATAGTGTGCGGTATTGCCGTGGTTATCGTTCGCCTCAACCAGCACGTTCACACGGTTATGCCCGGCACGGAATGACGACGTATCCACCTCAAAGTCATAATGCAGTTCGTTATTCACCTGATGCAGCGTTGCATCATACAAATGACCGTTAACCAGCGCGTTGATGTGCTCGCCGTCATGCACATCGCCCGTTACGCTACCGGTGATGTGCGTGACGGTATCCTGTGCTTCAGCGCGTGAAATATGGTTATCGCCGGCGATTTTATCGACCACGATGCTGGCATCGGCGTGAGTATCGAGGATCAGATTTTTGTGATCGCTTACATCTCGCGTATTGCCCGCCGCATCACGTAACGTCGTCTTCACCTGAACGTCGTTGTTGCCTTCGTTCAGATACGCATTCGATATCGCCGCCTGGTAACCCAGTGTATGGGTCGCAGGATCGGCAACTATCGTAGCAATGGTGTCATGGCCATTAACGCTGATCGTGACCGTTCCACCCGCCTGCGCATCGCCCGTGACCGTCCCGCGAATCACGGTATCCGTTAGCGATTCTTTCTGGTTCACAACGTTGTCGCCCGCGATACCATCAGTGAGGGTAATCGTGCCGTCAGCATGCGTATCCAGCACCACGTTTTTCTGATCGTGCACCTCTAACGTGTTGCCTGCACCATCGTGTAACGTCGTTTTCACCTCAACCTTATTGTCGCCCTCATTCAGGTACGTTCCCGGAACCGCAACCTGATAAACCGTCGAGGAGCCCGGCACCAACGTAGCCTTCATATTGTTGCCGTTGATACTCACTTCAACGACATCGGTCGGGTGCGTATCGCCGGAAACCGTAAATTTAATCACCGTATCTGACTTCGATTCATTCAGGTTAACGACGTTGTCGCCTGCGATGTGGTCATTAATGGTAATAGCGCCGTTGGCCTGCTCATCAACAGAATAGGTATGCGTCGATGTTGCGGTGAACGGGTTTCCCGGCGCGTCATGCCCGGTAACCTTCACATCAATTGATGTGTTGGCGCGCAGAACGGCGGAATCCACGTCAATCTGATAACCCAAACCACCGTTGCTCAGCGTAATGACTTTGCCATTAACCGAAGTACTGCCGATGGTTAAGGTCACCGGATCGTCAAGCTGCGCATCGCCGCCGACATGGCCGGTGATGGTGACCTTCTGTCCCGATAATTCCTGGTGGTTGAGAACGTTATCCACTGTGACGCTATCAACGCTAACGGTGCCAGAAGCCGCGCGATCGACTGTGATCGTCTTATCAGTATCAATCTGCTGGCGGTTACCGGCATCATCATGGGCGACAACGTGGGCGGTAATATGCTGGTCGTGAACCAGATCAACCGTACTGGCTTCAACACGGAACACCTTATGGCCGCCGCTGTCGGTCACTTTCGCCGTCAGATCTTTACCATTGACGGTGACGGTGACCAAATCACCAACCTCAACGTCGCCGGTCACAGAACCGGTGATGGTGGTAGTCGGCTTCCCGGCTTCAACGTTATTCAACACGTCATCATTGGATACGGTATCCAGCACAATCGTCGCATCCACGTGATCGTCAATGACCACGGTTTTGTCATACGTCGCAGGCTGGCTATTACCTGCCGCATCATGACCCGTCACGCTGACGTGAATGGTAGGATCGGCCTGCAGATCCGCGGTGCTGACGATCGCTTTATACCCCAACTGCCCATTCATATGCGGCAGTTCAATGACCGTCGCCTCAACCGGATTGCCATTAACAGTGATATAAACCTTATCGTTTTTGTGTACGTCACCATTCACGGTGCCGCTGACTTCGACCGTACCGGCTTTTATCTCATCAGCATTGATCACATCATCGCCGCCCACGGTATTAACCGTTACCGCAGCCGTCGCGGTGGTATCAACAGAAAACGCTTTGGTGATATTGGCATCCTGGACGTTGCCGTGATTATCGTGGCCAGTCACCGTAGCCTCGATAGTATGATCAGCCACCAGGTCTGATGTATTGACATCAACGGTGTAGTGCTTACTCGCATCAATTGTCGCGGTATAAGTTTGACCGTTAACCTTCAGGGTCACGCTTTCCCCCTGGTGGACATCACCCGAAACAAAACCGCTCACCGCAATCGTAGGCAGCCCTGTTTCCTGTGCGTTCAGGACGTTGTCGGCGGTAATATCATCGACCGTGACGCCCGCATCGGCTTTGAGATCGACGTCAACGTGCTTTGACGTCGAGCCGGTGCCGGGATTCCCGGCAGCATCGGTGGCGCTTACCGAGGCGGTAATATCCGAGGTATTACGCAGATCGTTGATGCTGACTTCCTTCGACCAAACCCATTGGCCGTGATCGGCATGCACCTCGGCGGTTAAGGTATTACCATTCACCAGCAGCGAGACTACGCTGCCGTCATGAATGCCTTCACCGCTGACCGTACCGCTGATCGTTGTTTTACCGCTTTGCGCTTCTTTGCCGTTGATAACGTCATCGCCGGCAACCTTGTCTATGGTGATATGGACCGGGTTATCGGTATCGACCTGAATAGTTTTCGGTACGCTCGAGGTGTCGCTGCCCGCAGCGTTATTGACGGTAATGGATACCTCAAACGTCGGATGCGCCTTAAGCTCGGACGAAGGAACATCAACCCGCCAGGCCATTTCCCCCGGCAGCCCCGGAATCTCAAACACTTTGCCAGTGTGAGACTGATTATTGATGATAACGGTCACGTCATCGCCAACGTGGGCATCGCCGGTCACCCGGCCACGAATCGGCGTGGTCGGTTTTTGCGCTTCAGCGCCGTTGAGAACGTCATCGCCCGTTACCGGATCGACCGTGAGATGGACATGCGGCTTCTGCGGCTGTGTGGTTCCCGTACCCGTTGTCGGCGGGGTGACCACTGGCGGCGTCGTGAACCCGTAAGGCGTATTACCGATCACGGGTGTATTGTGCAACCACGGTAGATCGATAAATTTATGCTCTGTTGCTGTCGCCGTGTTGCCATGACTATCATGGGTGGTGATAGAAACCAGAATATCGCCATAGTCTTCGAATTTATCGGAGCCAATATCCGTCTGATAGCCGAGTTGACCATCGGGAAGTGTAATGACTTGAGTGGTCAGGACAAATCCGTGACCTACCGTAAGCGTCACCGTATCGCCTACAACCGCATCGGGAGCAACATGTCCGGTTACAGAGATAAAGTCCGGTCTGCTGCCTGGATGTAGGTTATTCGCAATAGGGTTACCTGGTGGTCGACCACTGGAGGCGGAATCAATAGTTATCCCGGCATCAGCAACGGTATCAATCACCACCGGCATATCATCATGCCCGTGCGCAACGTTGCCTGCCGCATCTTTTGCTGTCACCTCGGCATGGATATTCGGGTCCATCAACAGATCGAGCGTTGAAACCTCGGTGCTAAATACATGCTTACCGTGGTCATCATGAACCTGCGCATAGTAGGTCTGATGGTTAATGGTCAGTTCAACCATATCGCCCACCTTCACATCACCGCCCACGCTACCGGTCACGGTGGTCAGCGGGTTATGCGCCTCTTTGTAGTTGATAACCGCATCATTATCATCCGTCACCAGCGGGTCGATATGGACGATAGCCTCGGCGCGATCGTCAATTGTCACCGTGCTTGTCGCATCCGCCTTGGCGGTATTGCCGTAAGGATCGGTGGTGGTAATGGTTGCCGTGATATGCGGATTGTTTTGCAGCCACTGGGTATCAACCTCAACGCTATAGCCCAGCGTCCCCAGCTTCGGCAGTTCAACAACCGTCGCATCGACCGTATGGCCGTCAATCAGCAGATGAACGATATTCCCCTTTTGTGCATCGCCGCCCACCGTACCACTGATGGTCGTTTTAGGCGCCTGCAATTCAGTGCCGTTCAGAACGTCATCACCCGTCACGCGATCGATGGTGATCGCGGCAAGGGCCTGATTGTCCAGATTAACGTCACGATGCTCCACAATATGGGCATGGTTCTGCGCCGCATCAGTGATATCCATCGACACGGTGATATGCGGGCTAGCCACCAGGTCGGACGTCGATACGACTATCTTGTAACCCAACTGGTTGCCGCTAATCACGTCAACAAAACCAGGATACGAATGGCCGTTGATCGTCATCACCAGCGGATCGCCTGGGTGAACCTCGCCGGTCACGGTGCCGGTGACAACGGTGGTGGTCTGATGCTGTTCAACATCATTCAGCGTGTTGTCTGGCGTAACGGGGTCAATCGTAATCGTCGCGTCCACGCGGGTATCAATCACTACCGTGGTCTGCGCATTGGCCGTTGCCGGGTTGCCTGCAACATCGGTGGTGCTGACGGTAGCCGTTAAATGCGGGTCGGACAGCAAATCGGCGGTACTGACTTTAATGCTATACCCGAGATGCCCGCCCTGATCGGTCACTTTCCCGGTCAGGGTATGACCATTTACGGTAAGGTAAACGGTATCATTGACGTGTACATCGCCGCCGACTTTTCCGGTCACAAAGGTGAATGGCTGGCGGGACTCATCGCCGTTAACCATATTGTCGCCGGTGACAGGATCAATAGTCAGTAGCGCTCTCGCATGCAAATCTACCGTCATATCTTTCGTGTCTTCGGCTTTCTGCAGGTTGCCAACGCTATCTACCCCAACCACCTGCGCAACGATATGTGGATCGGCAACCAGATCGCCCGTCAACACATCCAGCTTATAACCCAGCGCATTATTGTGCTCAGGGAGTTTCTGTACCGTTGCGTCGTAGTGGTGACCATTGACGGTAACGGTCACTTTATCGCCAATATGCACATCACCAGAAACGGTACCCATCACTTCGGTGGTATGTTTTGTGGACTCGGCGCCGTTAATCATATTGTCGCCCGCCACGGTATCAATGGTAATTCCAGCCAGGGCGTGATTATCAATCTGCACTTTATGCGTCGTAGACACGACAACTTCGTTACCCACCGCATCATGCGACGTTACGCTAGCCTTGAAGGTGACATCGTTGTCCTGGTTGCCCTGGTTGTTGCTAAAATCTGAAGAAAGGACCGGGATTTGATACCCCAACTGACCGTTACCCAGAACGAGAACCTTACCGGTATACGTGTGACCGTTAATCTCAACACTCACATCATCGTTAACCTGGGCATCTTTACCGACAACGCCGCTAACCAACTGCCAGGTCTTATCTAACTCTAAATGGTTGAGTATGTTGTCGTCAGTCACCTTATCAATCGTAATCGTCGCCTCAGCGTGCAGATCAATATGCACCATATGGTCATGCGTTACCGTTGATGGGTTGCCGTGTTCGTCAACAGTTGAGATGGAGACATGGACCTTTTGGTCACTGCCGTCTTTCAGGTTGTCGGTGCTGACTTCAATGTTGTAGCCCAGCGAGCCGTCAGGCAGCTTACTGACCTGGCCGTGGTAGGTCTTGCCATTAAAGGTTAAGGTGACGTCATTACCTTCCCGCGCATCGCCGCCGACCGACCCCGTGATAGTCGTCTTATGCAGAATAGACTCTGCCTTACTGATAATGTCATCACCTGCAACGGTATCGATGCCGATAGAGGCGCTGGCGTTCAGATCCAGCCCAACGGTACGTTCTGCGATGGCGGTGGTTTCGTTACCATGATTATCTGTGGTGTGAATACTCGCGTGAATCATCGGATCGTTGACCAGGTTCTGGGTGTCAACCGGGATATAGTAGCCCAGACCACCGTTCGCCAGCTTCACCACCGCACCGGAGTACGGATGACCATCAATCACCAGCTCCACGGTATCGTGCTCTTTCGCATCGCCGCTCACTGTGCCGCTGATGGTGGTCTTACCGTTATTGTCCGTCGACTCCTTGATGTTGATGACGTTATCAGCCGTCACGCCGTCAATGGTGATATGCGACTGCGTGTACATATCGCTACTGATGGTTTTCATCTCTGAATGCGTGACGCTGTTCCCCTCTGCATCGGTGGAGGTAACAGACACGGTAATTTCCGGATGGCTCATCAACATATGGGTATTCATCGGGAAGCGGTACCCCAGCCCACCGCCCGCCAGCGTGATAACGGCACCTTGCATCACCGTAACACCATCCAGCTTCAGGATCACCGTATCACCCACTTTCGCATCAACACCAGTCACGGTGCCGGTGATTGGCGTAATGCCACCGTTGGCGGAAAACTCTTTGATATTAATAACGTCATCGCCCGCGACGGTATCGATATGCACCTGGTTTACCGCAAAGTTGTCGATATGCACGTTATGGTCGCAGGTGGCAATCGCCAGGTTGCCCGCCGCATCGTAGGAGGTAACCGTCGCCCTGATGTTGACATGTTTATCCTGGTCACCCTGGTTGTCACTGAATGCCGACGAGTCGACCGGGATTCGGTAACCCAGATGGTTATTACCTAGTGAAATGACCTTACCGGTAAACTTGTAGCCATTAATTTCGAGGGTGACTTCATCGTCAACTTTCGCATCACCACCAACGCTACCGCTGATGATTTGCTTAGCCATATTCAGTTCAGCATGGTTCAGGGTGTTATCGGCAGTCACCTTATCAATCGTAATGCTCGCCTCAGCGTGCAGATCGATATGCACCATATGCTCGGACGTTGCTGCTGCTGTATTGCCGTGTTCGTCAACGGTTGAGATGGAGACATGGATCTTCTGGTCGCTGCCATCCGTCAGTGTGTCTGTGTCGACCTCAATGCGGTAGCCCAGCGAGTGGTTAGCGAGTTCAATAACCTTGCTGGTATAGGTTTTACCGTTGAAGGTTAAGGTGACGGTATCATCTTTCTGCGCATCGCCGCCGACGGGCCCTGTGATGGTTGCCTTATGCAGCTCGGACTCGGCTTTACTGATAATGTCATCACCGGCGACGGTATCAACGCCGATAGAGGCGCTGGCGTTAAGATCCAGCCCAACGACATGTTTCGTCACCGCCGTCATTTCGTTGCCATGCTCGTCCGTGGTGTGAATGCTCGCATGGATAAGCGGGTTGGCTAACAGATCCTTAGTCTCTACGGGGATATGGTAGACCAGATTGCCGTTTGCCAGCTTTTCCACTTCACCCGAATAGTGTTGACCATTAATCACCAGCTCAACAGTATCGTGCTCTTTCGCATCGCCGCTTACCGTGCCACTGATGGTGGTCTTGCCGTTATTGTCCGTCGATTCCTTGATGTTGATGAAGTTATCAGCGGTCACACCATCAATGGTGATATGCGACTGCGTATACAGGTCGGCGCTGATGGTTTTGGTTTCAGAATGCGTGACGCTGTTCCCCACTGGGTCCGTAGAGGTAACAGAAACCCTAAATTCTGGATGAGTTACCAGCTTATGGCTGTTTACCGGAATGCTATAGCCCAGCCCACCGCCCGCCAGCGCGATAACCGAACTGTGAATCACCGCGCCCCCCTTCAGCTCCAGGGTAACCACATCACCCACTTTCGCATCCACGCCGGTCACGGTACCGGTAATTTGCGTGATCCCGCCGTTGGCTAAAAATTCCTTGATATTAATAAGGTCATCACCCGCGACGGTATCAATATGCACCGCGTTTTCCGCGAAGTTATCGAGATGTACGCTGTGGGTTTCGGTGGCAATTGCCAGGTTACCTGCCGCATCGTGGGAAGTGACGCTGACGTGTACCGTCACCTCTTTCAGCACCTGACCGACGTTGTCAGAAAAAGTAGCAGAGTCGACTTCAATGCGGTAGCCGAGGGTATTTTTCCCGATATCAATCACCTGACCGTGATACTGGTGGCCGTTGATCTCCACCAGCACCGGGTCGCCCGCTTTCGCGTCTTCCCCGCGCACTTCCCCGATAATCACCTGCTTATTCGCCGACAGCTCAGTGAAGTTCAGGGTGTTATCGGCGGTGACATTGTCAATCGTCAGGGTGTTGTGTGCCTGGGTATCCAGCACCACAGTTTTGTGCGTAATGGCAATCGCTTCGTTACCGACAGCGTCATGGCTGACCAGCGTCACCTGCGCATCATTTGCACCTTCTTTCAGCGTTGAGGAAGGCACCACAATTTCATAACGCAGCTGACCATGGTCGTCGAACACCGTGCCATGGAATGTTTTACCCTGAAGCGTCAAGGTGACCGGATCGCCCACTTTGGCATCACCGCTGGCTACGCCAGAAATGATGGTCGGCATGCGAGATTCGTTAGCGTTGACGACATCATCATTTGCCACCGTCCCGATGGTCACCGCATTCTGTGCATACAAATCGTTATCGACATAGTGATCGGTCGAAACGGTGGTGCTGTTGCCGGCATCATCGGTAGAGGTGAGGGAGGCATGAATCGTCGGGTCATTCAGCAGCCCTTGGGTCAGGACCGGGATGTTGTAAGTCAAAATGCCCGTTCCCGGATCGTCGACCGTGCCGGTATACGTTATACCGTCGACAACCAGCGTCACGACATCACCCGGCTTTGCATCTCCCCCGACAGACCCGTGAATCACGGTTTGCGACAGAAGAGACTCCTGGTGGTTAATCAGGTTATCTGGGGTCACGCTATCGACCGTAATATCGATACGTGGACCGGTAATATCAATCAACGCATTGTCGAAAGTTTGTGCGGTCCGCCCCGAGACATCGGTCGCTATTGCCACCACGGTTACATTTCCCGGTACCAGTCCGCCAAGATCGGTATCGATATTCCAGTGACCGTTACTTACCGGGACATCTACAGTGAATGTGTTTTTTTGGCTATCGGTGAAGGTGAGCGTGACGTGATTTTGGTTACTGGTGCCGCTTAAATGGGTCCGGTGGAATTCAGTGTTATTAATGTAGCCATCGTTACCCGCAAACTCGGTAATTTGCACTTCGGGTGGGAACACACTGGCTGTACCTGTGTCCATTCCCCCTACCGGCTGATTGATATCCCAGGTCGGGCTCCCCAGCCCTTGCGTGTCAAAACCGGCTGTTGGATCAACAACTTGTCCGGTTAAGGCCAACTGGACCAGCGTGTGACCACCCCCACCGCCCTCCAACTGCACCGGCTCTTCATTACCCGCTGCGGTCGCATCCAGTATCTGCGTCGGGTCAGCCCCATCAGCAATCGCTTTTTGTACGGCGGCAATATCCTGAGCATCACGTTCCGGAGTAGAGTTGGCCTGTAGCCCATGATCGCCCCAGTGGCTGTTGCGACCAACATCCAGCGTTTTTCCGTCCGGTAAAGAGAGACTTACCGCACCGTTGGCACCGGTCACAATTTCTTCACCGCTATATACTCTGTCGCCTTCATGAACACGTCGCTGTGCGCCACTTGCGTCAACAACATAAACCTGTCCAATTATTGCTTTGATCACACCGAGTAATTTGCTCACCGTAACCTCACTTAAATACCATCATTATTTTTATAAACTCGTTAATAAATTAACGAACAAATATCACAT